>DATBJG010000295.1:0-16121 GCA_036556585.1 Vicinamibacterales bacterium
CTCGTCTATCGAACGCCAGGCGCGACAAACGACTGGGACATCTGGGTGATGCCGCTCGAGTCGCCCGATCGTCCATGGGCGTTTGCTGCGAGCAGCGCCGACGAAAGAGACGCGCGCATCTCACCCGACGGTCGATGGATCACGTACGCCGTGATCGAAAGAGGTCAGTCGGAAGTTGTGCTGCAAGAGTTTCCGAAGGCCGCGGCCAGGTGGCAGCTTTCGCAGGGGGGCGGCTCTCAACCTCAATGGCGGCGCGATGGGAAGGAGCTCTTTTATCTCACGCGCGACAACAAGCTGGTGGCCATGAATATCGACATAACAGGGCAGGTCCCCGTGTACGGTACGCCGAACGTTTTGTTCGACACTGGCATCACATCGCTCGACCGTGAGGCCTACGGGAAGCAGTACGCTGTCTTCAATGACGGCCAGCGGTTTCTCCTGCAGCGGCGGAACGACGAGGCAATACCCATCACGGTCATCTTGAACTGGAAGCCGGGCTCATAACACTTGCCTCAACAGGGCTGAACGCAGCGGCAGTGGCCCGAGGTAAGAAATGTGTAGCGCAGGCCCCGGAGGCCTGCGTGGGGCTCAGCCAAAGATCTCACCAACCGGGCAGCGGAAACCTTCCACCACGTCCTCCAGGTTCAACTCGTCTCCTGAACTCAACACTACGGGCGCCGCCAGGCGGCGGTGAACAGTCACGTTCTCTTTGTCAGGGTCGATCACGACCACGAGAACGACACCCCTGACGAGGTAGTCGCTGATCTTCGTGCGCAATGAGGCTCCCCGGTCGTCCGGTGAGATTACTTCGACGGCAAGATCGGGGGCGCCTTGCCAAAACCCTTTGGGCAGGCCTTCGTGTGGAATCCGATCCTGCCGGACGAAGGACACGTCCGGGCCACGAACCGTGTCGGGATTCCTCGCCAAGGTGAATCCGGACTCGACCATCACCGCTCCCAGTCCCCGTTTTCTGACATGTCCGCTGAGCAGCGCGCCAACATTCAAAGCGAGGTGCCCATGACGACTCCCCGGCGGGTTCATGCGCACGACGCGTCCTTCGACGAGCTCGTACCGATAGTCGTCGTCTGGATAGCGCTCGAATTCTTCGGCGGTAACCAGCCGTGCGCTGTCTGACATTGGTGAAGGCTTTTGCATGGCATTCTACCATCGTCATCGCGAACGGCATGCCAGCGCGATCACCGCCAGTGACGTCTCTCTCGTTGAAACTTCGGCACAATCTGCGATCTCGGGGCCCGCGCTGGTGCGCAGATATTACGGAAGCAGCTCGAGCGAGAACCTTGCCGCGAGCGGTTCGAAATGATGGCGGTCGGTCGTTGCGACCCTGGACAGGCGTGACTAGGGCAGATCTCCGGAGCTTTCGGTTGGACGACCGGACTCTTAGGCCTTAAATCAGACCTCACCAATCACCAACGATTCACCAATCACAAATCACCAATCGCCAAATCCCTAACCCTCTTCCTCGTACTTCTCCTTCAACTTCGCCACCACTCCCGGATCGGCCAGCGTCGTCGTGTCCCCGAGCGCTTTTCCTTCGGCAATATCCTTCAGCAACCGACGCATGATTTTGCCCGATCGGGTTTTGGGAAGGTCTGCGGCAAAGAGAACGTCATCCGGCTTTGCAATGGCGCCAATCTTTTTCACCACGTGGTCTTTGAGCTCGTCAACCAGAGAATTGTCGTGTGCGGCGCCTTCTTTCAAGATGACGAACGCGGAAATGGCTTGACCCTTGATCTCGTGCGCGCGGCCAACAACTGCAGCTTCGGCCACGCTTGGATGATCGACGAGCGCGCTCTCGACCTCCATTGTTCCGATGCGATGTCCGGCGACGTTGATGACGTCATCGACTCGTCCGAGCAGCCAGAAATAGCCGTCCGCGTCGCGTTTGGCGCCGTCCCCGGTGAAGTACACATCGGGCGTCCACTTGCTCCAGTACTGGCGCACATAGCGTTCGGGATCGCCGTAAATGCCACGCAACATCCCGGGCCAGGGGCGTGTGAGAGCCAACAGCCCTCCGCCGACATCGATGGCGCTACCGCTCGCTGTTCGAATTTCCGCTTTAATGCCCGGAAACGGACGCGTTGCTGACCCCGGCTTGAGCGTTGTGATCCCGGGCAACGGCGTGATCAGGATCTGGCCGGTTTCGGTTTGCCACCACGTGTCGACGACCGGGCACCGTTCACCGCCAATGTTCAGGTAGTACCAGACCCAAGCCTCCGGGTTGATCGGTTCTCCGACCGAGCCAAGCAGACGCAAGGTTGACATGTCGTGCTTCTTCGGCCACGACGTCCCCCACTTCATGAACGCGCGGATGGCAGTCGGCGCGGTGTAGAAGATCGTGACACCGTAGCGCTCGATGATTTCCCAGAATCGATCCTTCTGCGGCCAGTCCGGCGCACCCTCGTACATGACGACGGTTGCGCCGTTGGCGAGCGGGCCATACACAACATAGCTGTGACCAGTGACCCAGCCGATATCCGCCGTGCACCAGAACACATCGTCTTCTTTGAGATCGAAGACCCACTTGGTCGTTGCGTAGGTGCCGACAAGATACCCGCCCGTGGTGTGAACGATGCCTTTCGGTTTGCCGGTGGTGCCGGACGTGTAGAGGATGTAGAGCATGTCCTCGGCGTCCATGGCTTCGGGCTCGCAGGCGAGCGGCACCTCCTGCATCAGTCGGTGGTACCAGTGGTCACGTCCCTCCTTGATGTGAACCGGCATGGCCCTGCCATCGCGCTGGACGACGACAACGTTCTCAATGGATGGCGTCGTCTGGAGAGCCTCGTCAGCCACTTGCTTCAAAGGGACGATTTGACCGCGGCGATAACCTCCGTCGGCGGTAATCAGCAGCTTTGCTTTCGCGTCATTGATTCGATCGCTCAGCGACTCGGCACTGAACCCGCCAAAGACGATGCTGTGAACCGCGCCGAGCCTCGCGCAGGCCAGCATGGCAATGGCCAGCTCGGGGATGAGCGGAAGATAGATGGCAACCCGATCGCCTTTCCGGACGCCAAACGATTTGAGCACGTTCGCGAACATGCTGACCTGACGGTACAGGTCCCAGTAGGTGAGCGTCCGCCGCTCGCCCGGCTCACCTTCCCAGACGATTGCCGCCTTGTTGCGTCGTGCGGACCGCGCATGTCGATCGACGCAATTGACCGACGCGTTCAGCTTCCCGCCCACGAACCACCTGACGTTTGGAGGCTGCCAGTCGAGCACCGAATCCCAGGGGCGCATCCACTCGAGCTCTCGTGCGAACGCGGCCCAGAATGCTTCGGGATCTCTCTCGGCCTCCTCGTAGACTTTCGGATCGCGTACGTTCGCGCGCTCCCTGAAGCCAGGCGGTGGCGGAAAGACACGATCTTCCTGAAGCAGCGCGGAGATTTCAGTGACATTCGAATCGGTCATAGCGGAGCGAGGGTAGGTTAAGTTGGCCCAAATCTCAAGGCCGACGGCTGAAGGCGGAAGGCGGAAGATTTGCCGGCTTCACACCTGTCCTGAGACTTGCCAGATACCAGGCTCCCGTCAGGAAGCCGAGCGCCGCAAGTGCGTACAGGATGACGCGGCCGATTTCGATCAACCGGCCGAACGGCGATGGTTTCCTGCCGTATCCAAGCGTCTCGAGGACGACGTCCGCTTGTCCGGTACGACTGGCCGGATGACCCAGCCGATCCGAGGTTCTCGGACGGCGTTTGAGTGCCTCGAGGATTGAGCTCATGACCGCGGCACATCGACCAGCGGGGCAGGCGCCGTCACTTTGCGCTTCAACCACGCGATGCGCTCGGAAATGCTGGGCGGCTGGAGTTCGAGGCTGTTGACCGCGCTCTGCACCAGGCCCGGCGAGATGCGGTTGGTGCGCGCCGAGTACGCGGCCAGCAGGGTCCTGTCGCAGATCAGATTCACGAGTCGCGGGATCCCTTTCGCGAACTTGTGAATCAACTGAAGGGCCTTCTCTTCGAATGAAACTGCGGATCCGCCCGCCAGGGCGAGCCGATGTGCGATGTAGGCGGCCACCTCGCTGCGCGTCAGGGGCTTCAATTCGTACCGAATCGACACGCGCTGATCGAGTTGGCGCATCTCGGGCGATCGCAGCAGCATTTTCAAATCGAGCTGCCCGACCAGAACGATCTGAAGAAGTTTGTCTTTGTCGGTCTCGAGATTGGAGAGGATGCGAATCTGTTCGAGAACTTTGAGCGGAAGGTTCTGCGCTTCGTCGATGATCAACACCGCACTGGCGCGCAGAGGCAACAGGCCGAGCAGGAAATCGTAGAGCGCATCAATCAGCTCCTGCTTGGTCACGCGTGCCAGGCGGCCGCTTTTGACGTCGTCGCGCGACACCACGCCAAAATCCTGCAGGATGAGTTTGAGCAGGTCCTCCTCGGAAAGAAACGGATTCAGGACCAGGGCCGAGAAGGTCTTGCGATCGATGTGCTCGAGCAGCGCCCGGCAGACGGTCGTCTTCCCGGTGCCAATGTCGCCCGTCATCACCACGAAACCCTCCCGGCGACGGATGGCGTACTGCAGCAGATCGAAGGCGCTGCCGTGCGACTGGCTCTTGTAGAGGTATTTCGGGTCGGGTGTCAGGCTGAACGGCTTTTCCGCCAGGCCGTAATATTCTTCGTACATATTGTTCAGTAGTCAGTGGTCAGTGGTTAGTGGTCAGTGCTTGGTGGCACCTGTTTCAAAACTGAGACAACTCCCGCCTGGTTTGCTTTCGGCTGCAACGGCGCGCAACGATAGTCAGTTCTTACAATTTTCTTCACGTGAACTGCACAAAAGTGCGCGGCCTTGCACACGGCCGGCTAAAGCCGGCCGCTACGGCACTCGAGCGACTCGCTTCAACGCCGGCTTGCGGCGTCGGGTGCGGTGTATTCAGGCGTAGCGTCCGCCTTCAGCCGCTACGGCACTCGAGCGACTCGCTTCAACGCCGGCTTGCGGCGTCGGGTGTGGTGTATTCAGGCGTAGCGTCCGCCTTCAGGCGGACGTCAATTGGCCTATTGCGGCTGCGACCAGACGTCCGGGGGCATGGGCGGAACCGTCGCCGGGGGTGTCGGCCGACGGGTGAACACCGCACCAAGGACGCCGCCAATGGTGGAAAAAATCGCGCCGAGGATCAGCATCGTGCAGAACCGGATGATGGCGGAAATGACAACCGAAACCCCGCCCGTCTGAAGGTTCTCGAACATTTCACGTACACCCGGGGGGATATCACCTCGAGTACTCAACACACGTTCCACCAACTGGGCCTGAATCGGCCCCATCATGGCCTCGATGGGGATCGCAATGATCGTGCAGAAAACGGCGCCGAGCACCCCGGCCAGAAACCCCGCCAGCGCCCCGTCGGACGTGGTGATCGGAGACGGATGGTCCTGCTGGCTGAGATAAGCTGCCAGAAATCCCCCACCCACGATCCACAGGCAACAGATGCAGTTGCCCAGGCTCACCAGGGGCAGGGACGACATGATTCCGATGAAGAGCCCGCCGAGTACCGCCGGAAAGAGTCTCTTTGGAGGCATAGGGCGAATCAGTCGTAGTATTCCCGGCCGAGATGGGTAATCAGCTCTTCACCCTTCAGATACCTGAGCGTATTCTTCAACTTCATCAGCTGGATGAACAAGTCGTGCTCCGGGTACAGTCCGGGGGCGTGCATGGGGCTCTTGAAGTAGAACGACAGCCACTCCTGGATTCCTGACAGTCCGGCACGACGCGCGAGGTCGAGAAACAGCACCACATCGAGCACGATTGGCGCGGCCAGAATGCTGTCGCGGCAGAGGAAATTGATCTTCAACTGCATCGGATAGCCGAGCCATCCGAACATGTCGACGTTGTCCCATCCCTCTTTGTTGTCGCCGCGCGGAGGATAGTAGTTGATTCGGACGAGATGACAGAGGTCCTTGTAGAGTTGCGGGTAGAGCTGGGGTTGCAGGATGTAATCGAGGACGGATTTCTTGCTCTCCTCTTTTGTCTTGAACGATTCGGGATCATCGAGCACTTCGCCGTCGCGGTTGCCGAGAATGTTCGTCGAGTACCATCCCTTCACGCCGAGCAGACGGGCTTTTAGTCCCGGCGCGATAATCGTCTTGATCAAGGTCTGACCGGTCTTCAGATCCTTGCCCGCAACCGGAGTCCTGGTCTCCTGAGCCAGCTCGATCATCGCGGGAATATCGGCCGTCAGGTTGGGGGCAGCGTTTGCGTACGGCACCGCTTCCTTGATAGCGGCGTACGCGTACACCATGCTCGACGGAATAGATGGATCGTTCTGCTCGAGACCCTTCTCGAACGCTTTGAGAGACGCGTGCACGGGCGCCTCAGTGAGGAAGATCTCCGTGCTGCCGCACCACACCATCACGACACGGTCGAGCCGGTTTTCCTTTTTGAAGCGCCGGATATCTTCGACCACCTGATCGGCCAGATCGCGCTTGTTCCTCCCCTTTTTGACATTCGGACCATCAAGGCGTTTGACGTAGTGAGGGTCGAACACCGCGGGCAATGGCTTGATGGCTTGAAGCTCCGGACGAATCTGCTCGAGCAGATCCTTGTCGAGAACTCCGGCCGTTTTGGCAGCCCCGTAACAGTCCTCCGCAAAGATGTCCCAGCCCGTAAACACCAAATCATCCAGACCGGCGAGCGTCACGACATCCTTGATTCTTGGAGAACGACCTTCGGTGCGTTTCCCGAGCCGGATCGTCCCCATCTGGGTGAGCGATCCGATTGGTTCGGCAAGACCTTTACGGATAGCCACCACTCCGGCAATCAGGGTCGTGCTGACGGCCCCGAGCCCGACCAGCATGACACCCAACTTGCCTTGCGGTGGCGCGATTTCGATGGGTTTCACGGCCGGCAACTATATCATGGGAGGATGTTTCCCTTCCGGAAGAGCGGCGAGCCGCACGCGTTGTCGGTCGCCATGACTGGCGTCAGGCTTGGCGATCAGTTGCTGCAGATCGGCTGCGTGGATCCGGTTCTCCTTGGTGCGCTTGGTTCGAAGGTCGGATTGAGTGGCCGCGCAGCCGTTGCGGTTGCGAGCGACGCCATGGAGACACGGGCGCGCCAGGGTGCCGAACGCGCGGGAGTGCTCATCGATGTCGAACGCACCGACCTCAAGAAGCTTCCGTTCAGCGACTCGGCGTTCAATCTCGTCGTCGTGGACAGCACCGCAGACTTGCTTGGATCGCTGACCGACGAGAGTCGCCGCGTGCTCGCGGAGGAAGCGGCACGCGTGCTTGCACCGCGCGGTCGCATCATCGTGATTGAAACGGGACGACCGGTGGGATTGACGCGCCTGTTCCGACGACCCCCGCCGATCAACACCGCGTACCAAGCGTCTGGTGGATCGGTCGACACACTCAAGGGAGCAGGTTTCCGCGCGGTTCGAACGCTTGCCGACCGCGGAGGGATGGTTTTTGTCGAAGGGACAAGGTAGCCATCAGCCTTCAGCCTTCAGCTTTCAGCCTTCAGCCGAGAGCCGAGAGCCGAGAGCCGAGAGAAAGAGGACACCCCTGTCCCGCCAAGAGGGCGTCCGGAGCGCAAATTCCCGCAGATAGCGGCCTATTACGGGCTGAAAATGCCCGTCCCGGGCGGCAAGGGTTTTGCCTAGATTTGGGTGCCGGAACTGACTATGGCCGTGTCGACTGAAACACCTCTGTCAGACGTTTGCGCCCTCGACGAGATTGCTCGCGCCGCCGGGGTGCCGCTGGCGCGCATCGAGGATCTCGCCGACCGCTCGGATCTACCAACGATCGAGGTCGGGGGCGAGCGCTACGTCGCGTGGACGGACGCCGTGACCGCGGTCCAGATGCTCAAGCAACATGGGGCGTTTGCCAGTCTGGGCAGCCATGGGCCGCGGCCGCTCTTTCGACGTCAGTCGGAAGCTCGGCGATCGGCCGGGCTTCCCATTGCTTTTTCGAGCGCGGTGCACGCCAGTGTCGTTGCGGCATCTCTGGTACTGACCACGGTTGGTTTGACACCGGCCGCGCCCGTGGTCGAAACAACTCAGCAAAAGGTCCCCTTGCGCCTGGTGTTTCTGGCAACACCCGGCCCCGGCGGCGGGGGCGGGGGCGGAGGTTTGAAGCAGCGGACGCCGCCGCCGAAAGCAGAACGCAAAGGCGTCGCCCGTATCAGCAGTCCGCTGCCCGCTCGCAAGCAGCCCGATCCAATCGTGCCGGTTGCGAAGCCACCGGAACCGAAGCCCGAGGTGCTCAAAGCTGAACCGCTCAAGCCGGTGGTCGCGCCGGTCGTCACCGCTCCGGCAGACACGCGCGATCGCGCAGGGGTATTGGAACAAACGCCCGCGCAGTCAGAGAGTCGGGGACCCGGCGAGGGAGGCGGCGTCGGCTCAGGTCGAGGCACGGGCCTCGGTGAAGGCGACGGCACAGGTATCGGTGCCGGGTCTGGCGGGGGCACTGGCGGGGGCCCGTACCGTCCCGGCAGCGGCATCACCCCACCACGATTGCTCCGCGAGGTGAAGCCCGACTACACGGAGGACGCTCGGCAGCGAAACGTCGAAGGTGAAGTCGTCATGGAGATCGTCGTCCGTCAGGATGGATCAGTGGGCGACATCAAGATCATCGACGGACTCGGGTATGGCCTCAACGAACGTGCGATGGCAGCCGTGCGACAGTGGCGGTTTTCGCCGGCCCAGCGCCGCGGCGCGCCTGTGGACGTCCTCGTCGAGGTGGCGGTGGAATTCAGATTGAGATGAGAAGCGCCTTATGAACACCATCCTCTTGATCGTGACGATTCTGTCGCTGGCCGCGGCCGCGATCCTGGCCGTCCTCAACTGGCAGTTGATGCGCGCAGCGCGCCGGCGATCGGCTGCACGCGTGGAGGCTTTGCTGTCGGCGGCAGCGGCCGCCCCCGAACCAGTTGTGATCCAACAAACGTTCGACGCGCCCGCTGACCGCGTTGCGCTTCAACCGGATACGGTGCAACATCACGACCTCTTTCACACGACGTCGGAACCCGCTTCATCGATCTGGCGGCTGGCGATTCCCCTATCGCTTGGGATTCTGGTGATCGGAACGCTCGTGACCGTACTGCTGGTGTCGAACGAAGGTGGCGCGCAGCCCGCCCCCGTCGCGGCGCGTGCCGCGGGCACGACATCAGCTTCGCTGGAGCTCCTTTCCTTGCGCCATGAGTTGTCGGAAGATCGGTTGTCGATTACCGGTCTGGTTCGAAATTCTCGAACAGGCCGGCAACTGGCGGGCGTGAATGTCGTGGTGTTCGTCTTCGATCGCAGCGGCGCGTTCATCACCAGTCTTCAGGGACCACTGGATTTCCGGACGCTGGCGGCGGGTGATGAATCACCGTTTGTCGTTTCACTCGATCACATTGCCGACGTGGGGCGTTACCGGGTGAGCTTCAGGGCCGACGATCAGGTCGTCCCGCATGTCGATCGCCGGCAGCCGCCCGTCGTCGCTTCTGCAAGCAGGCAGTAACATGGCTTTGATGAATCCTCGCTCCACGCGTTCGATCGGAATGCTGCTTGCGTTGGTGGCGCTTTCCTCCTCGATCTTGCAGGGCCAGCAGGGAACCAGGCGCGAGCCCACCGAGGACGGATTTCGTTTTCGCAGCGGCGTCGAACTCATCAACGTGTCGGCCACCGTCACCGATCAGCGTGGGCGATTCGTGTCGGGCCTGCTCAAAGAAGATTTCTCGCTGTACGAGGACGGACAACCACAGAGCATCACGCACTTCAGTTCCGATCGCGTGCCCGTCAGTCTCGGCATCGTGCTCGATGCAAGCGGAAGCATGGACGGAGAAAAGTGGAGTGCGGCGCTGAATGCACTCGACCGTTTCCTCTTCGACCTGCTCGACCCGGCCGATGAGGTGTTCCTTTACGCATTCAACACGAACCCGGACCTCGTGCAGGACTGGACGACCGATCGTCAACGAATCAGCCGGGCGCTCGGGCGGATTCGACCGAACGGCGGTACCGCGCTTCTAGATGCGGTTTCCGAGGCGGTTCCACTCGCAGACACCGGACGCCATCGCAAGAAGGCCGTCGTGGTGATCTCAGATGGCAATGACACGAGTAGCCACATCGATCTGCCCGAACTCAAACAACTCATTCGCGAGACCGAAGTGCTGGTCTACGCGATTGGAATCGATGGGCGCGAGCCGAGCGTGACGACGGGTCCAGGAGGCACCGGGCCGCGTTTCCCGATTCCCGTGCCGTTTCCGGTGCCTGGTCGTCGATATCCGATCCCGCCAAGCAATCCTCCTCCGATGGGACCAACCCGCGGTGGCGGCAGTGCAGGTGTGGATATCAGGGCTCTTCGTGACATTACGGACGACTCAGGGGGACGGACCGAACTCATCCGATCCGGTCGCGATCTCGTTCCGGCCACAACCTCCATCGCGGACGAGTTGAGCCAACAGTACTATCTCGGATACCCGGCGGCCGCTCCCAGAGACGGGCGCTGGCACGCGATTCGAGTTGACACCCGCGATACCAAGCTGCGCGTCCGGGCACGCCGAGGCTACGTCGCCACGCCGTAAGCCTGGCGACGAGCCCGGCTCTGGGCGCTCGGCTCCGGGCTTTCGAATCGTCGGGATTACGCGCGAGCCGAGAGCCGAAATCCGAAAGCCGAGTATGATGCGCCGGTGCTGCTCGTCTTGACGGCCATCGGCCTCACCCTCCTCGGTAGCCTTGGTGGTCTGCTCCTCGCTTCGACGCTGCTCCTCTTCAACGACCGCGTGCGTCTCAGGCTGATTCCATCCTTGATTAGCTACGCCGTCGGGACGCTGCTGGGCGTAGCGCTGCTGGCCTTGTTGCCCAATGCGCTCGAAACACTGGCCCCAATTCGAGTGCTGGGTACGCTACTGGCGGGGATCCTTCTGTTCTTCGTCCTCGAGAAGCTCGTCATCTGGCGTCATTGCCACACCGAAGAATGCGCGACCCACTCGTCTGCCGCGCCCCTCGTCCTGATTGGCGATGCCTTTCACAATTTTGTTGATGGCGCCGTCATTGGCGCGGCCGTCGTCAGCTCGATTCCTTTGGGGGTTGGCACAGCCGTCGCCGTTGCCGCTCATGAAATCCCTCAGGAAGTCGGCGACTTTGCCATCCTGCTCGGGTCGGGTTATACGCGGCAGCGGGCGCTCATGCTCAATGTCGTCTCCGGCCTTTCGGCGGTTGCGGGCACGCTGGTCGCTCTGTTTGCCCTGGAGTGGGTTCCTGGCGTGCTTCCGTATGTGCTGTCAGTGGCGGCTGCCAGCTTCCTGTACATCGCCATGGCCGACCTGATTCCTGACCTCAATCGTGGTCGTATGGACGCGCGCGCAATTCGCCAGATCTTGTTGGTTTGCACCGGTATCTTGACGGTGATCATCGTCGAGTGGCTTTTGGGCCTGTCCTGAAGATCGGTCAGGCATCCGCACTGTTGCCCCAAACAGGCCTGATCCCTGCGTCCCGCAGGCATTTCCTCCTGGCATATGACTTGCCCATCCCGTAGTCGGGCAACAAAAGGCTCTCGCCGGCGCGGAGGGTCCGAAGCCAGGCAGAGAGCCGATGCCGAAAGATTGGAGGGCGTCATGTTTCGAAACATCGCGGCAGCAGTGATGATTGCGTGCCTGGCCGCTCCGGCCGTGGCCGGTGCCGCCGATCGAAGGGACCTGCGGCTCCTCGACGAGGTGGCCAAAAAGGTCAACACATATGCGTGGTTCACGGTCTTCGACGATATCAATGCGTCGATTGACAATGGCGTGGTCACACTGACCGGCAAGGTCACCATGCCGTACAAACGCAACGAGATCGCCAAGCGCGTCGCCAAGGTCGATGGTGTGCGCGAAGTGCACAACAAAATCGACGTGCTTCCAGTGTCCCAGATGGACGATGACCTGCGATATCGCATCGCGCGGGCGATTTACAGCCATCCGGCCTTCTGGCACTACGCGACGATGATCGATCCGCCGATCCACATTGTCGTGGATCGTGGTCACGTGACGTTGACTGGGGTGGTGAACAGCGAAGTGGACCGTATGGTTGCCAGGTCGCTGGCGTCACAGTCGCTGGCGTTCTCGGTGAAGAGTGAAATCAAGACAACCGCTGAAGCACGAGAAAGTCTCAAACCTGAAATCTGACGTTCCGAGGCTTTTTTTGAGACTTGACACTTGAGACTTCAGCCTTGAGATAATGCCTCCGCGCCGGGCTGACTGGCGCGGAGGCATTGTTGTCTATGGGAGATATCGTTCACTTTCCCTCAAACGGGAAAGACGCCTCGGGCTACCTGGCAACCCCCAAATCCGCAGGACCCGCTGTTGTCGTGATTCAGGAATGGTGGGGACTCGTACCGCACATCAAGAAAGTGGCCGATCGTTTCGCCGCCGAGGGGTTTGTGGCCCTGGCGCCGGATCTTTACCACGGCAAGAGCACGAGCTCACCCGACGAGGCCGGAAAGCTGATGATGAGCCTGCGCATTGACGAGGCGGAAAAAGATCTCCGCGGTGCCATTCAGTATCTCTTGAAGCATCCACGTACGAGCGGCAAGCAAGTCGGAACGGTGGGCTTCTGCATGGGCGGCGCACTGTCGCTTTTTGCTGCGTGCAAGAATCCGGAAGTGGGCGCCTGCGTCGTCTTTTATGGAGGCCATCCGAACGTCAAACCTGACCTCGCTGCGCTGAAGGCACCCGTGCTCGGACTGTACGCGGAGAAAGATGGATTTGTTACGCCCGATTCTGTACGGGCTCTCGAAAAGGACCTCAAAGCCCTCGGGAAGCGCGCCGACATTCACATCTACCCCGGCGCCGATCACGCATTCTTCAACGACGAGCGGCCGCAGGTGTACAACGCATCGGCCGCGAGCGACGCCTGGCGCCGGACGGTCGAGTTCTTCAAGAGTGAGCTGGCGAAGCAATCGTGATGGTGCTCGGAGATTCGCGAGACAGCCCTTGAGTCTTAAGGAGTAGGTCTGCCCGCATGGGCGAAGGTTATCGAGAGGCCGCCGTTAACGGTCAGAGCGGTTCCAAGCGGGCCAGCCTGCGAGATTGTCCGGCCGACACTGCCGAAGACAGCGATTGAAGGCGTCAGAAAATAGGCCGTTGCACCAGCCGCGTCGAGCCGACTTTTGGTCAAGGCAAGCGCATCGGCCGCGGGGTTCTCGTTGAGCGATCGCATCTGAATCAATGCGCCGGTCACGACAAGGCGACTCGTGACCGGCACTTCCACGGCTCCACTGCTGAAAAACACCCCCCGGGCAAAATATCCAGCGGATCCGTAGGCACGATAACCGGGCTTGCGGACCTCGATGCTGACGGGAATGGCCCAGGACCATCGTGCTCCTGTCACCGGGTCGGGCGCGCTCAGCACTTCCACGAGCGGTGCCACTGCAAGGCCGATCTTGCTGCGATTTGCTTCCGGATCCACCAACGCGTACTTCAAATTGAGATAGACGTCACCAAACCCGCCAAGGCCGGTACCATCGGGAAAGTCCAGGCGGTAATACGGGATCGTCCCGCCCAACTGCGCGCGGTGATTCAGCGCCATCCCCGCTTCGATGACAGGAAAGTCGAATTGGCGAGCACCAGGAGACTGTGAATGCCCGAGGGATACCGACAGCCAGCCGTGGCCTGGCCCCAGCACCGACGCATCATCCAGCCACGCCCCAAACTGCCGGAAGGCGGCGGAGCCATCGACGGTTGCAACAGGCTCTGGCGCCGGGACCGACAAGGTCGAGCTCACCGTTGGTTGAGCCGGTTTCGCACGGCCTCGCCCGTAGGCGTTTCCGCGACCCTGGGCGGCGGCCTCGGTCGCCGCCAGAGCCACCATCACGACGCTACACAGAAGGCGACGAAGAATTGCCACGAGTATCCTTACTTGGACTTAGTCGTAGTCTGAGTCGTGGTTGTGGTCGTAGTCGTCGTCGATGTGGTAGGCGAACCGTTGATCTCGGCGTTCGCCTGGGTCAGCGCTGTTTGAGCAACCATCTCGCTATCCACACCTGTTTTCAGTTTTTGAATGGCCTGCCCGAGACTCATTGTCGTCACGGCCGTGGTTCCGGTCGTGGTTACAGGTTGACCCTTCATGTCGATGCCGGTCATCGCTGCCTTCAGATCCGCAAACGCGATCTGGTGGTTGTTCGACACGTTGACGGCTGCCACAAACTGACCGAAGTTCTTGAAGCCCGCCGTAGCGTGATTCAGATCGACGTCTGTGCCCACGACGTTCTGGACTTTCTTCATGATGTTCGATTTTGTCGAAAGCTTCTGAGCAACGGAATTGTCCGGCGTCCAGGTGGCCGTAGTTGTGGTCGCCCCGGTGCCACTGGTGCTGGTCGTGGTCGAGGTTGATGTCGTCGTCTTCGATGCGGTCGTGGTGGTCGACTTCGCCACTTTCGTCGAGGCGCCCTTCGAGCCAGCCGTCGCTGCTGCTGACCCTTTCGCTTTCGTCGTGGAAGACTTGACGGGCGCTGCAGGCTGAGAAGCCTTCGGCGTGGCCTTCGGACCGTGAACCTTCGGAGTTGTCGACGCGCCACCGCGCGGGGGCGCTGCCATGGCTGGCACAGCCAACAGTACGAAGATCATTCCGACGAACCCAAGCCATCGAGTCCCTGTGGACATGGTTAACCTCCCCAAAGCACGTCTCCAGACGCAATCGCCGTACCCGGCCATTACAGATTTGTTAGGGAATAGTTGACGCCTGATCAAGGAATTGAGGGTTCACCTGCTGTGGATGCGTTCGGCGTTTCAAGACCGTCCTACTTGAAGGGTATGTTGGCGGACAGAATTGGCGTTTTTACACTCCGAGGGGCCACGAAACTGAATCCAGCCGTGCGCGTCCCGCTCAGCTCATCGGGATTCGTTACCACCACGTTCACCGCACCGCCAGCATGCGATGGCGTCGTCGCAACGATCTTTGTACTTGTCGCGACAACCACCAGTGTCAGCGCCGGGATTCCGCCAAAGCTGACCGCGGCGCCGGGCACAAAATTTGTCCCGGTGATCGTGACAGTTGTGCCGCCCTTCGAAGACCCGGAGTCAGGCTCAATGCTCGTCACGGTTGGGGCGGGGCTGGCCGGTTGGCGGGCGTCAGCAAGAGCCAGTCGTCGACGCATCTCCCTTCTGGATCGTGGCAGCGCGTTGTCCGATTCTGAATGTCGTGCCGCCGCATTCATCGACGACGTCGGAGTTCCATTTACCGTCACCGCTGGCGCCGACGGCGGCGGCGGCTCAAATGTGGGAAGGATCTCATACCCGCCGACATCTGTACGGTCAGTCGCTTCGGCTGGGCCCTGACCGTCAGACCGGGTCACCACATCGCGGTTGGATTTGGCGTTCGGCGCCCCAGTGCCCCTAGGCAGAGTCGCATTTACGATGAGGATTGGTGGTGGGGTCGAGGACACTGATTGAGCAATCTCTGCGCGTTTTTCGTTCTGTTTGTAGACCTTCGTGTCGACGCGAGGGCTAGTGATCCGTGCAGGCGAGACCGCAGCGTTCACCGACGGCGTCGCATTCGGGCTCGCTTGGGCCGGAACCGGTGGGGCCGGCTTCGCAGCAACTGGAGGTTTGGCTTCTGGATTTCTCCCGTTACCGGCTGCTCCCAACTCGACGGCGGGGCCAGAGCTTGGCATCCCACTGTCTGTCGAAGGCCCCGGATTTGCGTTAAGGATTGGGGTGGGCGTCGGCGAACCGCCACCGACGGCCACCGTCATCGACAGCGTCGCCCCGGGATTTTCGAAACTGTCGACCGTGCTCGTTGTATTACGCACCCAAACGGTCACCAGGTAGCTTGGACCTGGCTTGGTCGGCGTCCACGTGAAGGTATTGCTCGTCGACCAGTTCTGTCCAATCGTCGACGTCGATCCATCGAACACCCACCATTTGTACGCATACGGCGCCACGCCACCGGTTGCGGTCGCTCCAAATGTGATGGGGGTTCCCACACACGGCTGTGCGACCGCGTTGGATGTAAGGCTGGTTGCCGTCAGAGGCTGTATGACGGGAACGGTCGAGACCTCGTTGGAATAAGGACTCTGCAAACCTGCGGTGTTGTAGGCCTGCACCGCCAGGAAATAGATCTTGGTCGGATCGGGCTGGGAAAACACCCATGTGGTCGTTTCGCCAACATCGATGCTGGTCGTGTACTGACGTGAGCTCGTGCCGTACGA
>DATBJG010000296.1:0-4222 GCA_036556585.1 Vicinamibacterales bacterium
CGCAGGAAGTCATTGTCACTAATCCTCCCACTCAGCCAATCCCAGTCCTGACCGGGGCCGATTTTGGTTCGTCGCGGCAAATCAGACGCTCAACGTGAGGTGTTTTGTCACCCCGGTGTCGCAAACGACGAGTAGTTGCACAGCGACTGTCGCGGGTCGATGGGTCCCTCAGCCGTAACGGCCCTCGGCGTGGAGGTCGGGGTCGGGCGTCACTGCCCGGGCTCATCCACGCTCATGAGCCCGGGCGCTAAACTTGAGCGACGCCAAGATCCGCATCGATCGCATTCACCGGTGACGCGAGGTCCAGGGCCACAGAAACAGCAGGGCGATGCAGAGCAAGCTCACGCCTCCAATGATCCACAGACCAGCAAGTGAGCCGAGCCCAATGTACTCACGTTGTATCAGCAACGGCAGCAGAACCGCCAGCACGACCCCGGCTATTGCGATCCCGCCAAGGATCTTGACCACAGGTTGAATGATGCGTTTCATGGTCAGCGTGGAATTGCCATGCACGAGATGAACTGAAACACGTACTGTTGTGACCGTATCCCGAATTCGAATGCGCAGACCGGGGCGTAGAGGAAGTAGTTCCAGAGTGAATCTGTGTTGATACAGCCGGAGTAGAGATTCCAGGAACTCAGGAGTGCGCGTTCGTAAGCAAGCACGCAGTCGTTGAACTGGTACTGCGCCAGGGTCGTGCCGTGGGCCCGACGTATGCCTGCGCGCATCCGGCGCTCGAGACGTTTGCCTACCCGATCAATGGCGCCGTCGTCTCCATCGAGCGCCCCCACGAGAGCTCCATCCATCATTGCGGAAATCATTGCGGTCGTGTCTTCGCCGTCGCGCCGCTCCATTGCCGAAGTGAACGCGCGAAATGCACGAACCGCGGGTGAGCCCACGAGGAGCATCCGGAACGCGTTTCTCCGATCCTGCTTGCTGTCGGTCGGTGAAAACGAAGCCGTACGTCTTCCTCTCGACACCGTGTACCCGGCGGTTTTCAGTGCGAACGTGACGCGGTCGCTTCGATAGTTCAAGACGATTGTGGCGTCGCCGGCGGCAGTGGCCCATTTGTCTACGGTCAGTTCTCCAGATTCGAGGCGGGTCCACGCTGAACCATCAGGTGCCATTCCCAAGGAGAACGTCGCGTCGAGGGTGTCGTCGTATTGCGGCTGACCGATCAGTCGAACGCCGGTTTCGATCTTTGTACCGGCTGCGGCTTGCGCCAAATCACCCCCCAGCAGCAATAAGGTCCCAATTACTATCCGCTTCCCCACTTCCGACCGATTCATACGCGCCTCCGCCTTCGGCGGGCTTCCGCCCGCCCAAAAACCGGCGCGTGACTTCCCGATTGCCTGCCCCCGCCAGTCGAGTCTTGCCGCGAGGCCCGCGGCCAGGTTGAGTCTTTTTCTTATGGTGACGGACCGGCCACGCCTGCTGTTTGGCCGGCACTCACGTTGAGCATCGGACCGTCCGCAATTGGTGCGGCCGGGCGCTCATATCGATGGTTACGCAGGTAGGCCTGCAGCGTGTGATAACTGATGCCAAGTGCCTGGCAGGCTCGACGCTTGTTGTAGCCGGACCTGGCCAGGACAAGCCGTGCGTAGCGACTACCCCATGCTCGGAGCGTGTCTCCGTGCGCCAACGAAGGCAACAGAATCTCGCCGTACTCCCCGCGCAGTCTGGGCGGCAGGTCATCCAGACCGATCAAATCCGATTGTGCGAGCGCGACCACTCCTTCCATGAGGCGCTCCAGTTCGCGAACGTTGCCTGGCCAGTGGTAAGCCTGCAGCGCATCCGCTGCGTCAAGGGATAACTCCAGATGACGTGTCTGGCGATGTCTCGACAAAAAGTGCCGAGCCAGCTCGAGAATGTCGTCGCGATGATTCCGCAGCGGCGGCACGTGCAGCTCAACTCCACTCAAGCGATAGAAGAGGTCGGCTCGAAATGCCCCGCGCTGCGCCTGGCTTGTAAGACTTTGATTGGTTGCCGCAACAAGCCGTGTGTTGACTCGACGGGGCGAGCTTCCGCCGACGCGTTCGACAGCGAGATCCTGGATCGCCCTGAGAAGCTTGGCTTGCGCCGAGGGCGAAAGATCGGACACCTCGTCCAAAAACAGCGTCCCTCCATCCGCTTGTTCGAACTTGCCCCGGCGGCCGCGCACACCCGTCGCGATGCGTTCTTCAATCCCAAACAACTCTGCCTCGAGCAGACTCTCGACGAGTGCCGCACAGTTGACCGCCACGAATGGGCCTCGACGACGACCGCTGACGTCGTGGATGGAACGAGCCACGAGTTCCTTACCAGTTCCGCTTTCGCCCTCGATGAGAACGGTGAAGTCCGTTGCCGCAACGCGTTCGATTCGCGCCCGGAGGGCCCGCATTGCAGGACTCGACCCCACGAGCGGTGCGGAGTCCTCGGGTCTGAGGTGAGATCTCCACATACTGGATGCCCCTTCTGCGGGGCGGGTGAGAGGTGGTTTCGGTAGCGTCATCGGTCGGTCACCCTCAAACGATCAACGATCGATCGGCCATACCGGCTTTCAAACTGAGTGCCAGCGCGTGCAAGAGACCATGGGTCGAATGTCGCGCGAATTCGCGTGTGTCTGCGCGATGCGGCCGACGGCGTTGGGGTAGTAACTACCCGTCACACGACTGTCTTCGGCCTTCTTGGGGCACAAACTACCCATCCTCGGGATCAATCGCGGATAGATCGAACACTTGCTCGAAGGCTATGGCGGAGCGATAGAAAATCACGTCGGCGTCAACGGCGGACACGTAGGAGCGCACGATTCGGCCGCGGATGGGCGACGACCTGCTTCCCGCCAGTCGAAGCTCGACTCTTGAGTTCGGCGCCAAGCGGGTCGTGCTTTGAATGAGTGCCCCGGCGCTCGAGAGATTGAGTACCTGGACGTCGTGCCCGGGCCGAATGCGTGCTGCACCCCTCCCGTCGCGCTGCGAGCAGACACACCGGGGACAGGCACGACGCTCGCGGAATGTCATGCGTCGATCCAGCGTCGCTGTGAAAAGTCGAAGCGGAGAACGCTAATGCGTCCCGTGACACCAAGTATCCGGACGGCATACTGATGCTTGGGCCGTCCGCGAATGTAAAGAGTGCCCGATGTGGCCGAGCCCAATGGGCTGAAGCTGAGAAACTCCGATCGCCCGATTCTGATGGGATCCCCGTTGAGTTCTTCGTCGGGACTGACAGGCAGTACGCCCTCGGAGATGCCGAAGCTCACACCCGGAAAGTGGTAGTCCAACCCTTCTGACAGGCCATGCGGGAGATCGATATTGCGCGTGACGTCGGCAGCTCGAAGACCATCACCGTTGCCGTCAACGAAGGTTCGAAACTGATATCGACCATCCCTGGCTTCAAAGCGAAGCGCAACAAAAGTCGAACGTTTGACGGCGTCCATGCGGTTCAACATGAGTTTGCCTGCGAGGTATCGCGCAGCGGCTGCCGTCCGAGCGTGGTCGACTGCCGACGACATGATGGGCACGGCCATGCCGCTGACGATGATCACGAGGGTTACGACCACCAGCATTTCGAGTAAGGAATAGCCACGATTCATGATCATTCGCGTAGGCAGGCGCAGGCGGGACGCCATTCGACGGTCCCGCCTGCCAAGGTGGGACTCAGCGGGCGGCTTGACCGGAAGCCTCGACTTTGGGGGGAACCACAGTGATGAGCGGCTTCAACTTGAGAAAGCTCTTCTCTCCAACACCGCGAACGTTCATCAACTCCTCAATCTTCTTGAAACCGCCATTCTTTTGTCGGTACTCGATGATCCGCTCGGCCGTTCTGGCCCCGATACCGGGCAGCGACTCGAGCTGGGTTGCGGTTGCGGCGTTGAGATTGAGGGGACTCGAAGTGGCTTGAGAACTGGACTCTGATGTCGGTCGCTGGGCGAAGACCGGAGCGGCAATCGCCAGCGCGACCATCGTCACCACGACACACCCGAAACATCGACGCATGCGTCCTCCTTCCAAGAATGACGTGAGATCAGGATGTCGGGCGGGAAGGCCGGGATTGGCGCCTCGCGCCGATCTCACGAACGGCCCTGGCGAGACTGCGACGGTTGACGGGAAGTCAGGCCGCCAACAAATGTTTCAACCAGGGCCGCGATCCCATTGAGCAAGACGGACGCCTGAATTGGTCCGACCAAATCTGTCGCGGGAAATTGTTGAAGGACTGAACGTTCCGCGGGAGCGCTTGGTGAGGG
>DATBJG010000297.1:0-3675 GCA_036556585.1 Vicinamibacterales bacterium
GCGGCGCGGGGCATGGGGCCCCCGCAAGCGCCGCCTTCGCTCTTAGAGCTACGGCGAGCCTCGCCGAAGCCTTGGCGGAGGCGGGACCGAGCCGGGGTGTGGGGCAGAGCCCCACGTAATTATGGATCTGTCGCTCAACAAATTGCCTTGGTACGCGCAGGTCGGGATGTTCGCCGTCCTCGGCCTGGGCGGCATTGCGGCCTTTTACTACTTCTATGCTGCTCCGATGCAGGCTGAGATGGCGGAGCGTGAGAAGCGGCTGGCGTCGCTGCGAGCGGACATCAACAAGGGCATGACCACGGCAACCAAGCTCACCGAATTCCGTGAGGAGGTGAGCAAGTTGCAGGGGCGTCTCGACAACCTGAAGGCCGTGCTGCCCGAGCAGAAAGACGTCGCCGACCTGCTCCGGCGCATTCAGACGCTGGCGACACAGTCGAACCTGACGATCAGAGGATTCAAGCCCATGGGGACGTCCACCAAGCAGTTGCATGCTGAGTGGCCCATCGCGCTGCAACTGGACGGGACATATCACAACCTGGGGATGTTCTTCGATCGCATCGGGAAGTTTTCGCGAATCATCAACGTGAGCAACATTGCCATCAAGACGAAAACAGGCGCCGACAGTGGGACCATCAGCGCCGAGTGTACGGCGACCACGTTCGTGTTGCTCGACCAGAAGTCAGGCGCCGCACCGCCGGCGAAGAAATCGTAGGGCACACGGACAATGAAAGTGCTGGAGAGAGGTCGAAGGCTTGTGGTTGGCGTCGTGCTGGCGCTCGGGGTCGTCGTGTGTGGCTCACCGCTCGAGGGGCAGACACCACCCGCGCCTGCGAAAGCGGGTACCGCGCCGGCTCAGACTCCGCCCCCAGCAGCGCCTGTAGAAACCGACACCTATAGCTATAAACCGGATGGACGTCGCGATCCATTCGTCAGCCTGCTTACTCGAGGAGTCGAGCCGGCCGCGGTGTCCAAGGGCACGATTACCGGCATCAACGGGCTCACGACGGCTGAGTTGTCGGTGAGAGGCATCGTCAACGCCAAGGGTCGCTACATTGCCATGGTGCAGGGGCCGGACACCAAGACGTACATCGCGCACCCGAACGACCGTCTGGTCGATGGCGTGATCACGCGGATCACGGCGCAGGGGTTGGTGATTCTGCAGGAAGTCAACGATCCGCTTTCACTGGTGAAGCAGCGGGAGGTTCGAAAGAACCTGCGATCTGCGGAAGAAGGCAAATGAAACCATTCGGCAGACCAAACACGGTTCGGTCAGGCGCGCGCCGACGCAATTCGACGATTGCGGCGGTTCTCGTCGGTACGCTTATAAGCTCGATGGCTGGCGGTCCCGGCGCGGTCCGGGTCCGAGCCACCGCAAAGGATAGCCGTCTCGAAGCGCCACTCCCCGGACCACAGCTGGTTGCCGTGTCGGCCACGCTCGGCACCCAGACGACCACCATCACAATCGAGGCTTCCGACCCGGTGCCGTACGTGATGAGCCAGCCGGATCCGTTTACGGTCGTCGTCGATCTGCGAAATGCCCGGGTTGATGGTGCGGTCAACAACATCAAGAGCCGGTTTGGTCTGGTTTCGGGTGCCTCCCTCGAACGGGCGGCCATGGCGGATGGCGCGCCTTCGGCGCGAGTGAGACTTCGGCTGACCGACGCGGTTTCCTACAACGTCCGTAGTGTGCGAAACATCATCGTCGTCGAGATTGGCAAGCTCACAACGAGCGCGCTGCCCTCGGATGCTGGCGTGGCAGCAGCCGTTGTGCCAGCTGCGGCGGTGGTGCCGCCTGCCGCCGTCAAGGGAGTGTTGCCGGTCGCGACGGAACTGAACGACATCACCACAGCGCTCGATTCGGAAGGGGCGATTGTCACCCTGACCGGCAACGGTCGGCTTGCGGCAGCCCATATCGAGGAGCTCCGAGACGGATCTCCACGCGTCGTCATCGAACTTCCGAACGTCATCCCTTCGGTGCCGGCCCAGATTGATGTCCGCCAAGGGCCGGTCGAGCGCATCAGTGTGACGGTTGCGAGCCGCAAACCGCTGCTCACGCGCGTCATCCTCGATCTGAACCGACGAGCGCCCTACTGGGTTCAGCCTCCGGAAGATGACAGCAGCGAATTTCGTGTCGTCTTCGAGAATCAGCCTGACACCGTCACCAGCAAGCCGATTTTCAGAGCACAGATCGGCGTGCGCGAGACGCCTCCACTCGAGCCGATGACCGCGCTGACGTTGCGCAATCCGGGCAGCGAGACGATCCGCGCCTCGGCACCGGCCAACGAAGTCAAGCCAGTCGTACGCACTGTCACGGCACCGAGTACGCCGGCCGCACCACCGCCGGCGCCGGTCGTCTCAACGGTCACCCCCGTTGCCCGTCCTGCGCCGTCAACCACCGCGCAAGGGCCGGCGGCCGTTGTTCAACCGCCGCCACAAGTGCCATTGCCCACGCCGGCTGCTCCGGTCGCTCAACCACCGGCGCAAGCTCCGCAGCCTGCATCATCAACGGGTCAGACGACCCCGGTTACCGGACGCACGTACTCGGGCAGCCCGGTCACACTGGATTTTCAGGGTTCGGATCTGCGGGCAGTCCTTCGAACCTTTGCCGAAATCAGCGGCTTGAATATCGTCATCGACCCGGCGGTGCAAGGGTCCGTGGACGTCGCGCTTCGTGACGTTCCGTGGGATCAAGCTCTGGACATCATCCTCAGAGCCAACAAACTGGATTGGGAAGCAGACGGGACGATTATCCGGATTGCACCCATCAACGTTCTGTCATCGGAAAAAGAAGAGCGACGGAAGCTGGTGGAAGCCCAGCAGCTCGCGGGCGATCTGCTGGTGCGGACGTTCATGCTGAGCTACGCGAAGGCGGAAGATCTCGTACCGCTCCTGACTCGTGCGGCACTCAGTCAACGCGGGGAAGTGCAGGTCGACAATCGCACCAACACGATCATCGTCAAGGATCTGTCCGACCGGCTTCAAACGGCCGCCGACCTGATTGGCACGCTCGATCGGCCACAGCCGCAGGTCGAGATCGAAGCACGAATCGTCCAGACGACGCGGGAGTTTGCGCGGAATCTCGGTGTCCAGTGGGGATTCAATGGACGCGTGTCACAGGACATTGGCAACAACACGGGCCTTGCGTTCCCGAACACTGGAAGTCTGACGGGCCGGACCGGCAACGTTCAGGGTCCCCAGACCGGTGATCAGAGTCGCAACTCCGTCTCGGCCGTGAATCTCGGTGTCGAAGGCGCGACGACAGCCGTTGGACTGGCGCTGGGCTCCGTCAACGGTTCGCTGAATCTCGACGTCGCCCTTTCGGCGCTCGAGCGGTCTGGTCAAGGACGGCTTCTGTCGACACCGCGGGTGTCCACGCAAAACAACGTCGAGGCCGAAATCACCCAGGGCGTCCAGATTCCGATTCAGACCGTGGCCAACAACACGGTCACCGTGTCGTTCAAGGACGCCGCGCTCACGCTGAAAGTCACACCACAGATTACGGCCGCGAATACCGTCATCATGCGGATCTCGGTTGAGAACGCGTCTCCCGACTTCAGCCGCGCGATCAAAGACATTCCTCCGATTGACACGCAGCGTGCCATCACGCAAGTCCTGGTGAGCGACGGCCAGACGACCGTCATTGGAGGCATCTACGTGAGCCGCGAACAGAGTGCG
>DATBJG010000298.1:0-6838 GCA_036556585.1 Vicinamibacterales bacterium
TCGGTTTCGCGCTCCACGGTGCCGGCGATCACGCATGTGGACTATTCCGCACGAGTGCAGACGGTCGATGAAGAGCGGCACGGTCGCTACTATCGGCTCATGAAGCGCTTTTACGATTTGACCGGCTGCCCCGTGATCGTCAACACGAGCTTCAATATTCGCGGCGAGCCCATCGTGTGCACGCCGCAGGACGCCTATCGCAGCTTCATGGCCACCGATATGGACTGCCTGGTCCTCGAAGACCACATCCTTATCAAAGAAGACCAGACGTTCAGCCTCATGCCGGATATCGAGGCCTACCGCGAGAAGTATTCCCAAGTGCTCGACTGACGTGACCCCGTCGTTGACGATCGCGTTTCGCCGTGCGGAAGTTGCCGGCTTCTGGCTTGTGACGACCGGACTTGTGTCGTTGTCAATCGGCCTGATGGCATTCGTGAGAGGGGCGCCAGCGCCTGCAGCCTGGGCCACAGCAGCGGCCATCGGTCTTGTGCTGCCGGGGCTGGTGTGGCGTCCGTGGTTCGAAACAGGAGTCTGGTTCTGGAATGGCTCGATGCGCCGGGTGGCCGCCGCCCTTCGAACGTACGTCCTGGCCGTGAGTTATTACACGCTGTTTACGGCCATCGCGTGCGGCGGCTCCTCGTTTGATCCCGGGACGAGACGGCCTGCGCGGTCCACGTGGCACGAGCGTGATCGGCTTGCCTCTCACCAGGATGACCGTGTCTGGTGGCCGTTTGCCCGGCGGACTCATGGTCTTGCGGCCTTCGCCCGGACGGCGGGAAACACGTGGGCCGTCACCCTGTTTCCGCTCGTGTTCTTGCTGACGCTACTTCGAGACGACGAGCAAGAAGACGCAGTGCCTGGCAGCACCTACACGCTCTACTGATCACGATGCCTGCGAGATCAACCCTTCGCGCTCTCATCGCAGTCGCGGCCGTCGTTCCGTGTCTGATCTTACTGCTGCCGGTCATCGTGGGGGGGGTGGCGCTGCTCCTGTTTGTGTCAACCGTACGAGTGATCGGGCGAGTGCTCGAACCGGCCTTCGTGTCATGGCCGGACCTGATGGTTTTCGATCGCACACTCGGATGGAGACCCCGGCCCGACCTCGACGCCCGTTACCTGGCAGACCGCGACGACGTGTTTCGGATTGTCACAGACGGCGAGGGCTGGCCGGGGCGCCGTCCGCTCTATGAGAGCGACGTCGTGGTCGTTGGCGACTCGTTCGCCTTCGGCTACGGCGTGGACACGCCGCGAAGCTTTGCCGAACTCGATCCACGGCTGCGCGTCAAGGCGATCGGGGCGCCGGGCTACAGCATGGTGCAGGGTGTCCGCCTGCTGGAGCAGTTCGGTCCGCGGCTGAAGGGCAAGTTGATCGTCTGGTTCCTCTACCCCGAAAACGACCTCCAGGACAATCTGGCGCCCGAAATGCGGCAGTACAGAGCTCCCTTCGCACGCCTCGACCAGGTGCGCGGCGAGTGGGAAATTGTCGACGAGCACCTCCAACCACTCAAATGGGAGTGCTCCAACCTCGATACAACGCGGCTCTTCCCGCGGTTCTGTGTTTCAGGTCCGTTTTCAACCCGCGCCTTTTCCGCATGTGATTACTTGATTGGTCGAGCCGAACGCGCCTGCCGCGAGGCCGGGGCGGATCTCGCGGTCGTGACCATTCCGCACCCCATGCAATTGACCAAACGCGGCAGGGCCCGCCTGGCCTGGCAGAGCGGCAACGCGGCGCTGTGCGACGCCGATCTGTCAGATCGCCGAATTGCCGACTCCTGCGGCCGGTACGGGATCGCGTTGGTCAGCGGCGCTCAACACCTGACTGCCCGCGACTACAAGTGGCGCGAGGGGATTCACTGGAACGAGCGGGGGCACCGCAAGATGGCGAGCCTCCTTGCGCGCATCTACGACTCGTTCCAGGCCAGGCTGCTCCACGACAGCGTTGCGGAACCGGTCTCCGAGGTCGTCGCACGGCCCGCTCCCATTGGAGCGGCTATCAAGTCGCCCCCGGCCGAAGGGCTCGGTGTCGGGCGGTAATGAAGCCCCCCGCGAGGCTCTTCACAGTTCGCAATTATTTCCGGATGCGACAGCACGATCAAATGCTGTCAGCCATTCACGCGAAGTACGCCGCCTTTACGATGATCCCGCGGTTCGAATACATCCTGAATCTCCAGTTGGTGGAACGGGTGAGAGCCATTCCCGGGGCTGTGGTCGAGTGCGGGGCCTGGCGAGGAGGAATGATCGCGGGCATTGCTGAAGTGCTCGGCGATTCACGGGAGTACATCGTCTGCGATAGCTTTCAAGGTCTGCCGAAGGCCCAACCAATAGACGGCCCCGAGGCGCTCCACTGGCAAGCCAGTATCGACGACCCCAACTATCACGAGAACTGCAGGGCGCCGGAAATCGCGGCGCGAACCGCGATGGCGCTGTCACCCGCGCGGCGGGTGCAAATCGTCGCAGGCTGGTTCGCGACCACGCTGCCCACCCTACGCCTGCCGGAAGGGATCGCTCTGCTGAGGCTGGACGCGGATTGGTACGAGTCGACGATCACCTGCCTGGACAACCTGTACCACCACGTGCGGCCGGGCGGCCTGATCATCCTTGACGACTATTACACGTGGGATGGGTGTGCTCACGCACTGCACGACTTTCTGGCGCGGCGGAACCTGCCGCTGCGCGTCCGTCAATGGGCAGACACGGTCTGCTATATCCGCGTGCCAGGCGCAGACTGCTCGCCTGGCAATCGCAACGAAGAGCTGGGTGCCTCATGTGTCAAACACTAAAACGACTGTCTCATCCTTCACTTCGGCGGGTTATTGGTCTCACCCTGATGCTGTATGCGTTGTCGACACATCTGGCGCTCGGGCAGCCGGCAGCAATTTCGCAGGTCAACTGGACACTGCATTCTGTCGACAGTCAGGAAACTGAGGTCGGGGGGTACGTGGCCACCAACGCCTTCGACGGGAACCCGGCCACCATGTGGGCAACCCAGTGGCACTCAGCCTCACCGCCACCGCCGCACGAGCTGCAGATCAATCTCGGTGCGGTGTACTCCGTCAGCGGGTTCCGGTATCTTCCGCGGCAGGATGGACACCCCCAAGGACGCATCAGACATTACCACTTCTACGTCAGCATGGACGGCACGACCTGGGGATCTGCGGTCGCGTCAGGGGCGTTCTCGAACAGCGCGACCGAGGAGCAGGTGACGTTCACCCCAAAGGCCGGGCAGTACATCCGGCTGCGCGCGATGACGGAAGTCAACAACGAGCCGTGGACCACCATCGCCGAGCTGAACGTGTTGGCAACCGGCAATCAACCCCCAAATGCGACGATCAGCGCCCCCGCGAGTCCCGTGACGATTGCACCGGGACAGTCGGTGACCTTCAGCGGCATCGGAAACGACCCGGACAACAACGTGCCGCTGACCTATGCGTGGGATTTTGGAACGGGCGGCCCACCGGCCTCGACCAGCCAGAATCCGGGTGCGGTAACTTTCCCGACTGCGGGTGTCTATACCGTCACGTTCACCGTAAGGGATGCTCTGGGCAGTCCCGATCCGTCGCCTGCCATTCAAACCGTCACGGTCCATGGCAGTGCAGCGCCGCCGATCTCTCAAGCCAACTGGACGCTCCATGCCGTCGACAGTCAGGAAACGGCCGGTGGGGACTTCGCCGCCACCAACGCGTTTGACGGAAACGCGTCCACGATATGGTCCACCAAGTGGTTCTCCTCATCCCCGCCACCGCCACACGAGCTGCAGATCAACCTGGGTGGGGTGTACGCCATCAGCGGGTTCCGGTACCTCCCGCGGCAGGACGGACAGCCCCATGGACGCATTGGGCAGTACCAGTTCTACGTCAGCATGGATGGCGTCAGGTGGGACACAGCGGTCGCCACAGGCACCTTCCCGAACACGGAGGCCGAGCAGCAGGTCACGTTCGCGACAAAAACCGGACAATACGTGCGACTGCGCGCCATGACAGAGGTCAATGCGCATCCATGGACGACGGTAGCCGAGCTGAACGTGCTCGCGATGGGTAATCAACCACCGAATGGGACCATCGATGCGCCGGCGAGCGACGTCACGATTGCGCCGGGACAGTCGGTGACGTTCAGCGGCACCGGCACTGACCCGGACAACCACGTTCCTTTGGCCTATGAGTGGAGTTTCGGCGCAGGAGGACCGCCGTCGTCGGCAACCAATAATCCGGGCGCCATCACTTTCCCAACTGCAGGTGTGTATTCCGTTACCCTCACCGTGCGGGATGCATTGGGCAATTCAGACCCCACACCCGCGACGCGGACAGTCACGGTGCAAAGCGCCGCCGCGGCGGCGCTCATTCCGCAGGCAGGTTGGACGGTGCGATTCGTGGATAGCGAGGAGTTGAGTGGGGGGAATTTCATCGCACGCAACGCCATCGATGGGAACCCGAACACGGCGTGGGCGTCGCAGTGGTTCGGTGGCGGTCCCCCTCCACCGCACGAAATACAGATTGATCTGGGCGCCGTCTTCAACGTCGCCGGATTCCGCTATCTGCCGTACCAACCGTGGCAGGCGGGACGAATCGGCGAGTACGAGTTCTACGTCAGCGCCGACGGGGTCGATTGGGGGGCTCCGGTCGCCCTTGGCGCGTTCCCCGACGTCAACTCGGGGGAGGCGAGAGACGTCCTGTTTCCTCCAAAAACCGGACGGTACGTCGCGCTCCGGGCGCTGACCGAAGTCAACAATGGGGACTACACCTTCACAACCCTCGCCGAATTGAACGTGTGGCGCGCGAGTACGGCTGGAGCGCAGCCGCCGAGCGCGAGCATCACTTCACCGTCACAAGATGTGACGGTCGTTGCCGGAAGTGCGATCAACCTGGCCGGAGCGGCGAGCGATCCGGACTCGCCCCTCACCTATCGCTGGAGTGTCGGGACCGGGTCCGGGATTGCCGATTCCACCGAGCCGAACGGTGGCCTCGTGCATTTCGACCGACCCGGCATCTTCACCGTGACGTTCACGGTAACCGATGCATTCGGGGAAACGGCCGCTGCCACACGCACCGTGACGGTGGATGGCGGTCAGCCGCTCGCGACGACCGGTTGGACCGTGCGGTCCGTGGACAGTCAGGAAACCGAGGTCGGCAATTACCTGGCCACCAACGCCTTCGACGGGAAGCCCGAGACGATCTGGACGACTCAGTGGATGAGCGCCGCGTCGCCGCTACCCCATGAGATTCAGATCGACCTTGGGGCGACACGCCCGGTTACCGGCTTCCGGTATCTTCCCCGACAGGACGGGATCACGGTCGGCAACATCGGGAAGTACGAGTTCTACGTCAGCGCGGACGGCGTCAACTGGGGACCTGCCGCCAGCGGCAACTTCACGGCCGACGAATCACCCAAGGAGGTGACGTTTGGCGTGAAGCACGGCCGCTATGTGCGGCTGCGGGCGCTGACCGAAGTCAACCAATTGCCGTACACCGCCGTGGCCGAGCTTCAGATTCTGCACAAACAATGTCTTGGACCCTGGGTGCAGCTCCTTCACCCGCGATCGGGCTATCTGCAGGGGTCGTCCACGCTCGAACTTGCGGCGGATGCCTGCCTGGGCCCGTCGGGACAGGGCGTGAGGTTCGTAGTCGATGGCGTGGCACAAGACGACCTTACCGCGCCGTTCCAGACGACGGCTGTCGGAGTCGGCGCATCAGAGCATGTGATCGAAGCGTATCTCGTCGACGGCAGCGGCAACGTGATCATTGGTGATGCAACCTACGACCGGTCGGCGCCGGTTGGCATCGGGGACACCTACGTGGCCATGGGGGACGGCATTACCACCGGCTACGGCGACGATGTCTCGACCGATGACAATACTGCGGATGGGCGAAATCTCCTGGGTGGATATACACCCATTCTAGCGACCGGGTTGACTGCTGCCCGGGGCATCCCCGTTGCCGTGGTCAACGCCGGCGTGCGGGGATCCTCGTCGGCCTCTGGCGCTGCGTCTATCACCACGCTTCTGCAACAGTATCCGAGCGCCACGTACTTCCTGCCGCTGTTCGCGCACATCGATGCCAGGACAGGGGTTCGGAGTGGTCTGGGCTTGACCCCTCAGAGCCTCGGGTACGCTGGGAGCTACAAAGACCACATGCAACAGATCATCAGCGCCGTGAGGGCGGCCGGTAAGTTCGTCCTGCTGGCGAAGGCGCTCCCTGACTTGCCGCTGGACGGTGAGGCAGACACCTTCATTCAGGAATACAACAAGGTGATCGACGAACTGGCAGCAGATACGAGCAACAGTGTTCCCGTCGTGCCCCCAGATTTCTACAACTACTTCAAGGCGCGGACTACGACGCATTACTCAACGTCGTCCGAACCGAACGGACTTGGGTACGAGTCCATGGCGCAGCTCTGGCTCGACGCAATTCTCGGCACGCAATGAGCGATCGTTTGATTACCGTTGACCATCTGTGGAAGCGGTACTCGCTCGGCCGTCAGAGCGCCGAGCGAGACGATCTGCGCCACATCATCGAGCGGGCCGTGCGATCACCGCTCAGCTGGGCGCGTACGATACTGAAACGGAACGACGGTGCGCGTCACCAGTTCTGGGCGTTGCGCGACGTGACCCTGGACGTTACACGTGGTGAGGTTGTCGGGATCGTCGGACGTAACGGCGCTGGCAAGACCACGCTGTTGAAGATCCTCAGTCGCATTACCGACCCGACCAAGGGGCGCATTCGGCTCCGAGGTCGGGTCGCAAGCCTGCTCGAGGTGGGCACAGGCTTTCACCCGGAACTCACCGGACGGGAGAATGTCTTTCTGAACGGTGCCATCCTCGGGATGAGCCGGGCGGATATCAAGC
>DATBJG010000299.1:0-7366 GCA_036556585.1 Vicinamibacterales bacterium
TCGAGATACGACACGCCAAGGTTGCGGGTACGTGAATCGCGTGTGCGGGTGCCGAGCCCGACGATGCGGTCGGCCTCGTAAAATGGCAGGCCACGAACCAGGACGGCATTGACGAGGGTAAACACGACGCTGTTGGCGGCAATACCCAGCGCCAGCGTCACGACGGCCACGACCGCGAACCAGCGGTCCTTGCGGAGGAGACGGACGGCAAAGCGGAGATCCTGGAGAAGGCTCATTGTCAGTCGTCAGTCGTCGGTCGTCGGTCGTCAGTCGTCAGTCGTCAGTCGAGGTCAGGTTTAGACACTTATTACGGTCAAGAGGAGCGGCAGGTTCACAGAATTGATTGCCGACCGTCGACCCGCGACAGCCTTGCACCCCGTGCCCGCCTGCTAACGTATTAGCACCCAGATGAACCATTTGTGTCAGCAGCACGTCAAAAGCTGTATCGAAATGGCCTGGTTCCTCGACTGTCGTTGGCCGATCGTCCGCCTCTTCGCGACGGCACTGTCCGTTTTCGGGATTTGCACATCAGTATCAGCCCAGGACAACCCCCTCCCCGACCTCCGCGCCACCCATGCCGTGGTCGCGCCGAAAATCGACGGGATCCTGGACGATGCGGTGTGGTCGGGCGATGCCTTGCCTATGGACAAGTGGGCGTCGTACAACCCGATGCGTGGCGAGCCGGCGCTGCAGCGTACCAGCGTTTGGGTCGCGTACGACGAACGGGCCATCTACATTGCGTTTCGCTGCTTCGACACCGAACCCGACCGCATCCGCACCACGATTTCCCGTCGCGACAATGCCTGGAACGACGACTGGGTCGCCGTGAGTCTCGACTCGAGCCGAACCGGCCAGGTGGCCTATCACATGTTCGTCAACCCGAGCGGCATCCAGATGGATGCGCTCAACAGTGGCGCCAACGGCGAAGACACGTCACCCGACTGGGTATGGGACAGCGCCGGTCGAATCGATGGCGAAGGGTATATCGTCGAGATGCGACTGCCGCTCGAGAGCATCCGGTTCCGCAGCGGCACCGACGTCCGCATGGGAATCATGTTCTTCAGGCGAATCAGTCGTCTTGGCGTGTCGTGGTCGTGGCCAGAAATGGCGCCGGGGCAATGGGTCTTCGAGACCCACGTGCCGGTGGTGTTTTCGGAACTGCGGCAGCGTCGGGTTTTCGAAGTGATTCCCAGCGCGGTGTTTTCGCGCAACGAGGCGCGGCTCAACTCTGGCCCTTGGCCCGACGCCCTGAACAGGAGCGACTTCGGGGCAAGTATCAAGTATGGCTTGACGTCAACGGTCACGCTCGACGCCACAATCAACCCCGATTTCAGCCAGGTTGAAAGCGACGCCTTTGAAGTCGAGGTGAATCAGCGGTTCCCGGTGTTTTTCAGCGAAAAGCGGCCCTTCTTCATGGAAGGGCTCGGGCTGTTCAACCTGGCAGGCACCGGCTACGACTCGACGATGCGGACAGCCGTACACACGCGGCACATCATCGATCCGGGCACTGGCGCCAAGCTCACCGGGACAGCCGGGCGCCAGACATTCGCCGTCCTCTCGGCCAACGATCAATTTCCATTGGGAGAGAAGTCGCGCATTTTTACCATCGGCCGCGCCACTCGAAATTATGGTCCCGGCGAATACGCGGGGATTCTCTTAACCGACACGGAATTCCGGAACGAGTACAACCGTGTGGGCGGGGGTGACATCGCACTCAGACACGGCGAGCACTTCCGGTGGAACTCGTCGTTTCTGTCGTCGTACTCGAGAGCGCTCGACGGAGAAAGCAAGCAAGGCATTGGCACGCAAGGGTCCTACAACTTCAACACACGGCGCGTCGGCATTTCGGGTCAGGTCGAGCACTACGACCGCGGATTTCAGATGGATACGGCTTTCATCAATCGGGTCGGCCTTACGCGAGGGTGGCAGTACGGAGAGTATCAGTTCTATCCGGATAAGACCGGCAACGGGCGTGTCAAGCGCATTGCCCCCTTCGTCTGGATCACCGGAGCCAAAGACCGGGTACAGTCAGGCACCGAACTGTTCGTGCTGCCTGGCATCCGGTTCAACTTTACAAGACAGGGATTTCTCCGGCTGGACTTCGGACGCGGTCACGAAACGTTTGCTGGCCAGCGATTCACGGTCGGGCGGTGGCACGCAGACGGCGGCGCCCAGTTTTATCGCTGGCTCAACGTCTACGGGCAGTTCGATCGCGGCCCGGGCATCTTCTACGACGTCAACAACCCGTTCGGTGGGACCCGGACGGCTACGTTCCTGCGCGTCACGCTTCAGCCCAGCGAGAAGCTGAACCACAACCTCACGTATAGTTTCCAGGATTTCTCCCACGGTGACACCGGCACCCAGGTCTACGACGTTCACGTCGTCAACCTGCGCAACACCTACCAGTTCAACAAACAATTCCTGGTACGGGTCATCGCTCAGCTCGATACGTCGCGCCATCGCGTGCTGGGCGATTTTCTCGGTTCTTACGAGCTCGTACCCGGCACCGTCGTTCATCTCGGATACGGATCGCTGCTGGAACAGCTCGTGGGAGATACCTACACGCCGGTTGCACGCGCGCTGTTTTTCAAGGCGTCATACCTGGCGCGGTTTTAGTGTTCCGTCCGGCTGAAGCCGGACGCCACGTCTGATGGCCGCGGATCCGCAAACAGCATCACTGCATACCCGAACTGGTGACGCGCCACCCGCGAATACCACACTTCCCGGTGCGAACCAGGGGCAGTGGACAACTCGAACTGGGTGAAGTAGCCAGGTTGGAGGGCTGATCTGTTCAGCACAGCGAGGATCCCGTCGGGCGTGACGGCTTTGCCGGGAAAAGCGGGTATGCGGACGCCGCCCGCCACGCGCTCCAGGTACTCAATGACTCGGCCGAGCGCTTCACGCGCGTCGCTCTCTGATTCGCCTTCATAGAACCACAACTGAATCCTGCGCAGTCCCTCGTCGCCGAAAATGAACGAGATGTTCATCTTCCGCCCTTCGAACATGTAGTTGGGGCACTCGAGGCCGCCGGTCCGTGCGACGATCGTGTACGGCTGACAGTCGCCGACCGTCCTGACCTCAGCCCGCGACATTCCGAATCGAAATCCGCCCACCCCGCCCGACCCGACCAGAGGGTGCTCGTCCGGCTGAGATTGTGCCCAGACCGACAACGGTGCGGGCAGCAGGAGGAGAAGCCACACTCCGAGCCATCGGCGGATGTGCACGGGCCACCTCGCGAAAGCGGAATCGCCCCCATCGGAGCAAGGTCCGAGCCAAGGCGGGTCTAAAGACCCGCCTCTCCCAAACATCGATGAGGTCCGCTACTTCTCCAGAATGTGCGGAATGTCCCGACGGCACCCGTCAACCAGACATGTACCCGCCTGCCGGGCCAACGGATTCGTCAGAGGAGCGACGGGATTTGTAAGGAGGTCGTCGAGCGTTTACCGGCGCGACGACGGCGCCTTCGTCAACGCGTGCGCCTGATCGCGAAATGCCTGGAGCAGCTTGCGCGTCACGGGGCCCGGCTTGCCATCGCCAATATTCCGATCGTCTACGCGGACGATCGGAACGAGCTCGCGTGTCGTGCTCGTCAGAAACGCCTCGTCCGCGCCAAAGAGATCTTCATCTCGGAGCACGGCATCACGCACCGGCACACCCTGTACGGGACCGAGCTCGAACAGAAACTCACGCGTGATACCGGCAAGCAGGCCCGCATCGAGGGGTGGCGTGAGGGCCAGTCCATCTTTGACGACGAAGATATTCGCCGTGGTGCATTCGGAAATCTCCCCGCGATAGTTGCGCATGACACCTTCGAACGCGCCGCGTCGAACGGCCTCCTGCATGGCAAGCGCATTGTTGAGGAGATTGTTCGACTTGATGAGCGGGTTGACGGAGTCCGGGTGATTGCGCATCACCGACACCAGCACAACCGGCACACCTGTTTCGTACGCCTGCGGCGCCGGGACGTCGAGCGTCTTGACAATGATCACCAGCGACGGTTTGGGGCAGGCCGCCGGATCGTAAGACAACTCGCCCACACCGCGCGTCAGCAACACCCGGACATACCATTCTGGGGCGGATGGGGAAGATGAGGGGGATGAGGCGGATAGGGAAGCGTCGCGTGCGGCGGTGATCGTTTCCGTGAGACGTGCGGTGAACTCCTCGTTGTTCAATGGCACGTCCAGGTTGATCATGCCCGCCGACGTCCGCAGGCGCCGCAAATGACGCTCGAGCAGGAACGGCCGGCCGTTGTACGTGCGGAGCGTCTCGTACACACCTTCACCAAACAAGAAGCCGTGATCGAAGACCGAGATCGTGGCCTCCTGGCCGCCCGTGATCGTGCCGTTGACGTTTGCGATCGCCGCCATCTATCGCCCCCTGTGGTAGCCGAGCCGCACCGCGATGGAGCGTACTTCGTGTGCTAGACTGCGCGCAACTCATGCGCGTGCTCAATGCCGCTCAGATGCGCGAAGCCGATACGCGTGCCATTCAGGAAATCGGCATTCCTTCGATTGTCCTGATGGAAAACGCCGGGCGGCAGGTGGTGGCCGCACTCGAAGCGCACTACAGCGACGTGCTGGCCCGCCACGTCGCAATCCTGTGCGGCCGCGGCAGTAACGGCGGCGACGGATTCGTGATCGCACGCACGCTCCATCAACGCGGGGTCGACATGTCTGTTTTCGTGCTCGGCTCGATTGCCGACGTGCGAGGCGATGCGCGCTTGAACCTGGAAATCCTTGGACGACTCGGGCTCACCACCGTCGAGATTGCCGACGAGCAGGCGTGGGAGCTTCATTTCTCCGAGATTGCTGAAAGCGATCTCATCGTGGACGCAATCTTTGGAACCGGTCTCAAAGCACCGCTCTCGGGCATGATGGAGACAGTCGTTGCCGACGTCAACGGCTCGGGGATACCGGTCCTTTCCGTCGATCTGCCGTCCGGTATTTCCGCCGACACGCCGGAACTGATTGGCGACTGCATTCATGCGTCAATGACGGTGACGCTTGGTGCGCCAAAGCTGCCGCTCGTTCTCCCTCCTGGAGAAGGACGCGCCGGCAATGTCGTCATTGCCGATATCGGGATCCCCTCCGCGATCATCGACAACGTCGATGGTCCGCGACTGGAGCTTCTGACCCGCGAGGAAGTGCGGGAGTTGCTGCCGCCAAGACAGCTCGAGTCCCACAAAGGTGATTACGGACATGTGCTGGCCGTCGCCGGTTCGATGGGCAAAACCGGCGCAGCCTATTTGACAGCTCTCGGCGCCCTGCGATCGGGAGCCGGGCTCGTCACCGTGGCCACTCCCAGGAGCTGCCTGCCGATTGTCGCGGCAATGGCCCCGGAGTACATGACCGTGGGACTTGCCGAGGACGCGATGGGACATCTCGCAGCCGGGGCGGTCGATCAGGTGCTGGCGATCGAGCGCGATGTGATTGCGGTGGGGCCCGGATTGGGCACAGGCGAGGCCGTCACCTCATTCGTGCGGGCGCTTGTCGAACGCGGCACCGTGCCACTCGTGCTCGATGCCGATGCGCTCAACGCCCTGGCGGGCCGCCCCGACACGCTCAACGGTTCTGACGGCAGCCGTGATTTGATCATCACCCCGCATCCCGGCGAAATGGGTCGCCTGGCGGGCATCTCGACGACCGACGTGCAAGCCAATCGCATCGAGGTCGCGCGCAAGTTTGCCACCAGCCGTCATCTGTAAGTGATCCTGAAAGGGCACCGGACGCTCGTGGCCACCCCCGACGGCAAGGTGTTCATCAATCCCACCGGCAACCCCGGCATGGCGAGTGGGGGATCAGGTGATTTGCTGGCTGGCATGGTGGCAGGCTGGCTGGGTCAACTCCTCGACACCGAAGCCGCGTGCAAGCTGGCCGTGTTTCTCCACGGCCTGGCGGGGGACCTGGCGGAAGCCGACGAAGGGGAACAGGCGATGACGGCCTCCGACATCGCCAACCATCTCGGCGACGCCGTGTCGGAGCTGACCGCACGGCGCAAGGTCGAGAGAAGTCAGTCATAGTGACATCGCACGTCACCACGACCCGCTCCGAACTCGAAACCGTCGCCTTCGGCGAGCGTCTCGGGCGCACGCTCCACCCTGGCTCGACGCTGTTGCTCATCGGAGATCTCGGCGCCGGAAAGACGGCGCTCGTCAGGGGAATTGCTGCCGGTCTCGGCCTCGACCCGGCTGAGGTGAGCAGCCCGACATTCGTGCTCATCAACGAATACCGCGGACGCGTCACACTGCACCACGTGGACCTCTACCGCGTCGAGGGTGCAGCGGTTGACGATCTGGGTCTGGAAGAGATTCCGGCGGGTGGGGGAGTGCTGGTCATCGAGTGGGCCGATCGTCTGCCTCGTCCGATCGCGGATGCCGCGCGAATTACGCTTACCGACAAAGGCGACAACGTGCGGGAGATCCTGGTGGAGGAGAGCCAATGAACCCAACTGCCGACGGCATGTCACGACGGTCCCTGCTCTTGTCTTTTCCAGTGCTGATAGGCGCATCTCGTGCGTCGGGGCAGACCGCTGCCAGTTCACAAATACGCGTGCGCGGGATCAATCACGTCACGCTGCTCGTGTCGGACGTCGAGCGCTCCGTGGACTTCTATCAGGGTCTCTTCGGGATGCCGATCATCAGCCGGCAGGGGGACACGGCCACGAATCTTCGGGTCGGCAACGGCCCGCACTTTCTGGGCCTGGCACTCGCGGGAGCGAACCGGCCCAGAATCGACCACTTCTGTCTCGGCGTCGAGAACTTCGACGTCGATCGACTCGTGGGCATCCTGGGACGATACGGTATCAGTCAAAGTGACACAGCCGGCCCAATGCGGGCACGCGTACGGAAGCGTGGTCCGGATGCTGGTGGAGCCAGCGAAGGAACCCCCGAACTCTACTTTGGCGATCCCGACGGCATTACGGTTCAGCTTCAGGATCCACGATACTGCGGCGGCGCGGGCCGACTGGGCAATGTGTGTCCCAGGCCCGAACCCTCACCGAAAAACGGCGTGCTGGCGGTTCGTACCTGGAGCCACTGCACGAACTTCGTGTCGGACGCGGAGCGTTCGAACAAGTTCTATCAAGAACTGTTTGGGTTGCCGGTGCAAGCGTATCAGGGACCGAACTCCCCGCTGTTGGGCGCCGGAGAAGGCGTTCAGTTCATCATGTTTGCTGGCGGCGGCGGAGGTCGAGGTCGCGCCACCGCCGCGCCTCCCGCAGCCAGCATCAATCATCTCTGCCTGGGGATGGACGGCTTCAATCCGGACAAGGTGATCAAAGCGCTTGAGAGCTACGGGATCAAGCCAAGGGAGAAGAGCGCACAGGGCCCCGCCGGACCGCTTGTGCACTACATCAGCATGCGGATGGA
>DATBJG010000300.1:0-2686 GCA_036556585.1 Vicinamibacterales bacterium
ACGCTGCCGAAACGATACATTTGCGTGACCGCTGGAAAAAAACGTAGCGTCGTCAAACGCCGTTCTGTTAGTATGGTTTCGGGAAGTCGGCCTCAAGTCGTTTCGCAGGGCAGAGAGGTTCCTTGAAGCCTTCGAGCAAGAAAAAGTCTGGCCGGCACTCCGCCCGCGCCAGGACGCCCGCCACCCGCCGCCCCGATCGGAGGAACACGAGCAACGTGTCCAAGTCCAAGCTCTCATCGGTCAGTCGGGCCCGCGCGACCAACCCGGCGCGCGCGACACACACCGCGCACGCACGCCCGGCGACGGCCAAGCCGTCACGGACGCGCCCCGAGCCGATCCCGTCGCCGCTGCCGCAGCGCCACGTGGCGCCCACGCGGCCGGTGCTGGTGACGCCCGCGCGCTCGATGCCGCCGACGCGTGACCAGAGGAAGCCGGTGGTGGCGCCCGCGCGGGGCCCGCTGGTGATGCCGGACTTCGCCGAGGCCGGGGTGCTGCTCGCGATCACGTATTCGATCCGCGAGGGCCGGCGCGGCGAGTTCTTCGACCTGCTGCGCGAGCTGAAGCCGCTCCTGGGCGGCATCGGCGGCACCGACTGCACCGTGTACGAGGACCGCAGCCGCCCGAACTACTTCATGGAAGTGTTCCGGTTCAAGGACGAGGCCGAGTTCACGGCCTTCGACGACAAGTTCCACAAGGACCGGAAGATCGCCGCGATCTACGCGCTGCTCGACGACATCGTCGAGGCGGAGAAGAGCGACTTCAAGATCTTCGAGCGAAGGCTGTAGGCGTTCGCGACGTCCTTCTCACGGCCCGGGGCCATTCGGCTTCGGGCCGTTCGTGTTTGTGGCTAGCTGAGCAGCTCGCCAATCGCGAAAGCGAACCCGGCCACCACCTCGGACTCGAACCGGTCGGCGGTGGTGAGGGTCGCGACACTGCGATACCGCCTGGCCTCTCCATCTGGGTTGCGATGGACCTCGAGGCATTCCTGCGTGAGGTTCACGATGACGTACTCAGGAATGGCGGCCTGAGCGTAGATCGCGCTCTTGGCCAGCCGGTCCTTCCGCAACGACTCGCCCGCAACTTCGAAGACCAGGGCGGCGGTCGTGGGATGCTGGTCCCTTTGCTCAGTTGCCGTGCGCGGCACGACTGCCACGTCTGGCTCCGGCTCGGAGTCTGGGGCCACCGTCAGCGGGAGCTGGGCTTGGACGACGAACTCAGGTGGCGGGGCAACGAACTTCGCGTCGCAGAGCAGGCGGATGATCCGCGCGTGTCGTGGGGTTTGCGGTGACATCTCGACGATGACTCCCTCGAGAAGTTCGAGCCGCGCGTCCTCGAACAGGCCCGTGGCGACCATCCGGTGGTATTCGTCCACGCTCAAGCGGTGCTGGTGTTCCAGCGTAGCCAGGAATGCGGGGTCAGTCAGCGATGGGCCAGTGCGCATTGCAGTGAAGGTATCATGCCGCTGGGGAGCGCTGCGAGAGAGTGCGGTCCGTTAGGCAACATCCTGTCGCGAACCCTCTCGTCCACACCGGCCGTCATCGGAGCGCTACACACAGCACGCCTTGACTGCGGCCGCTATCCTAAAGTTCGCCCAAACCGATAGGACGACCATGAGCCACATCGCGACGATGCCCGGTGATAGGCTTCGGCGCCAAGCTGTACCAGTAATCGCGAGAACGACCGCAGCGAGCGTTAGTAGTGGCGATGCGACGGCGAGAATGAACCCAACAAATCCCGCGATCAAGAAGATGGGCGCCAGCCCCTTCTCCTCCGGCACAAAACTCAGCAACCAACCACCGAACACAAATACCAGTGACGGAATGCAGAGCGCTGCGACTACTCCAGGGCTTGTAACAACTTCCAGCACCAGACCTAATCGCGCCCTCATCGCCACTTGTGTGAAATGACCACGCCATCCGTCACGATGCAGGGCTCCCCGCACGCATACACCAACGGCCAGCCGCCGTCGCTGCTGGTAATCTCGATCGTCCCAGGATCCTTCCGGTGCGACTTTAGAGTCACCGTGACGGATATGCCATCAAGCGAATGTTGGGCGAGCCGCAGAGGCAACCGCTCCGCTGCCTTCATCGACGGTGGGTCCGCAATCTCCATCCACTCGATCTCGGTTGACGTCGTGCCTTCTACGTAATACTGGCGATAGCGAACGCGCAGTCGTGGCCACTTCGCTCCATCCGTCCTAATCAATTGTACGTTCAAACACTGCGTTGGTTGAGTGCCGCCGTCCAGCGTTCCAGAAGCGTACTCCGAGACATTCCCCTGCAGATCAGAGTAGAACACTGCGAGCTGCGTTCTCGCGATTCCTTCCGGCAGACTCCTAAAGGAGCGAACAGCCTCTGCGGCGACACGCAATTCGGCAGGAAACTCCAAGCCGGTCGCAAAAACGAAACCACGCTCGGAGGGCCGCTGCAAAAATCCGGGAAGAAGTAGCTCGGCCGGAGGAAGACCCCTTCGTTCGAGCCAAGCAGAGTCCCTCCACGCCACACGGCCTTCGATGTATAGACGCGAAACCAACTGCTCGAGCGCTGTGGCCGCCGTATTTCCAAACTGCGCCCGGCTATCGCCACCGGCCAATGGAATTAGAAGGGCGGCCAGCAGCAAAGAACCGCTTTCCCTGCTATTCACTGAGTAGCCCCCTCATGATCACGTAGGCACCCCAGACATTCGG
>DATBJG010000301.1:0-1649 GCA_036556585.1 Vicinamibacterales bacterium
GTTGCCACCCAGACTCACGCGCTCGCTACATTCTCTTTCGCACCTTCGACGAGAAGTGGGAGGAGCCGGGCCACGGGGAGTACTACAGCGTCATCGACCTCGAGCTTGCCGGTGCACCGCAAACGCTGCTCGCGTATGAGATGAACGGGGCACCGCTACCCTCTGCCTACGGTGCACCTCTGAGGCTGCGCCTGGAAAATCAACTTGGGTACAAGATGGTGAAATGGATCCGGTCGATGGAGCTCGTCGCCCGTTATGACGACATCGGTGCGGGCTACGGAGGGTGGCGTGCTGACCGCCTGCATTACAGTCGCATCGCACCTATTTGAGACCCGGTCGGACCGAGGATTCCCGCCGTCCGGTCGGCGACTCAATCTGGTCTGTGCCGCCGACCGTTTCTGAATGAAATCAGCGATTCCGTTGGGCAATGCGAACGGGACTGAATTTGAGAGGCGGATGTTATGCCAGGCAACTATCTATCGAATCATGGCCGCGCGAACGAGGCGCTTCAGGAGGCGCTTGACAGAGACGAGCCGCGCATTCTGGCCAGTTACGCTTTGATCGGCGCGATTCTGCTGCTAGGCGGAGTCGGTTACGCGATCGACTGGTGGGCTGCCACATCGCCGTGGTTCTTACTGGTCGGCCTGGCGGTGGGGATCCTGCTCGGGTTCTACAATCTTCTCGGAAGCCTGCGGAGGCGCCGCTGAGCTTCCTGGTTCAGCTGCGTCGGAGCCCCGAGAATCGCCTGAGGTGCGGAGCAGAACAATGCCAATTCAGATCGGACAGCCTCCGGGTCACGACTTCGACGAACCCCTTGGGTTGTTGAGCGACTGCCATCGACGGATCGAACACTTCCTCCATGTTCTGGTTGTCGTGGACAACGAGGCTGCTGGCGGGCCGCTGACGCCGGGCCACCGTAGAGCGCTCGAGGCGTCGTTGAGATACTTCGCCATTGCCGCGCCGAAGCATACGGCCGATGAAGAGGAGAGCCTGTTCCCTCGACTGCGGGACAGCACCGATCCGGCCGCGGCAGCGGTAATGATACTGGTGGCTCGCTTGGAGCACGATCACGATGAAGCCGACGGCCATCATGCGGCGGTCGCTGTGCTTGCCCAACGTTGGCTCGCGGAGGACTGTCTGTCATTTTCCGAGGCCAGAGAGTTGCGTGAGCGGCTGGCTCAGTTGCAGGCCCTGTATCAACGGCACATCAAGGTCGAAGATCAGGAGCTGTTCCCGGCGGCGTCACAAGTGCTGGACAGAAAGCAATTGCGCCAGATCGGTCGTGAAATGGCGGCCCGAAGACAGATTCGTTCCGACTTCGGACTGGACTGAGACGCTCGCCAACGGCGGTTCAGGCGACCGACGCGAGCATCGCTTCACTCTCCTCCGCGAGCTCGTACCTCGACGTGATGGCCGCCACCACTAGTGACAGCGCGTTCGCCGACTTCGATTGAACATACGCCCGTTCGTGATCTCTCAGCTCGCGCGCGAGAGCGTGGTCTCCGAAGACGTCGGAAATCCAGCGTGAGAAGTCACCTCGGCGGAGGTATCCGTCGGCATCTCCCAATTCGAGGTTCTCCAGCACGGCGACGAACTCCCGGAGCGTGTGTGCGCGAACCGCCGTCGTCGCGCGGCCTTCGCGAAACACG
>DATBJG010000302.1:0-4634 GCA_036556585.1 Vicinamibacterales bacterium
GACGAGGCCCTGGTCGGGAGAAGCGACCATTCGAAGAGTTGAAGGACCCATCTTCGAGTATGCCTGTCACGAGGGGAACTACGGATTGCCAAACATCCTGAGCGCGGCACGCGTGGAAGAACAACGTTAGTGGCCACTCACGACTGACCACTGACCACTGGTGTCCGAACATGCGCCGCTCACGTTTTTCTGGAGCGTGAGTCTCAGAACGGAACACCGTTGGTTGCCTTTGGTTTACTTACACTGCTGCCCGTACCTGTAAGAAACTGCCCATCAACGACTTATGTCTCCTGACGACCTGGCGGATTGTCTGGCCACCTTGTTGCACTCTGTTGTCATATAGAGTCGTATCGATCAGCGTTCCAAGGTTCCAGAACCTTGGAACCCTAGAACCCTAGAACCCTAGAACCCTAGAACCTTGAATAGGAGAGATTCCATGGTCTGGTTCTGCCCAGAACGCGAAACATTCCTGATTTTGAGAGTTGGGAGCCCTGAGGGCGGCGGATTCGCGGTCGTCAGGGTCTCCGAAAACGAGGCGGTGGTTCTCGAGTGTTTTCAGCGCTCCGAGGACGCGATCGCACGGCTGCACGAACTCGAGGGGGGCCTGCGAAAAGGCTGGATGGCGGCTTAGCTGGGGATTGGGGGTTGGGGATTTGGGATTCGGGGCGGGATTTGGGATTGGTGATTCGGGATTCGATGGTAAACATGGTCGGTGGACGGGACGACGAATCGAAGCAGGTTGCGCACCTTCGGCGGCTGATTGAAACGCAGCCATCCTGCCTGATGCGCATTGGTGTCGACGGACGTCTGCTCGCAATCAACGACGCAGCCCAACGGCTTCTGGACGTGGAGAGTCTCGGACAGGCTCTGGGTACCACGTTCGCGACACGAATTGCCCCAGCACACAGTGAGGCATGGGGCGAGTTCATGGCTCGCGTCTGGAGTGGTGCGCCTGGGTCGTGCGAGTGCGAACTGATCGGCCCGAGTGGCCAACGGACAGTCGTCTTCAGCGGAATCTCATTGCCCGACCACCCGGACGGTATCGCGTCGGTGCTGGTCACCGCCCAGGACAGGTCCGCTCTGGCGCGGCTCACCGAGACTCTGAGCAGTTCGGAAAGCGAACGCGAACGACTTCACGCAGAACATACCGCCGAACTCGCGCGACTCGAAGAAACACTGACGGTCAGACATCAGGAAAATTTGAAGGCGCAGGCGGAGGAGTCGGCTCGTGGTCTGGATGCCCTTCGGCAGCAACTCGAACAGGCCATCGCCGAGCGCGTTCAACTCGAAACGCAGCTCACCGAGCGCGAGGCCATGCATCGAAAGCTCGTTGCCGAGCACGAAGCGGATCAGGAAGTTGTCGAGCGCGTTCTGGCCGCTGCCGCCGTCAAGCGCGAACGGGCACGCAAGGAGCTGACAGATGCGCTGGTCGAGCGCGACAGCCTAATCGAGCACGCACGGCGGCTGGCCCCGCTCGTCGCTGCGGGTCGCATGGGACTGCAAATTGCTCGCGATCTGCGCAGAGCCACCGCAAATGTCGAGACCCGGGCAGCCCAGCTTCTGGCGCAGTGTCCGCCGGAAGCCGACATCCGGAAGGAGATCGAGAATCTTCGAAACGACACGTTATGGGCGAACGCGCTTGCCGGCCAGCTTGTGGATGCGCATTCCGAGGCCGAGCTGAGCGCCGGGGTGGAGACTGTCGTAGTCGAGCTCGGAGCCGAAGAAGATGAAGGCCAATAGCCAGCCGGAAGGTGTGCCGGCAACCGGCGTTGAGAACCGTCGCTCGGCGCGCAAACCCGCGGCCCTAGTTCCGTCAATCACGGGAGCGCGCTTGTCGCCCGTTGGCGGTGAGGCGGTGCTGGTCAATATCTCGGCGACCGGTGTGCTCGTCAGATGCATGACGCGGTTGCGCCCCGACACGGCAGTAAACGTCGTGTTCGAAGGTGGATTTTCACCCTCGTCAGTTCCCGGCCGGATTGTTCGCAGTGTCGTGGCTCAGATTGATGGGTCGGGCAAGCTTTGGTTCGACCTTGGCATCGCTTTCAAGAAGCCGATTGCGTTCGATGAGGCTCCAGCGCCAATCGAGGTTTCTCTTCCCACCCCAACGGCGCAAGCTCCTCTGGACGTTGCTGGGCCCGCGGTCAATCGTTGGTAGGGTTGCTGCCCGTACTCGAGACGAAGTCTCCCGCAAAATCAAGAAAGCGTTCGACGTCGGCGAAATTGGTGACCAGTCCGAGCGACACGCGGACGGCCCCCGTACTCTTGCCGTCGATGCACAGTCGAAAATCATCGATGGTCAGCTCGGTCTCGTGTTTGGGCTGACGAAAACAGGAATTCAGCTCCGTTCCACTGATTTCGAGCGCAATCTCACCACCGCCGGGGTTGCAGAAACAGCCCGTCCGCAACGAGATATTTGCAGCATTTGCGTGTTGCTCGACCAGGCGGTGATCGAGCGGGCGTCCGTCGGCATCATAGAAGTTGAAGGTGACCGTCCCACCCCTTCGATCCGTTGAATGCGGACCGTAGACGCGTACGAGCGGTTGGCCGTTCGAGTGTCGAAGCGTCACCAGATTGTCGAGAAGCCAGCCGGTTAGACATCGCACGCGCTGGTGGATCGTCTCGTATCCAATCGATTCGATATGCGATAGGCCGATCTCCACCGCTGGTAATGCCAGATAATCCATGGTCCCATCTTCGAATGCCGCCTCGTTTGGAGCGGGGTAGTGTTTGTCGCCCTGAACGGAGGCCACCGTAATCGTTCCCCCGGCAAACCACGGACGCCGCAGCTTGGCGAGCGCGGTTTTGCGAGCGAGCAGGCAGCCAACGCCTGTGGGGTATCCGAAGATCTTGTAGAACGACTGCACGACGAAGTCGGGTTGCCACCGGCTCAGATCCAGACGGTTGGTGGGCGTAAACGCGGCCGCGTCGAGCAGCACATCCCAGCCCCTGTCCCGGGCTTGACCGATCCATTCAAGCGGGTGCTGCACGCCGGAAAAATTCGACTGCGCCGGATAGGCAAACAGATTGGGTTCGCCCGGCCGCCCGCGCTCGAGCTGACGCTCCAACTCAGCTGATTCGACCCTCATCTCCGGCAGCACGACCGGGATGTACGTCACGGTTGCGCCGTGTGCGCGCGCAAACTCGCGGATTCCGTTTACAGAATTGTGATTGTCGAACGTAAGCAGGAACTCGCCTCGTGGTCCGAATGGATACGACTCGCCGACCAGTTTGAGAGCCTGGCTCGCGTTGGCGGTGAAGATAACGACCCAATCCTCTGCGCTTGCATTGAAGAACTTCAGGACCGCTCGCCGCGCCTGTTCGACGAAGTTCGTGGTCAACGAAGACGTGGGATTGGTCGAATGTGGATTTCCGAAAAGACGCTCTTTGAGCAGCGCCATGTGCCGATCGATCTGGCTGGAGGCGTAGAGATTGCCCGCCGTGTAATCGAGATAGGTCTGGCGCTGGGCATCCAGCCTGGCGTACTCGGTGGCTCGCAAGTCGTCGAGCGCACGTGTCGTCTCGTAGGACGGGTAGGCGGCCAGAAACGCCGAAGAGCGGTTCCGCACGGATCTATTCTCCCACCGGTCACGGGTGACGTTCGTATCGAGATCCGATAACCTGGAATGTGGTAGCATGCGGGTCGTTCCCGCTTTGCCATGCCCTTCCGCGACCTGGTCGGCCATCGGCGCCTGCTGGGCTTGCTTTCGCGATCGATAGCCCAGTCGTCTCTTCCACCAAGCCTGATTTTTTCCGGGCCTGACGGCGTGGGAAAGCTGCGTGCGGCGGTGGCCACCGCACAAGCGGTAAATTGCCTGAGCCCCGTCACGACCGACAGCGGAACCCGAGAGCCGAACGCCGAAATCCGAGAGCCGAGGCACGACGCCTGTGGGACGTGTGCAGCGTGTACACGAATTGCCCGCGGCGCGCATCCGGATGTGCAGACCATCACGCCGGGAGAGTTTGGGTCCATCAAGATCGAGCAGGTGCGGGAAGCGATTGCTTCTGCGACCTATCGCCCGTTCGAGGGCAAGCGTCGGGTGTTTCTCATTGACGATGCCGAATCGCTGGTCGCTCCTGCCCAGAATGCATTGCTGAAGACGCTCGAAGAACCGAGGCCGGGGTCCATCTTCATCCTGATTTCCTCGGTGGCAGATTCGCTCCTGCCGACGGTGCGCTCGCGCTGTTCAAACTTGCGGTTCGGACGGCTTGCCCCGTCGGAACTGGTAACGGTGTTGATGCGCGACCACAAGTACTCAGAAGGAGACGCGCGGGCTGTTGCGGCGCAGGCGGACGGCAGCGTCGGCCGGGCCTTGGCACTGCGGGCCGCAGAATACGTCGGGGTCCGTCTCTCAGCGGTCGACCTCCTGAAGAGCGTCTCCGGCAGCGCGGACCCGCGCGTGCGGCTTGACAGTGTGAAGGCAATGACGGTGAAGACCCCCTCCAGTTCGATACGTGTCGAGCGGGCGGGACGTAGTGGATCCGGAGCAGGTACAGGACCCCGGACCGATCGGGAGCAGGTGGCCGTCCATCTGCAGGTTCTGGCCTCGATGCTTCGGGATGTCAGCATCCTTGCAACCGGCGCGGACACGCGGCTGATGGCGAACCTCGATCTGGAGTCCGGCTTGACTCCTCTG
>DATBJG010000303.1:0-13228 GCA_036556585.1 Vicinamibacterales bacterium
GCGGGTTGATCTTGACGAACGGTAATCCCGCGTAGGTCGCGAGCGTCTGGGCAATCTGCACGTCGGTCGCCAGGCCAAGATCCACGATGGCCTGCTCAAGGCTGAGCGACTTGAGCCGGGCGGTCCGGCGAACGATCTCAATCTGGTCTGGCCGCAGAATCTTGTAGAAGACCAGGACCTGCAGCAGGTCTGTGCCGTCGGCCGAGCGCCCCGAAGTCGGTGGCGGAGCGGGGTGACGCCGTCGTGGCGAGAGCCCGGTCGTTGGTGTGGTTTTGGTGTAGCTCACAACAGGGAATGCGCCCGGAGAGAGGTTCCGGCGCCGCAGCTGGGTCCGATCTCGTATCGGACGACTCGAGGACCTGGAACAGTGACGTATGATGCGCTCAGTATGCCGTCCGAGCGGTCGAGCACTCAGATCTACGCTTACAAGGCGCACGTGCTCGAAGCGCTTGCGAAGCACGGCCTGGTACCGAAGCCTGCCACGTCTCCCGAACGACTGCGAGAGTTTCTCAACGACCTGTACCGCTACGAGTTGAGGCGGCTTCGCGACCGTCTGGTCAAGCGCGAGTTTCCGCGGAGCGAATATTCCATGCGGGTCATCGCACTGCGAAAGCGGTATCCGCTGATGTCACTGCCGCCGCACTTGTGGACGGAGTGAACCGTCCGGCTCAAGCCGGACGCTACGACTAGTTTTTTCCCGGGCGTGGAGCGAGCTCGTTGGTGAGACGCAGAATCAGCCGGTCGAGATAATCCACCGTGTGCTCTTCGAGGAGCACGGGGATGGCGGTGCGGAGGTCAGAATAGTCGGTATCCGTGAGCCGAGATAATCGTCCGTTCACGTTGTCCCAGTGAAGGACCACGATGGGCCGCGGAACCGGTTGACTTGACCATGCGCGCAGTGTCCGATGCGTGTCGTCGAGCCACTCGGTCCGACAACAGTGCAGGAGCCAGGGAGAGACGATGAACACGCGCTTCGTCAAATCCTCTGAAGAAAACGGCGGACGGGCGACGAGAGGCAGAGCCCACTCCCAGCTTCGAAGCGGCGCCCCCACAATAACAAGGGTCCCAGGCACGGCGGCCGACGCTTCTCGCTGAAGATCTGTGGCTGCCGCTTTCGAAATCATCGCAGCCGTGTGGAGGTTGGCGAGGGGCGTACGAAGAACAACCAGGTAACCCGCCACGGCGGCAACGGCCAACGCACCCGCAACAACCCGCGTTTGCGCGGACCGCTCACCTGTCCAGAGACCCTGAAACGCAAACCCCGGCAACATCACCCATCCCACGGCTGCCAGATACAGGTGACGCGACGATTCGTACCCGGCAGCAATCGTCGGAATCAGGCCAACGATTATCCAGAGCGGTCCAAAATACAGGGGCACCCACTTCCGCCAGATCCCAAGGAGCAAGCCGGTTGCAATCAGTAGAGCAGTCCAGATCATCGGCCCCCCTGATCCGATCCCGCCCAGCACGATCCGCTGGACGTGGCGCCCAATCCGATCTCCAAACGTCGCAAAGGCGCCGGACTGCAATTCGCTTTCACGGACCAGGTCGCCGAACAGGGTGTACCGCAGCAACAAAAACCCGACTGTCAGCAACACATAAGGAACGTACGGAAGATACGCTCGTGCAGTCATCCATGAGCGTGCCGCCCCACGTCCTGCAACCAGGCCGTCGTACAAAACGAGCGTGGCGAGCATCGTGATGGTGTTTTCCTTGCTGAACAGGGCGGCAAAGAACAAAACAACCGAGATCGCGTAGCGCGCGCGACCGTGTGAGCCGTCCGCGCGCCACTGCGCGTACGCGAGAAACGATGCGAGATAGAAGAGCGCTGGCAGTGAATCCACGCGTCCCGTGATCCAGGCCACGCTTTCAACGTGGACCGGCAGGATGACGAACAGGACGGCCGCTGCTGTCGCGGCCGGCGGCGACAGCCCGGCGACCTGTCGTGCAATTGCCAATACCAGGACGCCATTCACGGCGTGGATGAAGATGTTGACCAGGTGATGAACAGTGGGTGATGTCGAACCCGTGAGGGCGGTCAGTTGGTACGAGACGGCCGGGAACGGTCGAATCTCCTGTGGCGGAACGCCAAAGACGTTTTCCATCCACGAGCCGACAAACCAGCGTGGGAAGTACCACGCCGGTTTCTGCGACAGAATCTGCACAACCCCGAAATCGTCGGCGACGAAGTAGTCGCGCACGGTCACGAGGTAAGGGAGAACTGCCGAGACACAAACGACCAGGATGGACAGCGTGGGTAGGTCGGGACGCAGCGACCGGGCGCGAGGTGTCACTTGAATTTGTACTTCACAATCAGCGCGATCATGTTGAACCCGGTACGAAGCGTGCCCGAAAAGCTCCCGGTGATTTTCGAATCTCCGATGCGACCTCGGTAATTGACCGGAACCTCGATGATTCGCATCCCGCGCCTCAGGCCGAGAATCACCATTTCGGGGAGAAAGTGAGATCCGCCGACCGTCAGCTCATCCCGTATGGACTCGAGGGCCGGCCGATGCGTTAATCGGAGCGTGCAGCCGCAGTCACTGAGTGACGGACCACCATAAAGCACCTGAATCATCTTGGCGACAATCCAGTTCCCCATCCGGAGAAACCAGCCCATGTTTGCCTGGGCCCAGACCAGTTCGCGGGTTGTGCGCGTTCCGCACACCATGTCGAAATCATCGGCATAGGCCAGCAACTTGAGGACGTCGCGCCCGAGAAACGTCCCGTCCGGCTCCGCCATAATCACGATGTCCCCGGTCGCCTCGCGCAGGCCACGTCTGAGAGCGTGGCCGTACCCTTGGGCCGTCTCATGGACGACGCGGGCGCACGTCTTCGCGGCCTCGGCTCCGGTTCCATCACGCGAATTGTTGTCGACGACCACGACTTCATCGACGATGGCGGGAAGTGAAAAGTCTTCGATCGCGGCGCGAATGTAAGGGGCCTCGTTGTAAGCAGGAAGTACGACGCTGACGCGCTTTAATCCGTGCATAACCCCGAATCCCGACCCCGAGTCCTCAGCCCTTCCGCCCGACCATCAGCATCTGACCGGCCAGCGGTTTGACCGGCGATCGCAGATACGCACGAATCAGCCATGCCGGAATGGACGATCGAATCCCGCGCATCGAGTACGGGAGAAACTTCGGGCGCGACAGCTCGACGCGGAAGCCGTGCGCGCGCAGCAGATTGCCCAGCGACGTGTCCGTGAACACGGATCGATGAGTATAGTCGTCGAAATAGTTGCGATAGGCGTATCGAAAATTGGGCTGGATGACGATGAACCGGCCCCCGGGCTTGAGAAGGCTTGTGACGTCGCCAACGATCGACCAGACGACATCGGCTTCGAAGTGCTCGAGAAAATTCGAGGCAATCACGACGTCAAAGGTCTGAATCCCGAGCGTGCGCAGACCCGTCACGGCATCGACAACGAAAGGCTCGACCTCCGGCGCCGCATACAGCGGGAACTCCGGCCAGGAGTCGACCGCGACCTTCCGCCTGGCCCGTACCGCGTTGATCCAGTCGCAATAGCCCGCGCCAAGCTCGAGGACGTGTGCGTCGTCGGGAATCCACGGCGCGACGAAGTCCGCCAGGACCTTCCAAACCGCTTTCCTGGCCGGGTGCGTCGTCAAATGGACTGCGTGATAGTTGTCTCCGATCTGCACCGATACCGGATCCTTCATGCTTCCAGCCAGATCGCTGGAAGATTCTTGGGCACCTCGATCTCCTGAAACGGCATGCTCGACCGGGCACCCCGCGTCCTGACCCACGCAGCCATCGTCCGCAGCCCGTCCTCGAGTGAGGTTTCACGCTGCCGGCCAAACACCTGGCGCACTTTCTGATGGGTCGACTGAGCGTGCTGCACTTCGTGTCGGGCGGGCAGGTACACGACTGCCGGCTCGACGTTCATGACGCCCGCCACTCGACGCGCGAGATCGTTCAACGCGTACGGCTGGTCCGCCCCGATGTTGAAAATCTGATTCCATGCATCGGGTTTTTCGATGGCCTCGGCCATGGCCGGAACCACATCATCGATGTAGCTGAACGCCCGTGTCTGCGTGCCGTCACCGAAAATCGTCATCGGTTTGCCCTGCAGAATCTGATTCATGAAGATACCGACGACGTTCCGGTATCGATCACCAATGTTCTGCTTGGGGCCGTACACGTTGTGCGGTCGGAAAATGACGTAGTCGAGACCGAACATGTCCCGGCAGGCGCAGAGCTCCTGCTCTACGGCAAACTTGGCAATGCCGTACGAATCCTGGGGTTCCGGTCGCGTCGCCTCATCCATCGGGCGCCCTCCGCTGTCGCCGTACACGGCAATGGACGAGGTAAAGACGAAGCCTTTGACGTTGAAATTGACGGCGGCATTGATCAGGTTGACGCTCCCGACCACGTTGTTCGTGTAGTTGAAACGCTTGATGAAGTGGCTCAGGCCTTCGGCGGCATAAGCCGCCAGATGATACACGTAGTCGAAGGCATGCTCGACGAAGAGCCGGTTCAACAGCTCGACGTCCAGAATGCTCCCCCGTGTGAGCACGACCGTGCTCGGAAGGTTGTCAGCAAACCCACCACTCAGATCGTCGAGCACGACGACCGAATGACCGCGCCGCACGAGAGCTTCGGCAAGGTGAGAGCCGATGAAACCGGCGCCGCCGGTGACGAGGATCGAGCTCATTTGATTCTAGGACGCGACCCGCATGCCCGCCCGGCGCCACTTCGACATGTGTCCCTCGAGGTAGACGATTTGTCGAAAGCCGTGCAGTCGCATGGCAGCCGCCGCGATGCGCGCCCGGGGCCCATGGCCGCAATACACCACGACGGGTTCGACACGGGGAATTCTTGCCGCTCGAAAGAGCATTGTCCAGAATGGAAAATGAAGCGCACCTGGGACGTGCCCGTCATCAAATTCGCGGCGGGATCGGACATCGACAATCGTCGGGGCGGTGCCGGCGTCGATTTGGGCGATCAGCGCGGAAGGGCCGATTGACGCCATGGTTCAACCACGTCGCGCCAACGCGTCAGGCTCTGGTGGCCGTCAAAAGATCCCAAGCTGAAGCTTCGCCGCTTCGGACATCCTGTCCTTGGTCCACGGCGGATCCCAGACGACTTCGACGTGGACATCCTTCACGCCGGGAATTCCGCGCACGCGCTGATCGGTTTGAACGGGAAGGACCTGGGCTGCCGGGCATCCGGGAGAGGTCAGCGTCATCCGAATCTCGACGGAACCTTCGTGATCGACGAGGATGTCGTAGATGAGCCCCAGCTCGTAGATATTGACCGGAATCTCGGGATCGAAAATCGTCGAGAGCGCCTGGATGATTTCCGGTTTCAGCTTCAGCGTGTTGAGCGGATCCGGTGTGATTGGTGGTCGGTTCGCACCGGACTGCGACTGTGCCGGTTCGGGTGAATCGGGGATCACCGGAAGAATCCGCGTGCTGTCGGCGGCGTCATTCTGTGGAGACGACATCGTGTTTCGCTTCCAGCGCCGCCCGCAGTGTGTGCCACGCCAGGCTGGCGCACTTGACCCGCACCGGGTACTCGCGAACGCCCGCAAACACCGCAAGCTTGTCGAGGCGTCCCGTTTCCACGGGCGCATCGGCCGGCGCGGTGACCATGTGATGAAACTCGTTGAACAGGCTGTCCGCCTCGCCGATGGTCCGACCCTTCAGCGCATCGGTCATCAGCGATGCCGACGCCTTCGAGATGGCACACCCGGACCCTTCGAACGCGACATCCTCGATGACGTCTCCGTTGAGTCGCAAATAGACCGTGATCCGGTCTCCACAGAGCGGGTTGTACCCTTCGGCCTTCTGGTTCGGCGGGGCGATGGCGCGAAAGTTCCGTGGCCGCTTGTTGTGGTCGAGGATGACTTCCTGATACAGGTCGCGCAAGTCGGACATTACGTGAAAATCTCCTGCACTTTGCCGAGTGCGGCAACGAGGGTATCAATTTCGTCCCGCGTGTTGTAGAACGCGAGCGACGCGCGTGCCGTTGCCGGCACACCCAGCCGCTCCATCACGGGCTGCGTGCAGTGGTGGCCGGTCCGAATCGCCACGCCTTCCTGATCAAGGATAGTCCCGATGTCGTGCGGGTGCACGTGTTCCATGACGAACGACAGCACGCTGGCCTTGCTGGCCGCCGTTCCCAGAATGCGGACACCCGTCAACGCCGACAGCCGCTCTGTGCCGTAGGCGAGCAGCTCGTGCTCGTACTCCTGGACAGCCGGCCAGTCGAGACCTTCCAGATAATCGATGGCGGCACCCAGGCCGACGGCTCCGGTAATGTTCGGCGTGCCCGCTTCGAACTTGTACGGAACGACGTTGTACTCGCTCTTCTCAAAAGTTACCGACGAGATCATGTCGCCGCCACCTTGATAGGGTGGCAGGCTCTCGAGCAGCGTGCGCTTGCCGTACAGTACCCCGATGCCAGTCGGTCCGAACATCTTGTGTCCGGAGAACGCGTAAAAGTCGCAGTCGAGCGCCTGCACGTCAACCTTCAAATGGGGCACGGCTTGCGCGCCATCGAGCAGCACGGGTATGCCCCGCTCGTGCGCCACAGACACGAGCTCCTCCACAGGGTTGATCGTTCCCAGGGAATTCGACACGTGCACCACCGACACCAGCTTCGTGCGCGGCGTCAACAGGCCTTGATACAAATCCAGTCGCAGCTCGCCGGAGTCGGTCATCGGGATGACGCGCAAGCGGAAGCCGACCTGCTCTGCGAGCAGCTGCCAGGGAACGATGTTCGAATGGTGTTCGAGCGCCGAGATCAGAACTTCGTCCCCGGCCGTCAACCGCGTGCGGCCGAAAGTCTGCGCGACCAGGTTGATGGCTTCAGTCGTGCCGCGCACGAAGACGATCTCGCGGACATCGGCTGCGTTGATGAAGCGTTTGACCTTGGCGCGCGCATCTTCGAAGGACCTGGTGGCCCGCTCGCTCAGCGCATGAACGCCCCGATGGATGTTGGCGTTCTCTTCCGCAAGGCTGCGGACCATGGTGTCGATGACCGACTGCGGCTTTTGGGCCGTTGCGGCGTTGTCGAGGTACACAAGCGGCTTTCCGTGCACGGATTCCTGCAGGATAGGGAAGTCCCGCCGGATGCGACGGACGTCGAAGGCGGCCGTCGGCCTCGACACCGCGGTAAGTCCGCTCATGGGACCGCCTGAGGAAGTTCGGCTGCGAGCGTTGCCTCGAGTTCGGCCCGCAACGCCGGGATCTTGATCCGTTGAATGATGTCGCCCGCGAACGCTCGAATCAGCATCGCCCGGGCCTCGTCGTACCTGAGGCCCCGCGAACGCAGATAAAAGATCGCGTCATCGTCGAGCTGGCCGATGGCGGCACCATGCGTGCACTTGACGTCGTTGGCGAAGATTTCGAGTTCCGGCTTGGTGTTGATCTGAGCATCATCAGACAACAGCAAAGCCTTGTTGGTCTGCTTGGCGTCGGTCTTCTGGGCGTCGGGCCGGACGATGATCTTGCCGTTGAACACGGCTCGGGCCCGTCCCCACAAAATGCCCTTGTAGACCTCGTGACTGCCGCAGTGCGCTGTCGCGTGATCGATTGTCGTGTGGTTGTCCACCAGGGCTGTCCCTCCGCCGAGGTACAACCCGTTCAACGTGCAGTCGATGCCTTCGCCTGCCAGGGTGGCAACCACGTCGTTTCGGACCAGGCTCCCTCCAAGCGTCAGCGAGTGCGACGAGAACGTGCTGGCCCGGTGCGCCGTGAGGTGCAGGCTGCCGACATGAAATGCGTGCGCGCTTTCGTTCTGCAAGCGATAGTGATCGACAACAGCTTCTCGCTCGGTCACAACCTCAGTCACGGCGTTGGTGAAGTATGACTGGTCGCCAGCACCAGCGTAGCGTTCGATAATCTGCGCCTGACAGTGCTCGCCGGCGACAATCAGCGTTCGTGGATGGGAGACCGATGTCGGTTCCGATTGGTTGTTCGACAGGAACAACAGCTGCAGCGGCGCTTGCAGAACCGCATGTGCCGGAATCGACACGAACGCACCATCGTCGAGGAACGCGGTGTTGAGCTCCGTGAAGGGGTGGTCGTGACCGTTTGCCCCACGCGTCAGGTGGCGTTCCAGCGTATCCGAGTGAGACCGAAGAGCGGCCTTGAGTGATGCGACCACCACACCAGCCGGCAGTCGGTCGAGGACGGACAATTTCGGGGCGAACCGGCCATTGACGAACACAACGAGGCCTGTCACACCCTCGAGCGTCAGACTCTCGACGAATTTGCGGTCCACCGAATTCAGACCATCAGCAGCCAGTGCCGTGACTCGCTCCACGAGAGGGGCGACGCTGGTAAATCTCCAGGCTTCCTGCCGAGTGGTGGGGAAGCCGAGCTCGCCGAAACGTGCGATGGCCGCTCGACGTGCCTCGGCCAGCCAGCTGGGCTGGTCCCGCGACACCCGAGGATCCAGTCGCTCGAATTCCGAAACGTATCGGGCAACGGCTCGCGTACGCTCAGAGGCGCGCACCGGAGTCTGGCTGGTCTCGGGGCCTTCCACGGTGCGGGTCAGCGTTTCTTCGTGCATGGGGTTACCGATTGGCCCCGGCGGGTTCACGTTCCAGCCAGCCGTAGCCCTTTTCCTCGAGGTGCAGCGCGAGCTCCTTGTCGCCCGACTGGACGATGCGCCCGCCCTGGAGGACGTGCACGAACTCCGGCACGATGTAGGTCAGCAGTCGTTGATAGTGCGTAATCACGATGAACGCGCGGTCGGATGCGCGCAGCGAGTTCACGCCATTGGCGACAATCTTGAGCGCATCGATGTCGAGGCCCGAATCGGTTTCGTCGAGAATCGCCAATCTTGGCTCCAGAACCGCCATCTGAAAAATTTCGTTGCGCTTCTTTTCACCGCCCGAGAAGCCCTCGTTCACCGGTCGGCTGAGCAGGCTGGCATCGAGGTCGAGTAACTTGGCCCGCTCGCGCACGAGCGTCATGAACTCCATGGCATCGACGTCGGGAAGTCCCTGGTGCTTGCGGACAGCGTTCAACGCGGCCTTCAGAAAATACGCGTTGTTGACGCCTGGAATCTCGACCGGGTACTGGAACGCCATGAACACGCCCTCGCGGGCGCGCTCGTCGGGATCCATGCCGAGCAATGACTTGCCGTTGTAGAGGACGTCGCCACCGACAGCCTCATACTCCGGGTGTCCGGCCAGGACACGTGCCAGCGTGCTCTTGCCGGATCCGTTGGGACCCATGATGGCGTGCACTTCACCGGCATTGACGGTCAGATCAATCCCGCGGAGGATATCTTTTCCCGCGACCCGAACCTGCAGGTTACGAATTTCAAGCATGTATGAATCCTCGTCAGCCGTCAGCCGTCAGCCGTCAGCCGTCAGCCGTCAGCCGAACCTTTGACCTTTGACCTTTGCCCTTTGACTTTTGACCTATCCCACCGAGCCTTCGAGGCTGATGCTGAGCAGCTTCTGCGCCTCGACGGCGAATTCCATCGGCAGCTCGCGGAACACCTCTCGGCAGAAACCGGAGACGATCAGGTTCACAGCATCCTCGGCGGATAGCCCGCGCTGCCGACAATAAAAGATCTGATCCTCGCCGATCTTCGACGTTGACGCCTCATGCTCCACGCGCGCCGACGTGTTCTTGATTTCGAGATACGGGAACGTGTGCGCGCCGCACTTGTCCCCGATGAGCAGCGAATCGCACTGGGAGTAGTTTCGAGCCCCCTTGGCCTGTCGGCCGATCTTGACCATTCCGCGATAGGTGTTCTGTCCGTGCCCTGCCGAAATGCCCTTGGACACGATCGTGCTGCGGGTGTTCTTCCCAAGATGAATCATCTTGGTTCCGGTGTCGGCCTGCTGCCAGTTGTTGGTCGTTGCGACCGAGTAGAACTCACCAATGGAATTGTCGCCCTGCAGAATGCATCCCGGATACTTCCAGGTGATGGCAGACCCGGTTTCGACCTGCGTCCAGGTGATTTTCGAATTCACGCCGGCGCACAACCCACGCTTGGTGACGAAGTTGTAGATCCCACCCCGGCCCTGCTGGTCTCCGGGATACCAGTTCTGGATCGTCGAGTACTTGATTGTCGCATCGTCGTGCGCGACCAGCTCCACGACGGCCGCGTGAAGCTGATTCTCGTCCCGCATGGGGGCCGTGCAACCCTCCAGATAACTGACGTGCGAGCCAACTTCGGCCACGATCAACGTGCGTTCGAACTGTCCGGTGCTCTTGGCATTGATCCGGAAGTATGTCGACAGCTCCATCGGACAGCGTACGCCCTTTGGAATGAACGCAAAGGAACCGTCGGAAAATACGGCCGAGTTCAATGCGGCGAAATAGTTGTCGGTATGCGGCACGACCGATCCGAGGTACTTGCGGACGAGCTCCGGATGGTCCTGGACAGCTTCTGAAAACGAACAGAAGATGATGCCAAGCTCGGCAAGTTTGGCCCGGAACGTCGTGGCTACCGACACGCTGTCGAATACCGCGTCCACCGCGACACCCGAGAGAAGCTTCTGCTCCTCGAGCGGGATGCCGAGCTTTTCAAACGTCTTTCGCAGCTCCGGATCGACCTCGTCCAGGCTGTTGAGCTTCGGTTTCTGCTTGGGCGCCGAGTAGTAGATGATGTCCTGGTAGTCGATCGGGTTGAACTTGACGTTCTGCCACGCGGGTTCCTTCATCGTCTGCCACGCGCGGTAGGCCTTCAACCGCCATTCGAGCAGCCACTCCGGCTCGTTCTTCTTGGCCGAGATGAGCCGGACCACGTCCTCATTCAGACCACGAGGAATGGATTCGGTTTCAATGTCGGTAACGAACCCGTACTTGTATTGCTGCTTGGTGAGTTCTTCAATGGTTTGCGTCGCTGTAGACATGGGAACCTCGGTAAAGCCTTCAGCTATCAGCCTTCAGCGTGGAGGGCGCACGCCCGCGCGTGCGCGTATCCGAGTGACAGCTGACGGCTGACGGCTACGTACTGAACGACAGCCCGCAGCCGCACGTGCTCTTCGCGTTCGGGTTGTGAAAGACGAAGCCCTGGCTGATCAGATTCGTGTCGTAGTCGAGTTGGGTGCCTTTGAGCAGGGTGTAGCTCTTGGGATCGATAAACACACGGCTGCCATTCGGCCCCGTGAACACTTCGTCGTTTACCCTCGGCTCCCGTTCCCACGCAAACACGTACTCGAATCCCGAACACCCACCGGCCTTCAGGCCGACGCGCAGGCCGCCGCCGTCCAAGCCGTTCTTGGTGAGCATCTTAAGAATCTGCCGGGCCGCGTTCTCGGAGATCTGAAGCATCAAATATCCGACCTAATTGGTCCTATATTAACACTCACGTTGGAAGGGCGTCAAGGCACGGAAACGGCGGGATTTAGCGAATAGTCTACTTGACGGCTCCCGGCCGGGGCCCTATACTCCAAACCAATGATGAAGCGGACCACCATGACGACTCGAAAGCGAACCCGGACTACCCGGATTCGCGGAGTCGGTGGTGTGCCGTTGATTCAGGCCTGAAGCGCTGTAACCCAGCAGAGTTCAAACACCCGCCGACATGAACGAGTTGGCGGGTTTTTTTTTGCCCGCCTTGAGCTCATCGAAGAGCCGCTCGTTCGTCCGGCGCGTCAAGAGGAGGACACGATCGTGGGATCCGCAGCAGGGACACCAAGGTTTGACGTTGGCGTGTTGGGAGCGACGGGAATGGTTGGTCAGCAGTTCATTGTGCAGCTGGCCCGCCATCCCTGGTTTCGCGTGACCTGGCTCGGTGCCAGCCAGCGCTCCGAAGGACACAAGTACCGAGACCTGACGTGGCGATTGCCAACGCCAATGCCAGAGGACGTCGCCGACCTCACCGTCGAGCAGGCGGTGCCGGGACACGCTCCGCGCCTCGTGTTTTCGGCGCTCGATGCCAACGTGGCTGGCGAGATCGAACAGATGTTTGCCGCTGCGGGTCACATCGTGGTGAGCAACGCGCGAAATCATCGAATGGATCCTCTCGTGCCGCTGCTCGTCCCAGAAATCAACGCGGATCACTTGAAGCTGGTGGCGGCACAGCAGAAAGCCAAAGGGTGGAGTGGCGCAATCGTGACGAATCCGAACTGCTCCACGATATTTCTATCGATGGCTCTCGCGGCGCTCCGGCAGTTCAACCCAACAGCCGTGTCCGTCACGACCCTGCAGGCTGTCTCCGGCGCCGGATATCCTGGCGTGGCGTCCCTGGACATTCTGGGTAACGTCGTTCCGTTCATCTCCGGCGAAGAAGAGAAGCTCGAAAGCGAGACGCGAAAAATCCTCGGTTCGCTCAAGAACGGACAGGTCGAGTCTCACTCGATGGTCGTGAGTGCCCAGACCACCAGGGTGCCTGTCGCTAACGGCCATACAGAGATGATCGGAGTGCGGTTCGAACACACGCCGCCCCAGGAAGATGTGTTACGCGCCTTCGGCTCGTTCTGCGGACGGCCTCAACAGCACCGGCTTCCGACGGCGCCTCTCAAACCGATCATCTATATGAACGAGGCGAACCGGCCCCAGCCGAAGCTGGACGTCGAACGGGAGGGTGGAATGGCCGTCTTCATCGGCCGGCTGCGTCCGTGCCCACTGCTCGACTACAAGTTCGTGGCCCTTGGTCACAATACCGTGCGCGGTGCAGCCGGGGCCGCCGTGCTGAACGCTGAACTGATGGCCGCGGAGGGGATAATTTAACACTCGGGGTTCGGAAATCGGGAATCGGGATTGGTTAGTCCCGAACCCCCCACCCCGAATCCCCAATCCCGACCTATGCGCTTACTGATTATTGGCTACGGTCGAATGGGTCGGCTGATTGAAAGTCTCAGCCCGGCCTACGGCTTCGAGATCGCGGGAATTCTCGACATCGACAACAACACCGATGGCCGGGGACTGGCCTCGCCACCGCCGGCTGACGTGGCCATCGAGTTCTCGACGGCATCTGCCACGGTTCAGAACCTGCCCTTGCTTGCTCGTCATGGCATCAACATCGTCGTGGGCACTACGGGCTGGCACGAACACGAAGCCGACCTGCGCCGCATTGTCGCCGACACGAACGTCGGTGTCGTTGCCGCGGCCAATTTTTCGCTCGGCGCGAATCTGTTTCAGAGTATTGTCGAATACGCGGCAAAGCAGTTTGGACGTCAGGCAGACTACGGCGCCTGGATTCACGAAGCGCACCATGCTGCCAAGAAGGACGCGCCGTCGGGAACGGCGGTGACGCTCCGGGCTGCCATGCAGAAGGTCGGGTACGACAG
>DATBJG010000304.1:0-8988 GCA_036556585.1 Vicinamibacterales bacterium
GCCTTGAGGCTCATTGAGGGAATGAGGTGTGACATGAAGGTACTGTTTGCTCTCGGTGCCCTGTTTGGCGCCATGTTCGGTCGTGTGGTGTATCTCTATCTGGAAGCGCGCGCAGCGTATAGGCGCCGTGCGCGCCGGCCGTCCGGTATTCCGGTCTAAACGGAGTAATCAGTTCACAACGGCAGCGTGCGGTCAAACCGTGAGGCATTATGCTGGGTTAGCGCGACCCCGTACCGATCGCGTGGGCGAACGGCGTCGATGTTGGCGGTTGCGTACAGGACAACGCACCCCTATCTGTACCAGGGGCAATCAAGGCGCAGGCAAGTATTTCGTTCTGAAACTCCCTTCCATCTTGAAACGCACCGACAGCCGTGCGCCGCACCGGCACGCTCCGTCCTCGGAGAAAAAGTGCAAAGCACCGCAGGTTTAGTTCGGATTGAGCTTTGCCTTGAAAAATAGCGGAGGCGAGAGCGCAATGTTCGAACTGTTTAGCGGAAACCATCGTCGAACGTCACAACGAAGCAGCATTCCTGTGCTCATTTCGACAGCAGCACACATCATCGTCCTCAGTGTTCTGCTGGCGATTCCGATTCTGTTCGGCAGCGTGGAGCTGCCAGAGGCACCGGACATGCTCGCCTTCGTCGTGTCGGCGGCTCCGCCTCCACCTCCACCGCCGCCGCCACCTGCACCAGTACCAGCTTCAACATCTTCGAAGCCAAAGGCTATCAAGCCAGTGCCGACCGTGAGCCCGCGGGCTGCGCCGGTCCAGGCCCCGAGAGAGATCGTCGAGGAGACGCACGTTGATGCCGGCAGTGAGGACGGACTTCCTGGTGGCGTTGAGGGAGGGATTCCCGGTGGCGTGCTTGGTGGCGTTGTCGGTGGAGTCCTCACAGATCTGCCTCCGCCGCCACCACCCCCACCGCCGTCGCCCCCGGTGGCGCGAGACCCCGTGCGCGTGGGTGGTGAGCTGAAAGCTCCGGCGCTGATTGAACGCGTCGAACCTGAGTACCCACCGCTTGCGGTCCGGGCGCAAGTCCAAGGAGTCGTCATCCTCGAAGCGGTCGTCGATCAACAGGGACGTGTCGAAGACGTACGGGTCCTTCGTTCGATACCGCTATTGGACGGAGCGGCGATCGCTGCGGTTCGGCAGTGGCTGTACTCACCGCTGCTCTTGAACGGAAAGCCGGAGCGGTTCGTGCTCACGGTGACTGTAAGTTTCAGCCTGTCGACGTAGCTTTAGTGGGTGGCTGTGCGAGGTTCTTGTCGCCCAAGAAGCTCTCGCCAGTATCCAGTCAGGCGACGAGCAGACTTCGACGCACGCTGGTGAATATGTTCCTGATCGCTTCATGCGGTGGGTAGTGGAAAGCAAACGTTCATCAACACGCAGGCATTACCGGCAGGATCATTCAGCGGTCTCTTGACTTCTTTCACGGATTCGGAATGGTCGACCGGAATACGTTCTGGTTGGCGGTCTGGTCAGGGGCAGCGGTCGCGCCCTTGCTCTGGCTAACCGTAGGATGAGTGTCGCCAAGTCGCCGAATCCGATTTAGCCCGATCGGATGGTGCTTTTGCATGCTACTCGACACAGCGAGTGGGGACAGCACACACTGAGGCATGGCCCACACCGGCAAGAGACACTGGCTGCGGCGCTACGACTGGGACGCGGTCGCCGGCATCGTGGCCGCGGCGGCCGCGCTGATCCTGCACCTCTTGCACGTTGTCCAGTCCGACATCCTGCTCACCATCACGCTCGTCCTGGTTGCGCTCCTGCTGCTCCGGCAGCTCCGGCACGAGGAGCGCGAGGAGCGGGTCGAAGAGATGACCGGCCGGACCGAGCAGATGATCGTAAAGCTTCACGACGTGCTGAAAGCACCGGAGGTTGTGCTCGTCGGTCCACGCCACCTGCGTGCGGCGAGTGAAGCATTCGCCCGCCAGGCTCGCGGGGACATGCTGTGGTTCAACGTGTGTTTGATGATGTTCCGACCGCAGGAGCTCTTCGACTGCTTGCTCAGGCCCGCCGTCGAGAATCCTCAAGTGACACGTATCGAGTTCGTACTGGACGAAGGCGAACGCGCGAACTGGCGCGAGCACGTGATGCCGAAGCTGGCCGCGTGTCGCGGACGTGAGAAAGTCATCGAACCACGATGGTGCACGTTACACGAGTCCGTGTCGTTTGTGCTCGCCGACCGCGACGCGGACGGCCATGCCGAGGCGCAGCTCAGTTTCTGGGGCGAGCCTTTCATGGCGCGCACGACGGGACGCGACGTCCCGCGCTACATCTTTCACGTCCTTGCGCACTCCGAGCTGGTGCCCCGACTGGTCGAACTCGCGCGTTCGTACCGCATGGCGTCGTAGGGTTGTCGGTCGCGACGCAGTATCACAACACATGTCGTCCGTCGCGAGACGGCCCACGGTGGGTCAGACCGACCGGATAGTTGTCAACAGCATCTTGAGCCGTATGCGCGCGTGCCCCGCGTGCGGCTGATTGGCTGGCATCAGCACCAATTCCCCCGCTGTCACCTTGAGCGCCGTACCAGCGATGGTGATCTCGGCTTCCCCTTCCAGGACCTGCGCCACCGCGTCGAACGGTGCTGTGTGCTCGCTCAACGACTGACCCTCGTCGAACGCGAAGAGCGTGATGGTGCCGCCGCCGGCGCGTGTGAGGAGCGTGCGCTGACCACCGCCCCCTCCTGGTAGGGGAACCTTGCAACTCGCCGATACCATCGGCATGACAGCGATGTTGCCCAAGATCATGCCCCAGACACTGGCTGCGCTCGTGGCCTACCGGAACAAGAACTTCCGTCTTGGGTTTGAGTGGCCCGTTGAAGAACGCGCGCGTAACTTTTCACATGCGCATCGAATCGGAAGGTTGGGGCGATTGGTTCAGAGCATCGACGAGTGCCGAGAAACCCTGGATCTTCTACATGACGTCAACGTATGTAGATCACTGTCTGGACTTCACGGGCCAGTTGCTCGATGGCCTTGGACGGTTTGTCGTTGAAATGCATGGCCGTCTGCCGGCAGATCCAAACATGCCCGACTTTCTGAAAAAAGCCTGACGCGAGGAAGGATCTTTAGCCGACCAGCCATTTGAGAACTTCCTCGACGGGCGGCGGAATGGCCTGAGCTGGCTCGGTGGCGATGAGCCTGGCCTTGACCGCTTTGGAGAGTCCGCCGCCATGCTTCTGGGAAAGCTCCTGGTAAACCTTTTCGGTCAGTGCTTTTCGCAGGTGATCTTCGTAGTTCTTTGAGAGCCGCCAGACACTGACCGAGCCGTCGGCTTTGGCCATCGCATCCAGTTCAGCGTTGTATGCCATCTCAGCCGCTTTGTCTTTGGCGCTGAAATCGGACGAGTCCTCGTCGTAGATGATTCCGGTCGGGATTCCGAATGAGATGGCGAGTTCCGCAAGATCCTTAAGGTTGCGCTTTCCGCCAGCCTCGATGATGGTCGCACCCGCCTTGTCCAAATCCAGCGCCAGATGCTTTGCGTACTCGGGCAGAGCGAGCTTTTCGGTGTCGCCCTCGACCACGAGCAGCCGGGTGGCAAAAAAGAGCTCGCTTCGCTCGGGATCAAGCTCCTTGATCAGTTTCTCCCGTCGCTTCGGCGTGACCGGCAGAGCCGATTGCGTAACTCCTGTGCCGGTCGCAGTCTTGCGGACCAGGACGACATCCGTGTATTCGGGAATTGAGATGAAGTGGGGCGAGTGCGTGGTGTAGATGACTTGGTTCGTCTGCCCGATGGTTCGGAGGGTCTTGTAGAGCGACCGCTGCATTTGCGGGTGGAGGAACATTTCGGGTTCTTCGATGAGCAGAATCGCCCCGTGCTTCCGGCGCTCCTCGAAGGCCTTGAGGATGGCCAGCACGATCGCGTTCTGAATGCCCTCGCCCATTTCTGTGGCGCTAATGGAGAAGCCACCTTCCTTCACGCGCATCTCGAGGCTTTTGTAGAAGTCCATCGAGTCGAACGGTGTGAAGTAGAGCGCGAGTTGGTCCGCGTCCTTGACCGGATCGAAGCCGAGCAGGCGAAGGGCGTTGTCCTTGATGGATTTCTCAAGTTCGGTGAACGCGTCGGTCTTGAGCACCGCGAGCGCCTGCGACATCAGTTGGCCGAACCGGTCCTTGCGTGGAATCTGCTTCTGTGTGCCGTCCGCAGCGGTGACTTCGATTGTTCGTGCCGGGTTGTTGAAATCCTCGTTGACGTCTTCGAACAGCTGGCGGAGCAGCGAGTAGCGGGCGCCAGGCAGCTGATCGCGCAACAGTCGATGCGAACCCAGATAGATCAAGGGAATCTGGTCGCGGATGTCCTGCGGCACTCCCAAGACGGCTTGAAACTCCGGCTTTTGGCCGGCCTTGGGAGCCTTGGACATGACCATCGCCGGTTTTCCGCTGGGTGCGATGCAAGTCTGCTCGAGACGACGCTGCCCCTTTTGAGCGCCAATCTTGTACCTAGTGAATTCGAAGCTGAGTCCAGCGATGTCAGTCGGCGCTGTACCCTTGAACTTCTGATAAGAGACGGTTGGCTCCAGGTCTAGTGCGATCTTGATGTCCCTGGCAGCGTCGCGTCCGTAGATGTCATCCTCTTCAAAGGTGGTGACGCTGACCCAGTCGCGAGCCAGCACATGATGAAGCGCCAGCAAGATATTGCTCTTGCCGGCGTTGTTTGGACCGATCAGTGCGCAGATGTTCCCGAGCGGGAAGTCCAGCGATTGTATCGACCGAAAGTTCTGGATTCTGATTCGGCTGATTCGCATGGGGGTGGTCCGGCGGCCTGCCGGATTCTAGCCGTATGGATGGGCCGGGTGTTCGGAAACTGCCTTGCGGGTGGATCTGGCGCTGTGGAGTGAATACGAAGGACAGCTGCTGGCAGTGGTGATCCGCTGGTGATCGTCTCGAGGTCTATCACGAGGCGAAATAGTGGCGAAGGTTCTGCAGTTTACGCCGCTTCTCGAATCAACCAGTTGCGGAAATCGTCCAGTGCGGCGAGCCACGCCTGTAAATGCCGCATGTTCAATGAGTTACAGGCATGGCCGCACGCGGCGCCACCTAAGTGCTTGACCAACAGCGGATTACGGCCCGCGGTGGCCGCGCTGGACGATTTTCGAACTACCCTGGCACGTCAACCTGGCCTTCGTTGGTTCGAAGGACGCGCGATTCTGAGCTTGCCGTTCAGAACTTGAATCGCGTACCCACCCACAGTCTGACCGGAGCACCTGGCGCATAGAAAGTTGCATTCCGGACCGGGAACTGGCCGTTGATCGCGGGCAAGGGGCGAGCGATGAACGCGCCGGTATCCGTGAAGCCAAACGGCCCGAGCTGTCCGGCTGTGTAGTACTTGCGGTCGAAGAGGTTGGTGACCTGTGTCACGATTTGCATCCACGGCGTCAGCTGATACCCGGCCCCAAGATTGACGACTGTGTACCCAGGCACCGAACCCGAGCCGAGGTAGTACGTGCCGTCCGGCTCGTGCAGGTTGTTCTCGTTGCCGCGCGCCAACGAGCTCGATGCCGACTGGAGATCAACATTCACCGACAGCTTCGATCCGAGCGGGATGTCCGCGTACGCTTTGAACATGTGCCGCGGCACGAGCGGGATGCGATCGCCAGGCACGATCTCGATCGAGCCTTCAAGACCAGGTTCCCCGGCTTCCGCTTCGTCGTTCGAGCTGTTGCTTTCACCGTTAACAGTTTCTTCACTCTCGTACGTCGCCGAGAGGAATGTGTAGCCCGCGCCGATGGTGATCCGTCCGATCTGGCTGTGAGCACCGAGTTCGAGGCCCTTGCGCCGAGTCTCGCCAAAGTTCCTGAAATAGCCGAAGCCGGTTTGCTCGGCCAGCACGAACAGGATGTCGTCGTGATTGTCCGCGCGGAACAGACTCGCGTTCCAGTTGATACGGCGGTACGTGCCGCGCGCCCCAGCCTCCCAGGTTCGGGTCACAACCTGCTCGAGCGGCGGATCGCCGGCCATCGCATTTGGCAGCTTGCACGGCTGCTCGGGGTTGGCGCACCCCAGCTCGATGGATGTCGCGGCGCGGCTGCCTTCGCTATAGCCGCCGTACAGATTCAGTGTCCGAGAAGGACTAAATGTGACACCCGCCGCCGGATTGAAGCGGCTGAACTTGTGGTCACCGTCGAGAGACGTGGGACCGCCACCAGGTTCGATCGCGTCCCGATTCTGGACCGTGGTTCGGTTGTAGCGCCCCGACAACGTGACATTCCATTTCTGAGCGAATGAGACGGTGTCCGTCACGTAGAGACTGAACGTCTGGATCAGACCGTCCAGGTCGACGCGTGTGTCAAAGGGCTCCCCATCGACGTCGCCCCCTGTCTCGCCGTCTCCGAAGGCGCCGATGCCTGTGACACTGCGGTCGGGATTCAGATACCCAAGCTCGGTGGACTGAATGAAGCCGGCGCGACTCCGGTCGTATCCGCCGCCCGCAGTGAAGTGGTTGTCGCCGCCGTTGAACGCCTGACGCATCGTCAGCTGCCCAAAGCCGCCTCCGTTGTGCTGCGAGATCTCACTTTGATTGATCAGGCCGTTGCACTTTTCACCGGGCTCATCGTTACGCAAGCCATTTGCGATACAGCGCCATGAAGGGAACGGTGTGTTCGAGGCATTCTCGCCGCTGGTCGGGAATCCGGTATATCCAGCAGCCGCCAACGCGGCTTGCTCAGCCGCATTCGGCTGGTAGACCGCTTGATCCAGCGAGTCTTCATTGATGTCGCCGTTGAAGGTGTCCGTGTGAATATCGCGGTAGTAGAAATTACCGGACACCGATATCCGGCTGCTCAGATCCCGGCGTCCGGTGACGTTGAGCAAGGTCGAGCGATTGTCGGTAGTGTCCGGCTTCGTGTAAACGCTCAAGTAGTCGCGATCGAGAAATCCGATCTCCTGGAGCCCGTTTCCGTTGAGCGAGTTGTCCGCATGTCCCACTGAGACAAAGAATTCGTTAGCGGACCGCTGCCAGCCGATCTTGCCGAACACTTGACGAACATCCGACGGCGAGTCGTCGCGCCAGCCGTCCTCTTTGAACAGATTTCCCGCCACGTACCAGTTCAATCCGCTCGCCTTGCTACCGCCATGCTCGAACTCGATCGAACGGCGCACGTCGCTACCATAAATCGCCTGTACTGAGGTGCCCGGGGCTGTGGCTCCGGTTTTTGTCTGAATTGCCAAAGCCCCGCCCAGCGTGTTGAGCCCAAACAGTGGGTTCGAGCCGGGCATCACCGTCGTCGTAGAGATGGCAAGCCGTGGAATCAAGTCCCAGCTGACGACGTCGCCAAAGGGTTGATTGAGGCGCACGCCGTCCATGTACACCGATAGTCCTTGGGGCGTGCCCAGCAGCGGCGAGGCGGTGTATCCCCGGTAGTTGATGTCCGGCTGGAACGGGTTGTTCTGAATCTCGTTCGCAAAGACGTTATTGAAACGTCGCGTCATGAACGACGAGAGATCGAGGGCTTTGCTTCGCTCGATTTCGTCGGACGTCGCAGTCTGCACCGGCGCTGGAACCTTCTCGATCGGTAGATCGACGCCAGGCAACGGCGCCGCTTCGATGACGGTCACTGTTGTCGCAAACGTCGGCGGTGGCGGCGGCTGTTGTTGCTGCTGCTGCTGTGGCGTCGCTTGGGATGATCCCTGAGAAGTGCCGGTGCTCGTCTGGCCATGAACGTCTGGAGCAAGGGCAACAAGAAGAGCGGAGACAAAGAGGCCGAAACCACGTGAACGCTTCACGAATCCTCCGGTGGGCTCAAGTCCTTAGGGACGAGCGACGACGATGACTCCCCAGGGTCCTTGACCGACCGGGACCTTGGCACTGACTTGCTTCGTCTCGAGATCGATGATCGAGACGTCATTCGACGGTCCGTTCGCCGTGTAGAGCGTCTTGCCGTCGGGGCTCAGGCCGATTCCCCACGGTCGCGGCCCGGCTTCGATCGACGATGTGACCGCATTGGTGCTCGTGTCGATGGTGAGCACCATCTTGCTCCGCCCGGTGCTGACGTAGAGGGAGCGTCCGTCAGGCGCCGCGACAGTGCCCATCGGCCGCATCTCGGGTCCGAGCTTGATTGTCTGCACAACAGCCAGGCGTTGCGTGTCGATCACCGAAAGCGTTCCTCCCGTTTCAGACGGAACGTAGGCGCGCGATCCATCTGGCAGGAAGGCGACGGATCGTGGCCGTGGACCGACCTTGACCGGCTTGACGACCTTGTGGGCGGCAAAGTCGATGACGAAGACCGCGCCGTCCTCCTCTGACGTCACCCACACGCGATCACGGATCGGCTCGACCGACACGCCTTCCGGCTCACCGCCGGTCTTGAAGGTCTCGACGATCTTGCCCGTGGCGACGTCGATGACGCTGGCGATTGCTGCATCTTCGTTCGCGACGAAAAGGAGCTTGCCGTCGTGACTCACGGCCACCTGCTCGGGATCGGTCCCGCTCGTGAGCACCTTGACCAGCTTCTGTTGTCTGACGTCGACCACCCCGATGCCGTCGGCCGTTCGATCAGGAGGCGGCAGCTTCGATTCGTCGACGCCAGGTCCTGCGTTGGGGGACCCGCTCAGAGCCACGTAGAGCGTGCCTCGGTCCGGACTGACGGCGATGCCGCGAGGCCGTTTGCCAAGTCGCACCGTGGCAACGACGGCACGAGTCTCGGCGTCGAGAATGGAGAGGTCGCCCGAGGATTCGTTCGTCACGTAGATACCGACAGCTGGCGGCAGGACAGGCTTCGCCGTCGGCGCGGACGTCTCGGCGACGGCTGGCTTGGACGGCTCGGGGCGATTGCAGGCGGCCACTGCAGCAAGCACACCGACCGCCAACATTAACGATGGCTTCACTGCCCACACCTCCACTGACAAGCCCGCGGATGCGGTCTCTATCTCGTATATTCCCGGAGGCCTCCGTTTGTTCACGCTCAAAGAATCGGGGCCTCGCCTGTCGGAGGTGGCAGCGACGGCATGTAGAATCCCAAGGCGCGCGAGATGCCGATCCAGAAA
>DATBJG010000305.1:0-7632 GCA_036556585.1 Vicinamibacterales bacterium
CCGTCTTTGCAGTCGCTTCGGCGGCAATTGATGCATCGGCCGAGCTGGTGTTTCTCGAAAACGGGCGGCACATCTCCGTAAAGAGCTATCGCATCGAAGGCGACGACATCGTGCTCGTGTTGCGACAGGGCGGCGAAATCGTCTGCGCGCGCTCACTGGTGAAGTCGATCGCACCCGACGAGGTGCCTTACCCGGAACCTGTGATCGAGTCGGAAGAGTCCCTTCAGGCGTTGGCCGCAGTGCCATTTGGCGATCTCATTGACGCTGCTGCCACTCGGCACGGGGTGGACGTCCGGCTGGTCCGTGCCGTCGTCCAGGTGGAATCGGCGTATCGTCCGGACGCCCGATCGAGAAAAGGCGCCAAGGGCCTGATGCAGCTGATGCCGCAGACGGCCCGGCAGTATGCTGTGCGCAATCCGTACGACCCGGCCTCGAACCTCGACGCGGGCGTGAAACACTTGAAGTCGCTACTCGACCGATTCGAGTTGACTCTGGCGCTGGCCGCCTATAACGCTGGCGAAGCCACAGTCCGGCGGTTTGGCGGAATTCCCCCATTCCAGGAAACACGCGATTACGTTCGACAAGTGCTTGGTCTTCTACAGGCTCCCCGCCCCGCGCTCTAGCAACTGACTGGACGCGCGCAAAACGCTCATCAGACCATTCGCCTCCAGGGACGGTCTAACTGATCTGCCGGACCTCTACTCTGGCCGGCCAACAACCCTCGGCAGCGGTATAATTTAGCGGTTCTCGAGCGCCGATAACGGAATTGCAGATTTGCGAGTTTTCTTGAAAACGACCCCGAATCAAGATCCGGAGCGTAAGCGACGGCAGCGCGTGGGGGTGCCGCCTTCGCGCGGAAGGCGCTCCGGCGAGCCTGGCCGAAGCTCGATACTTCGGAAGACGAGCGAAGGCCGGGGGCCCCACGCGAACTAAATTATGGAATTTCGGTGCAGGCTGGTGACCGCCGCCGGGGAAATCATCGAAGGCACCTATTCGGCCGAAAACGAGAGCCGTCTACGGCATGAGCTCGAGGAAAAGGGACTGCATGTTCTGGCACTGCGGGCCCGGGGTCAGGCTGCCAGCTGGGTCCCAGTGCTGTCCGCCCGGCGACGCATTCCGCGGCACGATTTTCTCGTCTTCAATCAGGAATTGGCAACGCTGCTCAAGGCCGGAATGCCCCTTGTCCAATCGCTCGATATGCTGCGACGCCAGGCAACCCACACGGTATTCCGGGCGGTCCTTGATGCCGTGCACGAAAAGGTCCGCGCTGGCACCGCCTTGTCGGATGCCTTTGCCGAGCATGGCGAGCTGTTTCCCCGCGTCTATACCGCCTCGCTCGTCGCCGGGGAGCGGAGCGGCAACCTCGATGCGGTCCTCCGCCGGTATGTCGCATACGAGAAGGTCATCGATACGGTTAGGCGCCGAACGCTGTCTGCGCTGATCTATCCGGCTATTCTCGTCGCGCTCTCCCTTGGTCTGGTCCTCATCATTGTGTTGAAGGTCGTGCCCGCCTTCTCAGATTTCTATGCGGGCTTCGATGCCCAGCTCCCGTTTTCAACGCGGGTGATCGTTGCCATCTCAGACTTCTTTTTGAGCAACATTCTGCTGTTCCTGGTGGGGACGGCATTGGCCGTCATCGGGATGGTGACCTGGTTCCGTCAGCCGGGACAGCGCGCCCGCATTGACCGGGCACTGCTTTCCCTGCCGTTCATCGGGAACATCTTCCGCAAGTTTGCGACGGCGCAACTTGCGCGCACGTTGTCCACCCTGCTCGGAGGCGGCATTCCGCTCGTGAATGCCCTCGAGGTCTCCGCCCGCTCGATTGGAAATCGGTACATGTCGCGCGTGCTCGACTCGGTAACGCAGCGAGTCCGCGAAGGCGAAAGCCTGGCAACCTCCCTGGGCGCACGCGCCGTGGTTCCCGATGTGGCCGTCAAGATGGTCGAAGTTGGAGAGTCCACGGGCGCGCTGCAGGACATGCTGAGCAACCTGGCGGACTTTTACGACGAAGAAATCGAAACCGAGGTCAGCCGTTTCGTCACCCTGATCGAACCCATCATTCTGGTGGTGATGGGGATCGTGATCGCCGGCCTCGTCGTTGCCTTGTACATGCCGCTGTTCCGGCTCTCGACGGTGATGTAGGTGTTCTCGTGAATCCATCCAACGTACCCCCGGTCGGTTCCAAACTCGAAGACGACGCCCCGGTCCTGGACCACGCGGCGGAGCTCGCCGCCGCGCGCCGGCTGGCCGAGCGCTATCGGCTCGAGCTCGTGGACATGGAACAGTTCCGGATCGACCAGGATCTCTTCCGTGCGATTCCTGCCGACCTGATGCTGCGGTACGGCTTCGTGCCCCATCGTCGCGATGATCGCGCCCTCGTGATTGTCGTCTCGGATCCGACCGATCTCCCGATGATTGACGAGCTTTCATTGTTGCTCGGCGTGCCAATCAAAGTGACGGTGGGCGCGCGCTCGTCGATCGAATCAATCCTGAAGAAGAGCGAAAGCTCGCAGCGTGTGCTCGACGAGGCGACCGAGAGCTTCCAGATGCAGCTCCTCAAGGAAGAGGAGAACGGGGAAGACAGTCTCACGGTCGAACGGCTGACGAGCGACATCAGCCCGGTTATCCGCCTCGTGGATTCGACCATCTTCACCGCCATCCAGCGACGAGCCAGCGACATTCACATCGAGACACAGGGAGATGCGGTGCACATCAAGTACCGCATCGACGGCGTCCTGCAGCAGGCCATGCGGCCGATCGCGAAGCAGTTCCACAGCTCGATCATCTCGCGCGTCAAGGTCATGGCCGAGCTCGACATTGCCGAAAAGCGGGTCCCGCAGGATGGCCGGTTCAAGCTGCGTCTGCCCGACAAGACGATCGACTTTCGCGTCTCGATCATGCCGAGCGTCCACGGTGAGGACGCCGTCATCCGAATCCTGGACAAGGAATCCATCAGCGAGCAGTTTCACGAGCTTCGTCTCGACATTCTTGGCTTCCCGGAGAGTGAGCTCAAGCGGTTCCGGAAGTACATCGCTGAACCCTACGGCATGGTGCTCGTCACCGGTCCGACCGGGAGCGGCAAGACCACCACACTGTATGCCGCGTTGTCGGAGATCAAGTCGGTCGAAGACAAGATCGTGACCATCGAGGACCCCGTCGAGTACCAGCTGCGGGGGATCACGCAGATTCCCATCAACGAAAAGAAGGGACTGACGTTCTCACGCGGTTTGCGGTCGATCCTTCGTCATGATCCCGACAAGATCATGGTCGGCGAAATTCGAGATCCAGAGACGGCCCAGATTGCCATTCAATCCGCGCTGACCGGGCACCTGGTGTTTACGACGGTGCACGCGAACAACGTGTTGGACGTGCTGGGGCGGTTCCTCAACATGGGTGTCGAACCGTATCAGTTCGTGTCGGCGCTCAACTGCGTGATGGCGCAGCGGCTCGTCCGCCTGATCTGCTCGCACTGCCGGCGACCGGTCAAACCGAGTCCGGTGGTCCTGGAAGAGTCCGCTCTTGATCCGGCACTGGCCCAAACCCATACGTTCTACGAAGGCGCTGGCTGTATCGAATGCGGCGGCACTGGATTCAAGGGCCGGACCGCGATCTGCGAGCTGCTCGATCTGTCGGATCAGATACGTGAGATGATCCTGGCGCGCCGGCCCACATCTGAAATCAAAAAGGCGGCCCGGGACGAAGGCATGCGCTTCTTGCGCGAATGTGCCGTCGAACGGGTCCTCCTGGGCCTGACGACCCTGCGCGAAATCAACAAGGTGACCTTCGTCGAATGATTCGAAGCCTGCTGACGACATCGCCGCCAACCGTTGCCGTGGAAATTGCACCGCGCCGCGTCTCGGCCGCGGTCGTGACGGCGAGGGGCGATCGCATGGCGGTCACCGCGCATGCGGCCGAAGCGCTCCCACCGGGGCTGGTAAATCCAGCGATCAACGCGGCCAATATTGCCGATGCGGGAGCTGTCGGCGAGGCGCTCAGGCGGGTCTTCGAACGAATCGGCGGCCGGCCGAGGCGCGTGGGGCTGGCCATTCCCGACAGTGCGGCCAAGGTTTCCCTGCTGCGGTTCGAGAAAGTCCCGCCCCGAGCCGAAGACTTCGACCAACTGGTCCGCTGGCAGATGAAAAAAGGCGCGCCCTTCAAGATGGAAGACGCGCAGATCAGCTGCATCCCGGGCGTGGTCTTGGACAGGGAGCACGAGTTTGTGGTCGTTGCAGCGCGGCGTGACATCGTGCGCGAATACGAGTCGATCGTGGAGGCGGCGGGAGCTCAACCAGGTATCGTGGACATCAGTTCGTTCAACGTCATTAACACTGTGCTGGCCGGTCCACACCCACCTGCCAATGACTGGTTGCTGGTGCACGTGACCGCCGAGTACGCAAGCCTGGCGATTCTTCGCGGCCAGAATCTGGTGTTCTTCCGTAACCGTTCGCACCAGGCTGAGGGCAGTCTCGCGGATCTCGTCCATCAGACCGCGATGTACTATGAGGATCGGCTCAATGGCCGGGGCCTCGTCCGGGTCGTCCTGGCCGGCGCAGGACTGCTGGCGGGCGATCTTGCAGACGGATGGCGCAACGCGGATCAGGCTCGCCGGATGGTGGAGGAACGCCTGGGCACACACGTGGAAGCCATCGACCCTCGGGGTGCAGCAGACCTCGTTGACCGTATCGTCGCCAGTCCCGAGCTTCTCGACACGCTTGCGCCCCTGGTGGGGTTACTCGTACGGGAGAGGGCAGCCTGACCCATGCTGCGCGCCAACTTCTCCACGCGGCCTTTCTACAACGAGCGGGTAGTCAATCTCCTGCTTCTGTTGGCGGCGCTGCTCGTGTTTGGACTGACGGTTTTCAACGTCGGGCGCATCGTATTCCTCTCGAACCAGAACACGGAACTGCTTGCACGCGCCGGCGAAGCCGAGCTGCGCGCCCGTCAGCTTCGGGCCGCCGCCCAACAAGTGCGCCGAACGCTCGACGTCAAACAGATCCAGACCGTGTCAGCGTCGGCGCACGAGGCCAATACCATCATTGACCGTCGTCTTTTTTCGTGGACCGAGCTGTTCAACCACCTGGAAACAACGCTGCCACCCGAGGTCCGGATTTCGGCGCTACGTCCGAACCTGGATGAATCTGGCAGGGTCGTGCTGGCCGTGACCGTCGTGGGCAGACGCGTGGAAGATGTCGATCGCTTTATGGGCGCGCTCGAGGCAACGCGTGCGTTCACCGGCGTGCTCTCACGCGAGGAGCGCACGACCGAATCCGGAGAGTTGCTCGCAGTCCTCAACGTGCAGTACGTACCGGACCAGACAACAGCGACTGCGGGAAAGGTCGAGACAGTGCAGGAGAAGCAGCCATGAGGGTGGCTCTTGCGCGAATTTTCGCCGAGAAGCGCGCCTGGTTCGTGCCTTTGGCTGTTGCCCTTCTCGCCAATGTGGCGGTGTACGTTCTGGCGGTCTACCCGCTGTCAATCAAGGTTCGCAACGCGGAAACTCGTGAGCGTGCGGCCGCCGCAGAGCTGGCTGCCGCTCGGAACGATCACGCCAGCGCTCAGGCGGCACAGACGGCGCGTGATCGCGCGACTGCGGCATTGAGCTCGTTCTATACCCAGGTTCTCCCGCGCGACCTCACCGGCGCCCGCAGTGTGACGTATCTGCGTGTGGCGCAGCTCGCGCAAAAGCTTGGGCTGCGCGCACAACATCGGACGTACGTGCCGGAGAAGCCGGAGCGCGAGAGTTCTCTTGGAAAGCTCAAGACCGAGATGACGTTTGCGGGCGACTACGAAGAGATCCGTCAGTTCATCTACGAGCTCGAAACGGCACCGGAGTTTGTGGTCATCGAAGACATGTCCCTCGCTGAAGGCGGTGAACCCGGCGCGCCTCTGGTGCTGACACTCTCGCTGTCGACGTATTACCAGGTCTTGTCGGATGGCACCTAAACAGCGTGGTCTCGTCCTTCTCGCCGGTTTGCTGGCGGCCCTGGTGGCCATCGTCGTCGTGCAGACGCGCGCGCCCCAGTCAACCGGGAGCAGCGCCGCCCCGTCCAATCCCGCGACGCCGCGGGGCCAGGTTAGCCGCGGGACCGAGGTGGAACGAGCCGAAGTCGTCAAGCTCGAGGCGCTCGAGGCGCCCAGACCAGAGCCAGTGGACGGGGACCGCAATCCCTTCCGATTCGGGCAACGGACTTCGTCGCCAGGCTCGTCTGGTGAGGATCCGGTGCGTCCGCCGCCTGTCATCGTGCCGCAGCCGCCGCCGACGCCGTTGCCGCCGCCAGGACCGCCGCCGATTGCCCTGAAGTTCATTGGCCTCGTCGAGGCGCCTACCCAGGGCGGCAAGCTCGCCGTGCTGAGCGACGGACGCTCGGTGTTCCACGGGTTTGAAGGCGCGATTATCGACGGACGGTACCGCATCGTACGTATTGGTGTGGAATCGATCGAGATGACCTACGTCGACGGCGGAGGTCGGCAGACCATCCGACTGACGGGACAATGAGGAAGCCCAGGCTCAGAATGTGGACAACACGATGACCCGAGCGACCAAACTCACGAGCGTGATCTTGCTGGCGGCCGTACTGTCGGGCTGTGCGGCGGGACGGGCGTTTCGACGAGGCGAACAGAGCAGCCTTCGTGGCGATTGGGATGAGGCCGTCGTCTACTTGCGCGACGCGGTGCAAAAGGCGCCAGATCGGGCCGACTATCGCATCGCGCTCGACCGCGCCATGCTCAACGCATCGAGCGTCCACGTCAATCTCGCACGCGACCTGGAGGCCAAAGACCAGCTCGATGCGGCACTCCTCGAGTGGAAGAAGGTTACCGAGTACGACCCGGCAAACCGGCAGGCCGCCGCAAAGGTCAACGAGCTGGACCGCAAGATTCGCGAGCGTATTGAAGCGGGCCGGCCGCGGCCACCCATCGAACAGCTGCGCCAGCAAGCTCGTCAGACGTCCGCGGAGCCCACACTCAACCCACGGGAACCGCTTGGCGCCGTGCGATTCACCAACGCATCGGTGCGCGATATCCTGAACTTCATCGCCGACTCCACCGGCATCAACGTCACGTACGACCCGACGTACCAGGATCGGTCGTACTCGGTCCAACTCGATGGCGTGACGCTCGAGTCGGCCCTTCGCCAGATTCTGTCGGCAAACAATCTGTTCTACAAGGTCCTCGACCAGCGCACGATCATTGTCGTCCCCGAAACGCCTCAGAAGCGGATCCAGTACGACGAGCAGGTGATTCAGACGTTTTACGTGTCGAATGCCGACATCACCGAACTCGTGCAGAACCTCACGAACTTGACGCGGCTGGCCAACCTGCCGATCGCGCCGGTCATCGTGCCCAATCGAACCGCCAACACGATCACCGTGCGCGGCACGACGACGATGGTGGCCATCATCGAGCAGATCATCCGCGCCAACGACAAGCCGCGCGCGGAAGTCATCATCGATGTCGAGATCCTGGAGATCAACCGGGAGCGAGCCAAGCAGTACGGACTAAATCTGGCGCAGTACGGCGTCGAGGCCGTGTTCTCGCCGGAGGCACCTCCGACGGTCGGAGCGGCGGGCGGACTGCAGGCACCGCCATTCAACCTAAATACGATTTCTCAAGGCATAAGCCTGGCGGACTTCT
>DATBJG010000306.1:0-6132 GCA_036556585.1 Vicinamibacterales bacterium
CGGTTGGCGACGACAGCTCGCTGTTGGCGCCAGAAGCCGCGTTGTTTGGGCCCCCTGAGCCATGAACAATGCTGATTTGCGATCTGTGATTTGTGAATCGTTGGTGATCTGTGATTGGTGCTTTGTGATTTATCGGGTGAATGGCTCAATCGTCAATAAATCACCAGTCGCGAAATCGCCACTCACCAACGATTCACTAATCACTAATCACAAATCACGAATCACTAATCCTCAGATCTGAATCCTCGAGAACGCCCACGCCCCAAGAACGAGAAACCCCGAGGCCACGCCCACCAGAACCGCGACGTTGGTGAAGACGCCGAACTGCGTCAGGCCAATCAAGGCTCCACGCAGGCCATCGATGCCGTATGAAAGCGGATCGACTCGAGTTGCGAGAGTAAGCGCCCTGGGAAGGTTGTTCAGCGGAAACAGGGCGCCAGACAAAAAGAAGATCGGCATGACCAGGAAGTTCATGATCAGCTGAAAGCCCTGCATGTCCTTCAGGGACGACCCGATTGCCGTGCCGAGCCCGGCAAACACGAGACCCACGAGCAGCATGAACACGAGAGCAAGCGGAAGCGAGGTCACGCTCTGTGGCCGGAAGCCCGCGATGATGCAGACAATGAGGATGAGCGTGCCCTGAATCACCGCAATGGTGGCGCCTCCGAGAGTGCGGCCAAGCATGATCTGCAGTCGCGGGACTGGAGCAACGAGGGTTTCCTTGAGGAATCCGAACTGACGATCCCAGAGCAAGCCAATCCCCGAGAAGATGGACGTGAAGAGAATGGCCATCCCGACGACACCCGGTGCGATGAACTGAAGATAGCTGCCCTGACCGGACTGGGCGAATACCGGCCCGAGCCCGAACCCGAGCACCAGCAGGTACAGCAGCGGCTGGGCAATTGACCCGATGATTTGAGGCCGCGACCGCAAGTATCGTTTCACTTCCCGAAGCCACAGATAGTAGACAACTGTCACAGCTCAACGCCTCCACATTCTGGCCATTTGTCGCATTTGTTCCGCGGCATCGGCGCGCTCGTCCCGGATTGTCGACCCCGTCAGCGCAAGAAAGGCCCCTTCAAGCGAATCCGTTCCGGTCTGCTGCTTGAGTTCCTGCGCCGTTCCCTGCGCGACGATGCGTCCGTGGTCGATGATGGCGATTCGATGCGCAGTCCGTTCCGCTTCGTCCATGTAGTGCGTGGTCAGAAAGACCGTCACGCCTTCTGTCTCGTTGAGGTGTTTGACGTGTGTCCACAACTGGTTGCGACTCTGCGGGTCGAGTCCAAGCGTCGGTTCGTCCAGAAACAGAATCTTGGGTGTATGTAACAAACCGCGCGCGATTTCGAGTCGGCGCTTCATACCCCCCGAGTACGTCTTCACCTGCGAGTCGCGTCGGTCCCACAGCTCGAACAACGAGAGCAAGGTCTCGATTCGCTCGATGCGGATTTTCCTGGGCACGTGATAGAGCGCGCCGTGCAGGTCCATGTTCTCGTATGCCGTCAACTCGACGTCGAGACTCGGGTCCTGAAAGACGATGCCGAACCGGCTGCGGGCCTGGAGCGGCTGTGCAACCGGATCCAGCCCGTCCAGCCGCATCGACCCGCGAGTCGGCCGCTGAAGAGTCGTGAGCATCTGGATCGTCGTGGTCTTGCCGGCCCCGTTCGGGCCGAGAAACGCAAAAATTTCTCCGGCTGCGACGGCAAAGGAAATGTCGTCGACGGCCTTGACCTCGCCAAAGGTCTTGGCGAGGTTTTCCACCTGAATCATGGGTTGGAGGCTCTCCTTGGAGCCGGGCTGGAGGGTTTGGCGCCGGGAGATTCTACACCGGGCGGCGAGAAAACCGCTCTTGAGGAGGTCGCGGGCCGCCGCGTCCGCCGGGTATACTGGAATTCAAGGAGAAAGGTCATGAAGACGCAGTGGCACCAGATCGACGCCGACCGTTTGAGCCTTACGACTCGCCGTCAGATGATTCGACAGGCGGCATTCTCCAGCGGCGCACTGCTCGTCGGCAGCCTCGGCTTCAGCGAGCTGAGCCCCTTGTGGGCACTGGACCTGACCGAGTCCACGACCTCCGGCCCCTTTTACAAACCGGGAGCCCCATTTCGATCGATGCTCATTGAATCCGGCATACAGGGGACACCGTTTTCGCTTTCTGGACGGGTGCTGGACTCCTCAGGCGCCCTGCTGAAGAATGCCGTTGTCGACTTATGGCATGCCGATTCGAGTGGTACCTACGATATGCAGGGGTTTCGTCTGCGGGGCCGGATCCGCACCGATGCAGAAGGTCGTTATACCTTCAGGACGATCAAGCCGAAGTTCTACAGCGGGCGTCCCGCACACTTTCACCTGAAAGTGTACGGTGATGACATCTCGGAGTTAACCACCCAGCTGTTCTTCAAGGGGGACGCGCTGCTCGGAAGGGATCGGATCGCGCGCTCCTCGCTCGTGTTGACGCCGAAAGAACACAGTGACGGTCTCACGGCGTCGTTCGACCTCGTCGTTCGTCGGCGGGCCTGAAGGCCCGCCGCGGCCTTTCCTCGATTAGCGTTCCTCGGTCGTTTTTTCCTGCGCGCGCGCGCCGCTCAGAATATTGAACATCGTGTAGTTGCCTTCATGGCAGGCGTATTCGTAGAAGCCGTAGCGGTCATCACGCGGCAGCACCATCATCATCGTCCAGCTGCGCGTCCAGTTCTTCGGATCCTCCACGGTCATCCGGTATTCGAGCGTCCCATCGGCAACGCGAGTGAAACGCTCGATCAAGCGGCCTTGCTCTGAGAGCGATGAACCCTGAAAGTTGATCTCCGGCCGGACGTGTCTGGTCACGACAACCAGCGTGTCCCCTTCCCAGTGGCCAACCGAGTTACCCATCCACGAAACGATGTTCGAGCTGAGGTTGGCACGACCATCCGTCGGGATGATTCTGGTCTCGTGGATCATCTCATTCGTAAAGGCAACCCAACCAGGTCCCTGCACGATTCGGTTGCCGGAGTTGTAGATCTTCGGGGTCAATGAGCCAAGCGGTCCGAGGCTGACGCACCGATCGTACAAACTGCGATCCGTGTAGGTGTCCGCTTCTCGGCCGTTCAAAACCGCACGACGTGCGGCCTGGGCATCACGCTGCGCCTGCTGCCGCTGCTGCGCTTCGGGCGTCATGGGAGGCAGCCGTCCGTCGGGAGGATCGATGAGAAACGAGGCCTGCCGGCTGACATTTCTGGAACGCTCGAGCCAGTGGGGAGGCGGCGACACGGGGCCGCCAACCGCTCCAAAGGATTCGAACTTTTCAGCGTTTTCCAGATCGAAGTCGACATTGTCGGTCTCGACCAGCCGATCGCGCGCAGCCACGCGCTGCCGGTACTCCTCGTCGTTCAGTACGCCGCGGGTGCCCACCGATTCGGCGCGTTGAAACGGAATACCTTGAAGATCGTTGCCGTTCCAGATGCCCTGAAGATCCGGGTCGCCCCACGGTGTACGAGGAGCCTTGTAAGAGGCTGGTGACTGACCCGACAGCGATATCGACACGAAAAGTACGGCCGCTACAATGCCGATGCAGTTGCGTTTGATCATCTCGGCTCCTTGGAGGCTACGGTCTCATCAATTCTGCCTGTTCGCCTTCCCTTTCTGCAATCCTGCAATCCTGCAATCCTGCAATCCTGTAATTCTCCTGGTTCATTCGTGCCTGAGCGCCTGCATCGGGTCCAGCTTGGCCGCTCGGAGGGCCGGAATCAGGCCGGCTGCCGTCGAAACTGCCACAACGAGTGCGATTGCCACTCCGTAGGTGAGCAGATCCGAGGTTGCCACGCCAAAGACCAGGCTGGCCATCACCCGCATTCCCGCGGCGCTCGCAAGTGCACCGGCAACGAGACCTGCAGCAGTCAACTTCAAACCACCAAGGAGCACGTGACGCAGGACGCGGGCAGGTCTCGCGCCGAGCGCCATGCGCACACCAATCTCGCGGGTGCGCTCCTCGACCGACCGCGCGAGCACCGCGTACAACCCGATGGCTGCGAGCCCCATGGCAATGACGGCAAACAACACGAGGACCTGTGTGTGCAGGCGCGTCGAGCCAAGCGTGGAGTTGACAATGTCGATCATCGGACGGGCGTCGGTGATCGGCTGATGGGGATCCATCGCGAAAATCTCTGCTCGAACCGCCGGCACGAGTCGGGCGGGATCGCCGGTCGTTCGTAGAACGAGATGTCGCAGAGGAAACGTGAACTGTGCCGCCGGCATGTAGACATCAAGACGCGGGACGTCGAGCGCACGGTATCTCACGTCAGCAACAACGCCGACGACCGTCAACCATTGCTGGTGAAAAGGACTTTCTCCGAGCGGCATCTTCACGCGTCGGCCGACGGCCATTCCCTCTCCCCACGCGTGGCGAGCGAAGCTCTCGCTCACAATGACGACACCCTCCGACTCCACACGGTCTGCGGACGTGAACACGCGTCCCGCACGGAGGGGAGTCCGCATGGTCGCAAAGTACGTCGGGGTGACCGCTTCGAGGTTGATGAGCGGGTTTTTCTTTGCTTCATCGACGGTCTGGCTGTCGGCCTGGATGGGCCAATCGAGCCCGACCGTGCTCCAGAGAGGCCGCAGCAGCACCCCGGCGCTGGCCTCGACGTCCGGCAGTGCTGCCAGCCGCTCGGTAACGGATTCAAACAAACGATTGGTTCGAGCCGCGTCGGATGCCGCAGGACTGGTAACCGGCATCTCGACGGCAAGCAGACCATCGGGATCGAAGCCAAGGTCGATGTTCTGGTAGTTGGCGAGACTCCGCAGCATCAGGCCAGACGCGACGAGCAGCAGAAACGTCAGCGCGATCTGCGCTGCAACAAGGCCGCCGCGCAGCGATCCAACGTGGCTTCCGCCGCCCGTGTTCGGGTTGCTGGCTCGGATCGCGTCGATGAGCGCGAGACGTGAGGTCTGTCTCGCTGGTGCCAGGCTCGCGACAATTGCCGTCACGACCGAGAGCAATGCGGCAAATACGACCAACCTCCAATTGAGTCCGACCTGACTGAGACGCGGAATGTCGGCGGCCGCGACCGTCTTGATGATAATCGTGCCCCACCATGCGAGCGCGATGCCTGCAACGGCGCCCGCGGCCGAGAGCGGGATCGTTTCGATGAGGAGTTGACGGACTATCCGGCGGCGGTCGGCCCCGAGCGCCAACCGAGTGGCTATCTCGCGCGTCCTCGAGGTCGCACGTGCGAGCAGGAGACCGGCGACGTTGGCGCACGCGATGAGCAGCAGCACGCCGACGGCGCCCGTAAGAAATACGAGCTGATTCCGGCTGGTGCGCACGATGGTGTCCACGAGCGGCGTCAGGGTCACCTCCGCGTCGAAGGCCGGTGCATGCTCGGCGAGGATGCCTTTGAAGACCGCATTCACTTCACCGGATGCCCGATTCAAGGAGACGCCTGGTGCCAGACGCCCGATCGCCAGGAGCCATCCGGTCTCGCGCTTTTCGGCAATGCCATCGATCTCCGGTTCGAGCGCGGTCCACAGATCGACGCCGGCGGGATAGTGGAACCCGGGCGGCATCACGCCGACAACGGTCACCGTATTGCCGTCGAGACGCAGTGAACGTCCGACGATGGCGGGATCTGCCCCAAAGCGTCGCCGCCAGAAACCGTCTGAGAGTACCGCCGCTGGCGCCCCGCCTTTGACCTGCTCGGCTGGGTCGAACGAGCGGCCAAGTGCGGGGCGTACACCAAGGACGTCGAAGAAGGTGGCGGTCACCGGGCGACCGGTAATCACCTCTGGTTCCCTGTCGCCTGTCAGGTTGAAGGTGCTGTCGACGGCCGGCATTGCGGCCAAGTTCGTGAATGCCCGGTTGCGCTCGCGAAGATCGAGAAAGTCGGGGTAGGACATCTCGACAAAGGTCACCTCGCGCGTGCGGTCGCGCAGCCAGAGCATTACCAATTGATCCTGATCGCGGAACTCAAACGGCCGCAGCAGCACCGCGTCGACGAGGCTGAGGACGAACGTGTTTGCGCCGACACCAGTCGTGAGCAACGTCACGATCAGAAGCGCGAACAGCGGACGCCGAACGTGCGTGCGCAGGGCAAGGCGAAGGTCAAGCAGCATGGGCGCAGTCCTGTCTCGAGCGGCAGGTTCCACGCATGATACCGT
>DATBJG010000307.1:0-3701 GCA_036556585.1 Vicinamibacterales bacterium
TCACTACGATCTGGCCCGCGCTGACGTGCTGGTTTCGTTTGGCGCCGACTTCCTCGAGACCTGGCTCTCCACCGTCGAGTATTCGGGTGCATTCACCCAAGCGCATCGCGAGCAGGGCACGCGCAGATCGCGATTCGTCCACATAGAGCCACGACTTTCGCTGACGGCCTCGAATGCGGACGAGTGGATATCGCCCGTACCAGGGACCGAAATCCTCCTCGCACTTGCCATGGTCCAGGTGATTGTGGCGGAACGACGGTCTCAGGCGATACAAGAAGCCGACCTGAAATTCATCACCGACCTGGTGGCCTCGTATTCGCCGGATCGTGTCGCCGGTCAGACTGGTATTCCGACTGCGAAACTGACGGAGCTCGCCCGCCTCTTCAGCGATCCGAAGACCGGTCCGGGACGAAGCCTGGCAATCGGAGGGGGCGTAGCTGCGTCGGGCGCGAATGCCACAGCTCTCCAGGTGGCCCTCAATCTGTTGAACTACGTGGCCGGCAATGTGGGAACCACCGTGCTGTTCGGACCCGATTCGAGCTACGGGCGCGCCAGCACCTATCGCGAGCTCGCCGAGCTCGTCGAGTCGATGCGGGCGGGCGACATCGAGATCCTCATCACGCACGACGTCAACCCCGCGTTCGCGTCGCCTGCTGCACTTGGATTTTCTGCTGCTCTCGAACGTGTGCCGTTCGTGGCGAGCTTCGCCAACACCCTTGATGAGACGACGGCACGGGCACATCTCGTGGTGCCGACCCATGGCCCGCTCGAGTCGTGGGGTGATGAGGAACCGCGTGCGGGGGTCCGGGGCCTGAGGCAACCGGTGATCGCAGCTCGGTTCGACAGCCGGCATGTCGGTGACCTTCTCCTTGATGTCGGACGTCGGCTCGGCGAGGAGGTTTCAGGTGCACTTCCGGCCGAAGGCTTCTACGAATACCTGCGCGCAGAATGGCGGGCACGATACGACGCAGAATCACCAGCAAGCGCGGCGGGTTCAACGACGTTTGACGATCATTGGGCGACTGCGCTCGAGCGGGGAGGCGTCTGGAATCCAGTCGAATCTCAGCCGGTGACGCTCAGTCGCGAGGTTGCCAAGGTTTCGTTCGACGCTGGGGTAATCAGCGGTCCCTCTGATGGCTTGGTGCTGATGCCTTATGCGTCGCTGCATCTTTATGATGGGCGCGGTGCCAACCGCTCGTGGCTGCAGGAAATTCCCGATCCGGTCACTAAGGCGGTCTGGAGTAGCTGGGCGGAGGTCCATCCTGACACGGCACGATCGCTGGACGCTGACGAAGGGCAGCTCGTTTCGGTGGAGTCTCCACATGGCAAGCTGGACGTGCCGGTCGTGCTCAATCCGAATCTTCGTCCCGGCACCATTGCCATCCCAATTGGGCAGGGACACACGGAGTACGGTCGTTATGCCGCCGGCCGCGGCGTCAATCCAATTACGTTGATCGATCCGACGCCAGAGATGTTGTCGGGCGGGGTGCGGTGGTTGTCTGTGAAGGTTCGGGTGACACCGCGAGCCCTTCACCGGCCTGTGCTCAAACTCCAGTCGTCGGAAAGCCAGGTCGATCGAGGCATCGCCTTAGCCCTGTCCCTTGACGATGTGATTGCCGGGCAGGCGCAGACGGTACCCGAAGCAGAACACCGCAGTCTGTCCCCTGAACATACCCATCCCGAGTATCGGTGGGGGATGGCGATTGACCTGGATGCCTGCACAGGGTGCAACGCGTGTGTGGCGGCCTGTTATGCCGAAAACAACGTGCCTGTCATGGGTCCAGAAGCCGTACGGCGCGGCCGCACGATGTCGTGGCTGCGAATCGAACGCTTTGTCGAACGGCGCGATCCGGTGGCAACTGCCATTGATGTGCGGTTCGTCCCCATGCTCTGCCAACACTGCGATCACGCCCCGTGCGAAACGGTTTGTCCCGTGTATGCGACCTATCACACAGACGAAGGTCTCAACGCTCAGGTCTACAACCGATGCGTGGGCACGCGCTACTGTTCGAACAACTGTCCGTACAAAGTACGCCGGTTCAACTGGTTCCAATCAGAATTCCCGGATCCCCTGCATCTGCAACTCAACCCCGACGTCACCGTGCGCAGCCAGGGCGTCATGGAGAAGTGCACGTTCTGCGTGCAGCGGATTCAGGAAGGCAAGGACCGCGCAAAGGACGAGAAGCGTCCGGTGCGCGATGGGGAAGTCGTTCCCGCATGTGCTCAGACGTGCCCGGGCCAGGCGATCGTCTTTGGAGATCTCAATGATCCGAGCAGTCGTGTCTCGCAGCTGGCCCGCGGTCCACGCGCGTATCGGATTTTCGACGGACTCAATACACGGCCGGCGGTGACGTACCTGAAGAAGGTTTTGGAAAGACGATGAGATTGCAGAATTGCAGAATTGCAGAATCGCAGGAGCAATTGTCAGAAGTCCTTTATCCCGATCCTTTCTGCAATCCTGCAATCCTGCAATCCTGCAATTGATTGTGATGACATATCGAAAGATCAGCGACGACATCCTCCGCACTATTCAAACCCCGAGCCCTGCGTATTTCGTGGCGCTTGGAGTGGTGGGGGCCGTCCTTCTGTGGGGCATCTACGGTCTGACGCACCAGATCCAGGTTGGATTGGGCGTTGCCGGTTACGAGCCCCCAATCATGTGGGCCGTCTACATTACGAACTTCGTGTTCTGGGTCGGCATCGCGCATTCGGGAACGCTGATTTCCGCCGTGCTGTTGCTGTTTCGAGCGCGCTGGCGAACGGCTGTCGCGAGGGCGTCTGAAGCCATGACGGTCTTTGCCGTGATGACTGCCGGACTCTTTCCGATCATTCACCTGGGGCGTCCATGGAACTTCTACTGGCTCTTTCCATATCCGAACCAGCGTGAGCTGTGGGTGAACTTCCGATCCCCGCTCATCTGGGACGTGTTTGCCATCAGCACGTATCTGACGGTCAGCACGTTGTTTCTCTATCTGGGCCTCGTCCCCGACATTGCTGCGGCCCGGGATCGCCAACAGGACTGGCGACGGTATCTGTATCGCGTGCTCGCGCTGGGCTGGCAGGGCACCGATCGGCAATGGCGACACTTCAACAGTCTCTATGGGCTGTTTGCGGCGCTGGCAACCCCACTGGTCGTGTCGGTTCACAGCGTGGTGTCCTGGGACTTCGCGATGTCGATCCTGCCCGGATGGCACAGCACGATTTTCGCGCCGTATTTTGTCGCCGGTGCCATCTTTTCCGGTCTGGCGATGGTGATGACATTGCTCATCCCCATGCGAACGCTGCTCCATCTCGAGGAATACATCACGGTGCACCATTTCGAAAACCTTGCCAAACTTATGATTCCGACCTCGCTGATTGTTTCGTATGCCTACGTGACGGAGTTCTTTGTCGCGTGGTACACGGGCAGCGTCTTCGAGTTCGGCACGTTCGTGGATCGTGCCCTCGGCGCCTACGCCCCGTTCTTCTGGGTGATGGTACTTTGCAACTGTCTGGTGCCGCTCTCCCTGTTCTGGAAGCGCGTGCGAACGAATCTGCGCGCGCTCTTTGTCATCTCGCTTCTCGTCAACCTTGGCATGTGGCTCGAGCGATTCGTCATCATCGTCAGCTCGCTCGCGCACAGCTTCGACCCGGCGGGATGGGTGGGGGTGTATCGGCCGACCTGGGTGGAAGGTGCCATCACCGCCGGCGCCTTCGCCTGG
>DATBJG010000308.1:0-7008 GCA_036556585.1 Vicinamibacterales bacterium
GCGGTTGGACTGCGGGATTTCTCCAGGTGGCGTCAAGAATTCCGCGGCGGCGAATCACCGTCCCAGGCTTGCAGCAACGCGATGTAGTTGGCGCGCTCGTAGGCTGCCGGATCGGAGACCTTGAAAAGGCTCATATTCCCGCGCATCTCGGCGAGCGAACGCCACTCGTGTTCCTCCATCCAGATCACGAGGTTGTTCACGACCGTGCGCAGGTGCTCCGGACCATGGAGGAGGAGCGCCGAAACCATCTGGGTCACATGCGCGCCAGCCATCGTGGCCTTGACGACATCGAGCGCGGTATGGACACCGCCTGTGACAGCGAGCGATGCTCTGACACGTCCGGCCAGAATCGCCATCCAGTGAAGTCGCAGGAGCAGCTCCGACGAATCGGACAAGTGCAGCGTTCGGGAGACGGTGAGTTCTTCAATGTCGATGTCTGGCTGATAGAAACGGTTGAACAGCACGAGCCCATCGGCACCCGCATGGTCCAACTCCCGGGCCAGGTGTGCGAACGAGGTGAAGAAGGGCGACAATTTGACCGCGACCGGAATCCGCGTCGTCCGTTTGACTTCGCGGACGATCTCAATCGCCTGGCGCTCGACGTCCACGCCACTGATTTCCGGATCGGTTGCCACCCGGTAGAGATTCAGCTCGAGCGCGTCGGCCCCGGCCTGCTCCATCAGACGCGCATGCTCGAGCCACCCGCCCGGTGTGACTCCATTCAAAGATGCGATCACGGGGATCGTGACAACCTGCTTGATCCGTCGCAGGTGCTCGAGATAGCGGTCGGTGCTCAGCACGAACACGTCGGGGCTCGGAAAGTAGCTCATCGCCTCCGCGAACGACTCGCCAGGACCGTCGAGATGATGGTGCTCGGCCATCTGTTCCTGCATGACCTGTTCTTCGAAGAGCGACCGCAACACGACAGCAGGGGCTCCCGCGTCCTCGAGCCGTTTCACCGTGTCGAGCTCATCGGCAAGCGGGGAGGCCCCCGGGATCAACGGATGCGGCAGTGTGAAACCGAGATATGTGGTGCTCAGATTCATGGTCGATTCACGCCTCGTTGGCTTCCGGAGCGTTACTCGTCAGCCGGGGCCAGATCTGGCGACGGCGCATCGTCCACCTGGACGTGGGGTTGCGGCACGGTGATGCCCGCCAGCTGTTGGTAGACCGCATAACGCTGCTGAGCAGCCTCTTCCGAGGCCCTGAGAAACTGTTTGAATCGCACCGGATCGGTTCGCTCGATGACCCGGAAGCGGGACTCATTCCGCATGTAGTCAGCCACGCGCGCCTTCGGTGGCCCGTAGTCCAGGTGCAGCGGCGGCTTGCCCTCGGCGGTACGCCGTGGGTCGAACCGGAACAGCGGCCAGACGCCAGAATCGACGGCCAGCTTCTGCTGGGCAGCCCCTTGCGCCATGTCGTAGCCGTGAGCGATGCAGTGGCTGTAGGCGATGATCAGTGACGGCCCCGGATAGGCTTCGGCTTCCAGAAACGCCTGTACCGTCTGACTCATCTTCGCGCCGAATGCCACGCGCGCCACATACACGTGGCCGTACATATTGGCCAGCAGTCCGAGATCCTTCTTTGGAACATCCTTGCCCGCGACGGCAAACTTCGCAGCCGCGCCCAGGGGCGTTGCCTTCGATTGCTGTCCACCCGTGTTCGAGTAAACCTCGGTGTCGAGCACGAGGATGTTGACGTCATAGCGACTCGCCAGAATGTGGTCGAGGCCGCCAGCGCCGATGTCGTACGCCCAACCATCGCCACCCACGATCCACACGCTCTTGGTGACCAGATAGTCACGCAACAGTTCAAGCTGTCGTGCTTCAGGCGTATCGAGGCTCGCAAGAGCCCGTCCAAGCAGGCTCACGCGTTCCCGCTGCGCCGCGATTCCAGACTCTGTGGACTGGTCGGCGTGCAAGAGGGCATCTGCCAGCGGGACACCGATCCGGTCGGCCAGCTTTCCCACCAGCGCGCGTGCGGCACGCGCCTGGCTGTCGATCCCCAACCGCAGCCCCAAGCCGAACTCGGCATTGTCCTCGAACAGCGAGTTGGCCCACGCGGGTCCGCGTCCGTCGCGATTGGTGGAGTAGGGGGTCGTCGGCAGATTGCCTCCGTAAATCGACGAGCAGCCCGTGGCATTGGCCACGAGCGCCCGGTCGCCGAACAGCTGCGTCAGCAATTTGATATAGGGCGTCTCGCCGCAGCCCGCACACGCACCCGAATACTCGAACAGTGGCTCGAGGAGCTGCGACGTTCGATGGTCGAGCTTGGCCATGCTCGTCCGGGGTGCTTCCGGCAAGTCGAGAAAGAACGAGTAGTTTGCGCGTTCCGCGTCACGGAGCGGGGTTTGTGGCCGCATATTGATGGCCTTGTGCCGTGGATTGGTCCGATCCTTCGCCGGGCACACGTTGACGCAGAGGTTGCAGCCAGTGCAGTCCTCTGGTGCTACTTGAATCGTGTACATCTGCGCCTTGAACTCGAGCCCTTTGTACGCCGTGGACTTGAAAGTCGGCGGCGCCTCGTCCAGCCGACCCGGGTCGTAGACTTTCGCACGGATGGCGGCGTGCGGACACACGAGCGCGCACTGGTTGCACTGGATGCAGATGCGCTCATCCCAGACGGGAATTTCCAGTCCGATATTCCTCTTTTCCCATTTGGCGGTTCCAACGGGCCACGTGCCATCGACGGGGAAGGCACTGACGGGAAGCCGATCACCGTGGCCGGCCATGAGGACGGCCGTTACACGCTGGACGAAGTCCGGAGCGTCTGCGGAGATGAGTGGCGGTCGTGGCCGCGGGCTCGTCACGGTTGCCGGTACGGTGATTTCGTGGAGATGGGCGAGCGTTCGGTCTACGGCTGCCCAGTTTCGTTTCACGATCTCAGGTCCGCGTTTCCCGTAGGTCTTTTCGATGGCCTTCTTGATGTGTCCCAATGCTTCTTCACGCGGCAGGACGCCTGAGATTGCGAAAAAACACGTCTGCATGATCGTGTTGATGCGCCCTCCCATCTGGCTCTCGCGGGCAACCGCCGCCGCATCGATTGCGTAAAGTCTGAGTCGCTTGTCGACAATCTGCTGCTGCACTTCGCGCGGCAATCGATCCCATACTGATTCTGCAGGTCCGGGGACATTCAGGAGAAATGTCGCGCCATAGGCTGCGTGAGCGAGCACGTCGAGGCGGTCGAGAAACTCGAACTGATGGCAGGCCACGAAACGAGCATTCTGCACGAGGTATGCAGACTGTATCGGTCGCGGGCTCACGCGGAGGTGCGACACGGTCATCGCGCCAGCTTTCTTCGAGTCGTAGACGAAATAGCCCTGAACGTAGCGGTCGGTTTCACTGCCGATAATCTTGATGGAATTCTTGTTGGCTCCGACTGTGCCGTCCGAGCCGAGCCCGTAGAACACCGACGTGACGACATCGTCAGGTTCGGTGCTGAACTCTTCATCGTAGACGAGCGACACATGCGTGACATCGTCCACGATGCCGATGGTGAAGTGGTTCTTCGGACGATCCAGCGACAGATTGTCGAAGATCGCTTTCACCATCGCAGGCGTAAACTCCTTTGATGAGAGGCCGTAGCGTCCACCCACGACGCGAGGGTCGGATGCAAAGGGCAGAACGCCGTTGGCGCGAGCCTCGGCCAGCACAGCCACGACGTCGAGGTACAGGGGTTCGCCGAGTGCCCCCGGCTCCTTCGTTCGATCCATGACGGCGAGCGCACGCACGGAGGAAGGGAGTACCTTCAGCAACGCTGTCGGCGAGAACGGGCGGTACAATCGAACTTTCAGCACGCCGACTTTCTCACCTCGTCGCGAGAGAAAATCGACCGTCTCATGAACCGTCTCGGCGCCGGATCCCATGATGACAATGACGCGTTCGGCCTCGGGATGACCCGCATACTCGAAGACGCCATATCGTCGTCCGGTCAACTTGGCGAATCGGTCCATCACGTCCTGCACGATCGCCGGACAGGCGTTATGGAAACGATTACTGGCCTCGCGGGCCTGAAAGAATGTGTCCGGGTTTTGGGTGGTGCCTCTTAACACGGGGCGGTCGGGCGTGAGGGCGCGCGCTCGGTGTTCGTTGACCTTCTCTTCAGGAACGAGCTCCCGGAGTTGTTCCTCGGTCAGACCCTCGATCTTCGAGACCTCGTGCGACGTGCGGAACCCGTCGAAGAAGTGCATGAATGGGACCCGCGATTCCAGTGTCGCCACGTGGGCGATTGCGGCGAAATCCTGCGCCTGCTGCACAGACGCCGAACAGAGCATCGCAAAGCCCGTTTGCCGGCATCCCATCACATCCGAGTGGTCACCAAATATCGATAGCGCATGCGTCGCCACGGTGCGAGCGGCAATGTGCATCGTGAAGGGCGTCAACTCACCGGCAATCTTGTACATGTTCGGAATCATCAACAGCAGACCCTGGGATGCCGTGAAGGTCGTTGACAAGGCACCGGCCTGCAACGCCCCGTGCACGGCTCCCGCCGCTCCAGCTTCAGACTGCATCTCGACAACCTGCGGCACGTGGCCCCAGAGATTCTGGCGGCTTTGGCTCGACCATTCGTCCGACAGCTCACCCATTGCCGACGAGGGTGTAATCGGATAGATGGCGATCACTTCGCTGAGACGGTGGGCCACCGACGCGGCGGCTTCGTTGGCATCTACGGTGATGGAATGCACGGGCAGCTCGAGCCTCCCTGGCTTGGATGACCGGGACGGTGTGGATTCGTTCTGCTGAATCGAAGAACTGGCAGTTCTCTGCGTCGCGTCACTCGTCGCCGGCCATCTCAGGCTCGCGGGGCTGCCAGTAGGGGCACGCTTCGCAGTCACCCTTCTGCAGTGGGCGTAACGCGTCGAACATGCCACCCCGAAAGCATTGCCAGAAGCATCGTTCCCCGGAAGGACCGAGCCTGAGGCCCCGGCTGTCGAAACTGCCCCAGAAGCACGTCCACGGCACTCGCCGCCAAGTCGTGGGTTTTCTCGATCCGTCTGACGCGGATTCGTCAAAACGCGCCGCCATGTGGGACCTCCTCTGGGACTTCGGAACACATACGCGGATGACCCGACCACCAACAGCGGGCTGGATGCTGCGCCCGCGGTTTTATGTCAGACGCCTCGTGACCAACCTGTTCTCCACACGAACCACACCAAACACCCGACACGCGATCTCTTCAGCCGTGCGGCGGTGCACCTCAGATTCGACAATCCCGGTAAGCGTCACGTGGCCGTGTTCGACGACGATGTGAATTGGAACAGGCTGCAGGTCCATGTACGCACGAAACAACGGGTCGTCATAGATCCGGCCGGCGATCTCGTACCGAATTTCATCGTCTTTCGGCGACACAGGAAGGGTTCGGACGAGGTTCATCACCTCAACCACACCGCGGACACGAGCAACGAGGTCGACGATCGCTTTCGATCGTGCTTCGTCAAGCACCCATCCAGTGAGCAGTACGGTCCCGCTCTCCACGTCGGCGTCCACGCTGTCGAAGGTTGTATAGAAGGCATAGCCTGCAACACGCCGCCTGACCTGTCGCGCGATCTCGGAGTCGCTTTCTCCCCGGATCACCGCGACTTCTGATGTGACGAGCCTGACCCCATTTACCTGTGTCGCTTCCTCGTACGCCTGCTTCCGTTCCCAAGCACTCAGGACGCTTCCCTGGAGTTGCACGCGACCACGATCCACGGTGACGAACACGCCTCGCAGGTCGCGATACAAGAGCCTCTGCTCGACATCGCGCTGAATGGTTCTGTCGGCCACGAGGCTTTGAGCCTCCGGCGTCGCAAGCGTGACAACCAGCACCATCAAGATCGTCGTCGCAATGTCTCGAGACTTCATGACAGCCTCCCGTGGAGCAACCCTTGGTCAATTCGCCGAAGGCCATGTCAATCAGACCGCGTGCGTCCGTAAGGCCGTTCTTTCACTGTGTTCGGTTTCTTCTTTCTGTGCGGGAGGTAGCGCAAGCACGGGGACCGAGCTCATCGTGAGGATCCGGTACGCGACCGAGCCAGGCCGACTTTCGCTCCCTCCGCCGCCTGACAGTCCCATGACGATCAACCCCACCGCATGGCGCGAAGCGATTTCGGCAATTTCGTCAGCCGGTTTCCCGGACACGACACAGACTTCGACGTCGGCCCCACATCTCGTTGATGCGAGTTGAAAGAGCCGCTCGCGGGCTTCTTCGGCACGCTCCCGTTCGCGTCCCTGGAAAGCCAAACGGAGGCCGCCCGGCCCTCGAAGTTCGCGCAGGACGTGCACAAGCAGGAGCGACGCGCCAAAGCTCTTGGCGACTCTTTGCGCCACGCCAATGTGGTAATCGGTGGCCGGTCCAAAATCGATCGGTACCAGAACATGCCCAACGTGGAAGACAGGCGAACGGTCCGCAAAGACGACGACGTGCGGTGCCAGGAGCGGAACCGCGAGGACCAGAATCGGAGAGTGCTGAAGGACCCGTTCTGTGACCGATCCAAAGAACATTCGTCGGTACCCGCCGAGGCCGTGGGTCCCCATCACAATGAGATCGGCCTTCTCTTCGGTCGCACACGCGAGAATTTCCGTGTGTGGTTTGCCGGCACGAACGACACAATGAGGCACTGGCGCCCAGTCGGCTGTGCCGGGTGTCAGCGCCAGAACGAGATTCCTGAGTTCTCGTTCTGATTCGCGCGCGAGATAGGTCGCGCCGCACTTTGCCGACGCAGCTTCAACCAGCAGAGGTTCGTTGATGGTCAAGACGGTCAGGCGTGCCTGGTCTCGGCCGGCCAGGCCGATCGCGAAGCGGAGCGCCTCAATTGAATGCTCGGAAAAATCAACCGGGCAAAGAATCGAGCGAAAGCACCCGGACCCGTCCATCTGAACCAGCCTCCCATCACTTGATCGAGAAACTCAGCGTTACGGTCAACACAAACGATCGCGGCGTGCCGTTGAGCAGCACTGGCGAGTACCGCCATTGTTTGACGGCATTAATCGCGGCTTGGTCGAGCATCTTGATCGAACGGAGCACCAC
>DATBJG010000309.1:0-13968 GCA_036556585.1 Vicinamibacterales bacterium
TGACGAACCCAAGCGGCTCGAGCACTCGCTCCAGGCGAGCAAGGTCATTCCGATCGACCAGCAGATCGATGTCGCCCGTGCGGCGATCGAGGCGATCCGCGTCGCGCAGCAGGCAGTACCGCACGCATTCCTGCTCGAACAGCTCGAGCACGCGATAAATCAGGCTCTTGACCGGATCGCTCGTAGCACGAGCGTGCGCGGCCATTCCCTCGATTGAAGCTTCTGAATTGACGGTCGATGGATTCACTGATTCTCCTGTCAGGCTACGCGCGCGACTGCCCGTGTTGACGTCTCGCACAGATTGAGGTCGTGATAGTGAGTGACTGCGTAATTCCAGAGCGAGTAGTAGCGATTCGACCGGAGCCAGGCGCTGCTGTCAGAGTCAAGAACTCCACCCTCGAGGTCGTGCAGTCTACCGGCCAGCGTCGTGACATAGCGGCTCCAGCACAGAACGAACAAGGGCGCTAACAGATGCTCCGGCAGTCCCAATCGTTGTGCGTAGCGGCTGATGTACGGTCGAGCCCAGGCAGATGCCCCGAAGAAGGCGCGATGGAACGCGGCAAGGTAGCCCTCTTCGGTCGATGCACCGTCACGGGCAAAGGCGGTGGCGGCAAGAAAGAAGAAGAGGTCCAGCGCCGGCAACCCATCGGGTTCGGCAAGTTCCCAGTCCACAATGCCAATCGTGCCGTCGTGATCCGCCAGAATATTTGGCGGCGAGAAGTCTCCGTGTTCGAAGACCAGCGGGATTTTCCGATCGCGCAACGGGGCTGCGATGTCTGCGGTTCGACTGACCAACTGGCGTTCGGCCGCTGTGCTACGGAGGCGCGTCAGAAACTGCTCGCCAGGATCGTCGACGAGCCGTTCGCACCACTCTGCGACGGTATCGCAGGACCGCATGGTCGCAAGGTGAAACTCGATCAGCCACTCGACGATCTTGTCCACGATGGAGGTCGTGCCGTTCGCGCCAAGACGCACAGGAGTTCCAAGCACGGCCGTCTCCAACAAGAGCGACTGACCTGGTTTGGTTTCGTAGGCAACCAGCTGCGGGACACAATCGAAACCGCCGGCACGAACCAGCTGGAGTGCGCGGAGGTTTGCCGCTTCACGGGCCAGAGGTCGATCGTCGCCCGGCAGACGCGGAACCTTCCCCACCAGGACTGGCGTAGGCAGCCAATCGGAAAGTACGAGAAAGACGACGTGTCCGGAGGCTCTGAAGCGTGGTGTGGCGAGCACACAGGACACACGGCCGGGCGATCCAAACCTGTCCAGCGCAAGGCGCTGCCAGTTGTCCTTGAGGAACGTTTCCAGGCTGTTCACGCCGACTCCGTCTCGGGCGACCACGTGGCAGGCATCACCCGGCGCATTGCCGCATCGGACGCTGTCGACTGCCGCCACCGTCCTTCATTCATGACGTCGTAAGCTCCCTGGACGTTTGGCATCGGCTCATCGCCATAGATCCCGTTCAGACCGAATCGCGCAACGATCTCCTGCGCCCGCTGGCGCTGAGCCTGGGTCACTTTTCTTCGCCAGGCGTCCACCCGGTCTTCGCCAGTCCAGGCCGCACTGCTGACTTTTCGTGCCGTCAGTGACGGTCGCTTCAGACGGTCGATGTCAATGCCTTCCGGATTCTTCCCGAGGTAGGTCAACAGCTTGTGAACTTCGGCCTCCGGCTCGCGAACCATGTTCTCGTAGAACACGATGTGGACCTCGCCGGGCCTGAGCTGCTTGAGGGGCACGAGTGTCTCAACGCACCACAAGAAAATCGCTCGTTCGAACGTGTCCCGAGCCTGCCGGATCTCGTTGGCATACGGATGCAGGAAGTCCTCAACGAGATTCGTTTGTTCGAGCAGGGGTCCCACGGCTCCCCGGAAGCCGTGCGTGACGTACGAAAGCGCAACGGCACAGGGATGTCGGAGCAAGAGGATCAAAGGCATTCCCGGAAACTTGACGTGCAGCCACTTCATCATCAGGTTTCCGAAGTCCTCTTTGATCAACCGCTCGCGGACGAGAAATCGCGTGTTGAATCGTTCCGTCCACGCGTGCCGGATGCGACCGGTCACGATTTTCTGAGCGAGCGCAAAAAACTCAGGATCGTCCTCATCCGGCCGCATGTACTTGCGCGTCGGGAACGGCTTCGTCCATGGAACCTGTTTCGGATGGAACGGTTCGAAGACGTACCGGTATTCGTTCCGCTGGTTGATGGTTTCGGCAATCCATCCCCCGCCACTTCGGCCGGTTCCGGCGAGAAACACGGATTTGCGATGATCCGCGTCACGGTCGATCAGGAATCGAACGCTCATGCGGCGTCGGATTGGTTGCAGATAGGAAACCAGATTGTTCATGGTGTAACTCTGCCGTTCGGTGTCGGGTTCCACTGAAGGACGGGACGACCATCCATCGCCCGTCGGCGGGCAGTCACCGGAGCGCGAGCCGGGATGGCGGCCGCGGCCGTGGCGAGTCCCAACATCAGCCAGAAATAGCGCGTGAACGAAAAATTCGAGCTCATGCCCGTCGCCAGGAACGTCACGATGGTGAGCAGAAAACCCGCAGCCATGTCGGCCATCAGGGGATCGACCCCCATGAACCGTCGTCGTGCTCGGGCAAGGTTGCGTAGCGTGACGACGACCATTCCGAGGAAGCACAGGAGCCCGGGCGCCCCCATGTCCGCCGCAATCCCCAGATAGAGGTTATGCGCCTGTCGTGGCCCCTCCAGCATCTTGAGCCCGCCCTCGTTGCCATATTCCTCGGCGTAATACTTGAACATGCCGGGTCCGACGCCAGTGAGCGGATAGTCCGCGAACACCCGGGCCGCCCCCAGCATCTCCGTAAAACGTCCCCTGATCGCACTGTCGGGACGCTCGTGGGCATCCTGGGTTTCCGACATCGCTGTCAAAAGCGTTGTGAGGGATAACAATCTGTCCCGGTACTGAGGGAACACCGTAAGCGCAAGCACGCCGGTCAGGGCTGCGAGAACGAGCTGACGAGGCTTGACGTAGCCCATCAGCGCCGACAGGCCGAGTGCCAGCGCGAACCCGGCGGCAGCCCCACGCGAAAAGGCGAGCACGAACCCAAGTGTCGTGAGTCCTGTCCCAATGACGGCGAGCAGCCGATTCTGAAGGGTGCGGCCTCCCAGATACTGCATGAAGCCAAGAGGCACCAGCATGATCATGATCTGGGCGTACCGGTTCTTCTCACCCATGGGTCCACTCAGTCTGGGCTGACTGACCACTCCGTGGGCCGTCTCGACATCGAACCCTTCATTCCGAGCCTGACCGAAGCCTCCGTATTCCTTGTCGAACGACTTCGTTGCTTGCTGATGCAGGCTGATAGTCCCGAGAAGGCTTCCGACAAGGAGCAAGGCCCAGATCACGCGGCGCAGCGTGGCCGCCGTCCGAACCACGTTGCTGATCAGGAGAAACAGCATGATGCCCTGGCACTCTTCGAGGATCTTGACCTGCGAGATTTTGGGATTGCGGGAGAGAATGGCACTGACGACCCCGACAATCACAAACAGCAGGATGAACGGAAGTGCCGACGAAATAACCAGGGGCTCCCTGCGAAGAAACACGTAGTAGGTCAGGGGAATGAACAGGGGCAGCACGACCATCGCGGCAACCACGAACGGAACCCCATGGAATTGCACTGCAACGGCCGGAGCGTTGGAATACAGGAGGAACACCACCGCGAGCGTCGCGACCTCGCTCCAGTGCAGGCTCTCGCCGTTCTGTTGGCCTGGCCGTCTGACGGCAGCGGCGCCCGTGGTCAATGCATTCATCAAGAGATCCGCTCGATCACTGGGCAGAAGCCTGTGCTGGTATCACGATCGGCCGCTGGTGCGTCCAGCTCGTCCAGGCGATGTTGCGGCCTGGTCCCGACGGCTCCGGATCGCAGCGCATCCGACCGATGAAGTCGCTTCCGTACGCGTGATCGACGACATCGAGAACGTATCGCTTGTCCCGATCGTCACACGTATCCCACTTCCGCTTGCCGTCGCGATCGTCGTACATCCATTCCACGGCCCGTCGGATCGCATCGTCACTCCAGTGCCAGGTGTCCATTCCAAAGCGATGAAGAACCCCCGCCTGCACGACGGCACCCCCGAGCGCGCCGTAGACGTAGATCGTGTATTTGGGGGGCCACCTGAAGCGATGGCGGTCGCTGCGGCGTTGGTCGTCGACGATCACGCCGTCCACGTTGTGACCGCTCACCACCGCACCTGGTGGATTTACGGGCCTGGGTCGGCAGTCGGCGTTTGAGGCCGGGCACCCTGGATCGCTCATCCAGGTGAACGCAGTCGAGTCAAATGTGAACCCGGCATGGCTGTCACGGTCGCCGAGCCACCCCTGAAACACCCGAGCCGCAAGGGCGAGCTCCTCACGGTCGTTCAGGTAGGCAGCGGCTGCTATTCGGGAAGCTCCGCAGTGCGTGCCCCAGTTGTTCGGACGCTCCTCGTGGCACGATCGCAGCGTCCTGTCCATGAACTCTGTGGCCAAAACCGAGCGGAGCCACGGTTTGAAGACCGCTTCATCAAAGTCCGGGCGGACGGCGTGCAGGTCAACGATGTCGGCGGCAATCACATACATCGCGAGGTTTCTGCCGACGTAGAGTGCCGAGGCGCCATACTCGCTTCCGATCGCCTCTCCCAGCAGGGCCACCACTTCCTCTCGGAGATTTGCCGCAATTTCCGATCCCTCCAGTCGCGCGGCGACCAGCGCCTTGGCCAGCACCAGGTGACCTGTCTCATCCTCCAAGTCGTTGAGATTCGGACGACCAGCGGTGGTCGCCGCGGCATCTCTCAACATCGTCCACGCAGCACTGCAGCGCGGGGTGCACCCTGGTTCTCCGGCAATCGGCAGCGCTCGTATCTCGGACGGACTGAGCCAGATGTACGGCTTTGGGTCGGGCACGGCCCGATCAGGCGTTTGAGCGTTGAGCAATACGCCGAGCGATAGAATCGCGAAGCCGGAGATTTTCGTCATGCCACGAAGACCTCCTCGCCCTCATTGATGGCGTTGATGAGCATGCTCGATATCTGCGGCCTCATGAACCAATCGGGAGGTGTGAGGCCGCGCTCGATCATTTGCCGGGCCTGGGTTCCGCTGATCGAGCGCTTGCCGACATCCCGGCTGTCGGAGCCACCTCGACCATTGACGTACCGCCTCAGTGTTTCTGAGTAGTACACCTCCTCGTACCGAACCACCTTGATCAGCAGTTCCGGAAACTGGTCGAAGATTTCGTGCGCCGCGTTGGGATTCTGATACGCACCCGTGCCGGTGTGATCCCGGCCGACGATGAAGTGGCTGCAACCAAAGTTCTGACGGCAGAGCGCCGTGAAGAGCGCCTCGCGCGGACCGGCATACCTCGAGAAGGTCGCGAACACCGAGAAGATGACCTTGTTCCTCGGATAGACGCTGTCGAGCATCCGCTCGTAGCTCTTGATGACGAATCGCGGATGATAGTCGCCGGGCTTGCGAGATCCGACGATGGGCTGCACCAACAGACCATCACATCTCTCGCTGTCCAACGCCTCGAGCTGCATGTGTTCGTGCGCTCGGTGAATCACGTTTCGTGTGTGGAAACCCAGCACAGTGGACCAGCCGCGCTCTTCAAAAAGACGACGAACCTGCGCAGGCGTCAGCTCGTAGGCCCGCGTCTCGGAGCGGCGTGGAGCGATGAGATCGATGGGACCAGCGAGCAGCATCGGATTCATCCCCATGACACGCTTGACCCCTGGATGGTCTGACGACTGCGTGCCGTAGAGCGCGAGCGCGAGCTTCTCTTTGTCCAGGGGATATTTCTCCGAGAGTTGAAGTAACGCCAGGGGTGCTCCAGTCTGATCGGTAAGACTGATAGGCCCGCCAACGGGCAGCCGATCGGCCACGCTCTGGGGCACATCGAGCAAGATCGGGAGCGGCCACACCACTCCGCTGGCCAGCCTCATATAGGCCAGCACGGAGTGGAGATCCGCCTGTCCCATGAAGCCTTCCAGAGGACTGTAGGTGCCGAAGGCAAGCTGCTCGACTTCCATCTGCTGGTCCTGATCCAGCACAACCTGCGGCAGCGCCTTGAGGGAGGCCTCGTCGGGGACCCTTTCGAGGACGCGGCTCACCAGTCTTCCGCCGTGAGGTGCCGTGAGCGCCGTGGTCGTCTCGTAGTCCACCAGGTAGTCGGTTGCGGCCAGACTTTGAATGAAGACACTGTGCACCCCCTCGGCGCAGCGCACTTCGGTCATGCATTCCTCGGCGTGCACGATCAGTTTGCTGAGCGTGTTGATGCATTCCATCGGAAATTTGCCGATGGCCGTCTCGGCCGCCAGCGTGAGTCCCGCAGCGCCATCAACGACCGTGTTGATCACGTCGTGGACTTCCGCACGCGTCGGCTTCCTCTTTTCGATCATGGTCTCGAGAAGGTTGGTGGCGACGAAGACACCCTTGTTTCGCTGGCGGGCCCTGTCGATGATGATCTTCTGGGTGCACGGGATTCTTTCAATCGGGATCTCTTTGCTCAGGTCACCCCGATCGATGAGCAGCACGTCGGACTTCTCGATAATCTGATCGATGTCCTGAAGCGCATCCCGGCACTCGATCTTGGAGATGATCGTCATCCGGTTCTTCGTCAAACGACGGACCTCGTCGACGGCGCTTCCGGAACGCATGAACGAACAGGCAATGTGCTCGACGCCCATGGCAAGCCCAAGCTCGATGGACTGAAGATCCTTCTCCGACAACGGCGGGAGCCTTACCGGCCGCCTCATCGCAAGGTCGAGCACGACGGCCTTGTTCCTTCCAATGAACCCGCCGGTAATCGCCCTCGTCTTGATGAAGCCCTGGGACACGGTTGACACATCCATGACCCGGAGAATGAGCGTATCGAAATCGATGTGAATCAGATCGCCCGGCTGGAGCTGTTCGAGAATCGACCCCGGCTTCAGGGAGATTTCACGGCGATTGCCCACGATGGCCTGCGATCGAATCAGGATCTCGTCGTTTTCCTGGAAACAGATGACCTCTGTTTCCAGCTCGCCGGTTCTCACCTGCGATCCTTCCGTGTCGAGGATGAACGGAATGCCCACGTCCTGGGCCAGGCCGATATAGCGCTTCAAGTCCGGAATGCTCGAGTGCGACATGTTGATGCGGACGAAGTCGACACCCTTGTCTCGAATCGTCAGGATGTCCTGTTCGGTGCTCGTCGCCGGCCCAAGCGTGACAATGATCTTCGTTCGTCTGCTCTTCATTAAATTGACACCTTGTGAAGGTTGGTTCGTGGAAGCTAGACCGCTGGCTTGTACGCCAGCTTTGGGGCATTCGCGCGGGCGAAGAACTCACGCAGAAGCTTGCCGTCCTCAGCCGAGCGCTCCTCTTTCCACCTGTTGGAGTAATTGCGGACTTCAGATGGCGTGATCAGGCGTGCGAACGAGTCGCTCCATTCGAGATCACAGAAACGCAGGATGTCGCGGACAGATCGGTGCGGATCGGTCACGAGAGCCTCGTAGGCCACTTCGTGCGAACGCGTCGGAAACTGCGCCATGTTCCGTCGAATGTCGTCGACATCGAGTTGAATCTTCATCGCAGCCGACAGGAGCGGACCTCCACCCAGTTGCCGCCAGATTTCCCGATATGCCTCCGGGACGGTCCCCCATTCCCAGTCCGGGCTGTCGATGTCGGCCGTCACGTTCAGCCATCCGGCTCGAATCCATGAGTCCACGATGGAGACGGGGTCACGTCTCAGATAGACAAACACGGCGTCCGGAAAGATCTGATCGAAATAGGCCATACGAGCCCATCCGGTGACCTTGGTCAGAAATCTGGTCTTGTTCTGGTAGCGGAGCACGCGAGCGATGTCCCGTCGCAGAGGTTCGATGGCGGACCGGGGCACGTCGGCCGCAGTCAGCGGACTGTCATGCCGGTCGATGCCGGGAAGATACTGTTGCCAGAAGCGATACGCGCTGAAAGGCTTGGGGAAGGCATAGTGATTCCGGATGGAATCGAATGCCTTCTGGCCATACAGCCTCGACAGGACTGAAACCCAGAGATGTGCCGGTAGTTTCTGGTTGTAAGTTGACAGCCATCCGACGTCCTTATGCCGGCCAAGCAGGCGATACAACATGGTCGACCCGCTGCGGCCGGCGCAGACGATGATGATGGGTTTGTGCAGGTTCACGACAGGTCTCCACTGGACAGGGCCGCCACGAGCGTCGCGGCGCACGCACGGGGATCGCTCGACTCGGTGTCGAGCACCACGTCAGCATCAACCGGGGCTTCGTACTGCACCTCAGGAGACAAGCCAATGAGGCCGGGCAACCGGCCTTCCGCCGCCTGGCGGTAGAGACCCTTCGGATCGCGACGCGCTACTGCCGTGAGCGACGCCTTGACGTGGACTTCGACGAACGCCTCTCCGAGCGCGCGCCGCGCCGCATCCCGGGCATCCCTGAACGGCGAAATGATTGGCACCAGGATGACGTCATGAGACGCGAGCGCCTCACGGCACAGCTCGACGATCAGCCGGTTGTTCTCGCGAATATCGGAGGGGCTGAAGCCAAGATGCCGATGGCGCTGGGCGCGCACGGTGTCGCCATCGATGATGGCCACCCGCTGATCCCGCTCGCGCAACATCGTCGCGGCAAGCTCGGCAATGGTGGACTTTCCGGCACCGGAGAGTCCGGTGAACCAGGCAACACGGCCTGTCATGCGCTTATTCCTTTCCTTTGAAAATTGCAGGATTGCCGGATTGCAGAATTGCAGGAAGGTCGTTCGGCCCTTTTGCCAATCCTTTCTGCAATCCTGCAATTCTGCAATTCTGCAATTCTGTTATGGGTTTCGGGCAACGATGCTGAAGCACGGGACCACACGGGGAAGCAGCCCGGTCGTCATGAGCAGGCGTCCAGCGGCAAACTTCAATCGCTTGGTCGTGCTCTCCTGGCGGCGGGCGAATGCAAAGCGCAGAGCCCTCGAATTGGTGAGCGGAATCATCTCGAGGCAGGTCTCGAAGTCCGGCCGATGCCAGTTGACCTGTATGTCATCGAACCCGAGCCGTTGGACTGCCTTCATGTACTTGCGTACATGATCGATCCCTGACGCGCGTTCAACCTCCCAGTAAAGGTAGCCGCCTGGCGCCAGCAACGGCTTTACGTCCTTGACGGCCGCAACGACAGAGGACCGCAGGACCACGGTCTCATACGAGCATCCGAACTTGACGTCGGCGGACGACACGTCTGACGGCAGGACCATCGTCAGCATTTCGCTGAACCGCTGCAGCGCGCTCGGCAACGTGCCACCCATCGATCCGACGTAGGCAACGTCGCCCAGGACGGGGTTTGGAAGCAGGAAGCGCCAGTCGAGTCGACGCACGAGCTGCAGCGCCTGATCCTTACCCTGAGTTTCCGTGCGGTTTCCGTGTCCGGTCTGTTCTGTCGCCGGATCGAGCACGCCAGCTCCGCCGTGACCAGGCTCGAGGGTCACTCAGCGCCACCCCATGCGTTTTTCCAGGATTTCAACGCTTGAATTCCCGCGGCGGCTCTCGGATACGGTGATGCCCATTTGGCAAATTCGAGGCGCAGGCGACGCGTCATGCACGCCAGCATCGCTCGTCGATAGCCTGGATACGCTCGACGGTATTTGCGGACGTAATGCATCTGATCCACAAGCTGCGGCGCCGGTTGAAGGTCGTTGATGTTGTCTCCCGTCACCCGATAGGCATTCCAGATCCGCTGCAGGTTATGGACCTTTCCCAGTTGCCCCAACGCGAGCCAGAGACCGTAATCCTCCGAGAACCTGAGATGCTGGGGATAACCGCCCACCGAAACCGCTGCCTGTCGCCGAAAGCAGACGGCCGACGCTCCAATGGGATTTCGACGGAGAAACTGCCGGCGAATGGCTTCGTCGGTTTCGGGCCGACGGATGATCCCGAGCGGCTGGCCGCGTCGATTGACTTTCTGCGTGAGGCCACCGACGAGCACGTAATCCGGATGTGCCTCCAGAAACGAAACCTGCTGTGCAAGCTTCTGCCGATCGACCCAGTAATTGTCGGCGTCGAGATTGGCGACGTACTCGCCCGCCGCCGCGCCGAGCGCGATGTTCGCGCTGGCTGGTCCTCCGCGGTTGGGATTGTTGTGGATGGGCCGTACGCGGGCGTCCGTCCGGCGCCAGTATTCGAGCCTGGCGAACGTTGAATCAGTCGATCCATCGTTCACGATCACAACCTCGAGGTGCTGGTAGGTCTGTGTGAGGACGCTCTTGATTGCCTCATCGACGTACTGCCCGTCGTTGTGCGAACGCATGATCACGCTGACCAACGGCCCTTGTCCCCTCATCGGTGTCTCCTGCCCTCTCAATGCAGCCGCCGGCGCCGTCTGGCGTGTCTCCAGGCATCAACCTGAACGCCAAGCCCGGTCAGGCGAAGCCGGAACATCAATGGAGACGTCGTGCGCGTGATGTTGATTCGACGAAGACGCCACGGATCTGCACATTCCAGGTCGTTGGATCCGCGAACGGTGGTGAATGCCAGCTTGAAGCCTTCCTGCTTGAGAATTGAAACGAGCGTGTCGTTGTGCTGACCGCCGGGGAAGCAAAACACAGGCACGGTGTCCCCGATGTGGTGCTCCAGATCCCGTTGTGACCCGACGATTTCCTCGCGCGCGGCGTCCGAAGCAATTCGTGTCAGCAGCGGGTGCGTGCGCGTGTGAGCGGCGAGCGCCACGCCTTCGCTGGAGAGCGTTCGCAGCTCGTCCCAGCTGAGCACGCCGTTGGTTGTTAGCGGGACACCACCGAGCCTGTCGCATGTCTCGTCGACAACGCGCATGACCTCCTGATGAGCGCTATTCTTCAGATGTTCACGCAGTCGCCGGAATGTTTCGAGGCGATCCTCGCGTGTACGGAGCGACATCGTGCCAAACGGCGACGATTCGAGTTCGGGCCTGGTCGTCGACGTGACCGCGCAGTACAGTCGATCCCACCAGAACAACTGATTGGGAGAGTCAGGGTAGGCCGTCGGGACAAACAGCGCGGCTGGCAAACCCAGGCTCTTCAGGATCGGCCATGCAGTGGTTCCGAAATCCGCATACGCATCATCAAACGTCACGAGGACGGCATCCTCGGGGAGTGCGGTACCTTTTTGAAATGCGCGAAGCACATCCGACAGGCTCACGACACGGAACCGAGCCGCGAGATACTGCATCTGCCGCTTGAAGACGTCTGGCGTCGCGCTGACGAGCGCTGGATCGAGGCGCGGTGACGACTCAGGATCTGCAATTCGGTGGTAAATCAGAACGCGCAGCATTTCTCCTCTGTTGTCTGCGAACTATTGATGTGTCCAGCTTGTCCAGGCAATGTTGCGGCCGGGTTTTGACGCCTCCGGCGCACAATTCATCCGCTCGATGAAATTGCTGTCGTACGCGTGGTCTACCAGATCCAGGACGTAACGCTTGTTGGCGTCGTCACAGGTGTCCCACTTGGGTTTGCGATCGCCGTCGTAGTACATCCACTCGACGGCCCGCTTCAACGCACGATCTCCCCACTGCCATGCGTCAAATCCGAACCGTTGGAGGATGCTCGCCTGAACGACAGCGCCACCGAGTCCTCCGTACGAGTAGTAGGTGTACTTGGGAGGCCAGGTGAACTCGCCCGTGCGTCGCTGATCATCAACGACCACGCCATCGACGTTGTGACCATTGACGAGCGCGCCACGCGGATTCACCGGAACCGGTTGACAACTCGAGGCGGAGCGCAGGCAGACATCGCTCACCCAGCTGAACGCTTCGGGGCCAAACTTGAACCCGCTGTAGCTTCGTCGATCGCCAAGCCACCCTTGAAAGACGCTGGCGGCTTGCGTCATCTCCACATGGTCGTTGAAGTAGGCGGCAATGGCGATACGGGACGCACCGCAGTGAGTGCCCCAGTTGTTCGGACGATCTTCCTGACACGACCGGAGCGTTCGGCCCATGAACTTCCTGGTCGCGAACGAACGAAGCCACGGCCTGAAGACCGATTCATCAAAGTCCGCGCGAAGGGTGGGCAGGTCGATGATGTCGGCGGCAATGATGTACGCCGCAAGGTTGCGCCCGACGGCCAGCGCGTTTGCCCCGTTTTCGGTGCCGATCGCCTGACCGATGATCTTGACGACCTCGTCTTTCAAACCGGCCGACAACTTCGAATCCCCGAGGCGTACGGCCACCAGCGCCTTGGCCAATACGAAGTTTCCCGTCTCCTCGTCGACGTCCGACAGATTGGGACGACCGTGAGGCGTCGTGGCTGCGTCTTTCAGCGACGTCCAGGCCTGGCTGCATCGTTGATTGCACCCACGTTCGCCGGCGATAGGCAGAGCGCGTATTTCTGACGGGCTGAGCCACAGGTAGCGCTTCGATGTTGCCGTCTGTGGTCGGGACGCCACCTGATTCGCGAGCGTGGCCTGGCTCACCGGCTCTCCCCGATCATCTCGCGATGGCGCAGAGACGACGGGACTCGAACATGGCTTCGCAAAGAGAAAGGCCACGACGAGGAACAGTCCGGGATTGATTCGAGTTGGCATGCAGATGTTGCGAATTGGCTTCTGGCTCCCTGGCTAGCGCTGGTGCGTCCAGCTCGTCCACGCTATGTTGCGACCTTCGCGCGAGGCGTCCGGTGCGCAGCTCATACGAGCGATGAAGTTGCTCCCGTACGCATAGTCAACGAGATCCAGGACGTAGCGCTTGTTGCTGTCGCCGCAGGTATCCCACTTCGTCTTGCCGTCGCCGTCGAAAAACATCCACTCCACCGCACGTCGCAGGGCCTGGTTGCCCCACTGCCAGGGATCGAATCCGAACCGCTGCAGAATGCCCGCCTGAACGACAGCGCCTCCAAGTCCGCCGTACGCGTAAATCGTGTACATGGGAGGCCACAGGAAGGCACCGGCGCGTCTCTGATCGTCGACAACCGCGCCATCGACGTTGTGTCCAGCAACGACGGCTCCTGGCGCATTGATTGGCAGCGGCTGGCACTCGGGACTCGACGCCTGACAGGCATCGCTCATCCAGCCGAACGCATCCACGTCGAAGTCGAACCCGGTATAGGCCTGCCGGTCACCGAGCCACCCCTGAAACACGGTAGCTGCATGCGCGAGCTCCGTCCGATCGTCAAGATAGGCAGCTATGGCAGAGCGTGCTGCACCGCAATGGGTTCCCCAGTTGTTGGGACGCTCCTCCTGACACCGCTGAAGCGTTCGGCCTTCGAACTCGCGAGTGAGCAGTGACCGCAACCACGGCCTGAAAATGATCTGGTCGAATTGTGGGTGCGTCGCCGCCAAGTCGATGATGTCAGCAGCAACGACGTAGGGCACCGCTCCCCTTCCGATCCAGAGAGCCGAAGCGGCGCTTTCGGTGCCGATCACCTGGCCCAGCAGGTTGACCACTTCGTCTCTCAGGGCTACGGCTGTGGCCGAATCGCCAAGTCGAACCGCGACCAACGCCTTCGCCAGCGTCAACGTACCGGTGTCTTCGTTCATGTCAGCAAGGTTCGGCGGCGTTGGAACGTCGGATGACGTCCGATTCAGAAGCCTCCAGGCTCCGCGACAGCGTGCGTTGCAGTTGGGATCGCCCGTGATGGGGAGCGCGCGGACTTCTGCCGGGCTCAACCAAATGTAAGGTCGGGGTGCGGGTGTGTCGTTCCCCGGGACATCGGCAGCGGGTTCAGGATCGTTTGTCGCCTCCTGGGCGACCGGCTCCGAAGGAGGTGCAGCCGGTGCTTCGGGGGCTTCCGTGCTCGCCGGAGGCTCTTCGGTCGGATTTGGTTCTGGCGGCGCCGGAGTCTGTTCGGCCACCGGTTCGGCTGGCGGCGTGGCTGGCGTTTCCTGTGCCACAGGTTCTGACGGTGGACTCGACGGCGTTTCCTGCGCCACAGGTTCTGACGGTGGACTCGACGGCGTTTCCTGCGCAACGGGGTCGGCCGGCGGTACAGCAGGTTCCTGCGCCGGCGCGGGTTCGACCGGAGGGGTCACTTC
>DATBJG010000310.1:0-2833 GCA_036556585.1 Vicinamibacterales bacterium
TGCGACCCGCGGAGATTTGACGCATTGAGAATGGTGACCATCGAGCCCACCATGGTCATCAATGTGCGACCGTCCGGTGAAAAGTACGCCTTGTAGCCGCCACCGGTCTGGTTCATCAGCGTTATGCGATCGACCACGCGATCGGTCTTCGGATCGATGACAATCGCCACAGGTTCTTTCGAGTCCATTACGACAACCTGCTTCCCGTCGGGTGAGGCCGCGATACCCTGCGTGCCATTGGGCGTGGGGATGCGAGCAACGATCGTGCGCGACTTGAGGTCGATGACGCTGACATAGAGCCTGTCGGTCTTGTTGGCCACGTACATCTTGCTCGCATCGGGCAGCATCGCAATCCAGTGACCCGTGCCTTCGGTATCAATGGCTGCGACAACACGCCGCGCTTCAGGGTCCACCACGAGCAGTTTCCGGTCGTTTTCGGCCGTGACATACAGCAGGCCCTGTTGATCGATTTGAATTCCATGCGGGGCCGTATACGGCGCGATGTTTATCACACCGGCCACCGACCGCGTGACGGTATCGATGATGTAGATCTCCTGCTTGGGATTGGGATTGCGGCCATAAACACCATCGCCGTATATGGGTACGTACGCCCGTCGATGATCCGCACTCAACACGAAATCGTGGGGATTGGCCGGCAGCGCGATGCTCGATCGTTCCTTGTAGGTGACCGGATCGAAGAATCGGACGTGCGCACCAAGCTTGTCGACCAGGAGTAGTCCTTGCTTCCCGGTGGGATGGTTGGAGGTCGTGGCTCCGACACTCATGACCACCGCACCCGCGATTGCCAAGACGAACGATCTCGTCAGTTTCATCAGGGACTGACTCGTCATGGGTTGAACCTCCGTGTTGAACGACAAGATCTACTGGCCGCGGTCCGCAGGTTTGGACAGGTACACCTTTGAAGCGGCTTCGTCTTTGAGCGGGGTCACCTTGTCCGGATCGATTCGAATCATCAGGTAGTCGATATGATCGTCAATCTTGGTAAACCAGTGGCCGGTTCCTGCGGGAATGACGACAACATCGCCTGTCTTGATCTGGTACGCGACGCCATTGCGAATCTCGGAGCCGTTGTTGCCGGGCCCGTTGAACTCGCGAACGGTCAGGAGTGTCGAAGGCCGCCGCTGTCTGTTCGTGATGTCCGGCCCAAGGACCAGCGTCGCCGATCCATCAATGACGTGATACACCTCGCTGACCTGATCGTGCTCGGCAACCGAGTTTGGCGCCGGCGCATCCAGCTTGCCGCGGTGGACCATCCCGATGCCGATGTGGGCCTTGCCAATTTCGACGTCTCTGACCTGCTGATCTGTAAGCTTTTCAGCCATTGCTTTCTTGGTGTACGCCTGAAGCTCGCTCACAGGGATGTAGTACCCGGGACACATGGCGCACGTTGGTTGTGGGTCCGTCGGGTTGATTTTGGCTTGCGCCATCAACGCGCCCACAACAGACGCTGCGCCGGCAAATCCGATCAGGATCTTCTTCATGTGGACCTCGCGATTGGCACGAAACAGGCGTTCAGGAACAGAACGCGTGCACAGGCGGGACTATACCACCGGGCCAGCATCACCGGTCACTGCTTCCGGTCGACGGTCGCCTGGGAGTCAATCTCCCCGGTACTGACACTGTGAGGCAATCGGCAACGGTATGGCCATTCTCGTGACGGGGATTGCGGGACGCCTGGGCGAGGCGTTGCTGAACGTCGACGTCTTGCGCGCTATTGTGACGGTGGCGGTGACCAACGTCAGCGCCACCCAAGCCCCGGGGCAACAAACTTGAGGATGCTGTTGATGGCGTGGGCGTTGTAGTCCACGCCCAACTGGTTCGGGACGGTCAGGAGCAGGGTGTCGGCGGCGGCGATGGCCTCGTCCATAGCGAGTTGCTTGACCAGCACGTCGGGTTCGGCAGCGTATGAGCGGCCGAAGATGGCGCGCGTGTTGGCGTCGATGTAGCCGATCTGATCCTGGTCGCGAGCGTCGCGACCGAAGTAGGCCCGGTCGCGCTCGTCGACGAGTGCGAAGATGCTGCGGCTCACAGAGACCCGCGGCTCACGCTGGTGCCCCGCTTCCTTCCATGCTTCTCGGTACGCTTCGATCTGCTTACGCTGCTGCACGTGCAGCGGCTCGCCGCTCTCGTCGTCCTTAAGGGTCGAGCTCTGGAGGTTCATCCCGAGTTTCGCGGCCCACGTGGATGTGGCATTCGAGCTGGAGCCCCACCAGATCCGGTCGCGCAGCCCTTCCGAATGTGGCTCGACGCGGAGCAGCCCTGGCGGGTTGGGAAACATTGGCCGCGGGTTGGGTTGTGCGAATCCTTGCCCCTTCAGCACCTCGAGGAAGACCTCAGCGTGGCGGCGCGCCATGTCCGCGGCGGTCTCACCGTCGCGGGGCGCATAGCCGAAGTAGCGCCAGCCGTCGATCACCTGCTCGGGCGACCCTCGGCTGATACCTAGTTGAAGGCGCCCACCCGCGATGACATCCGCCGCACCCGCGTCCTCGGCCATGTACAACGGGTTCTCGTAGCGCATGTCGATGACGGCGGTGCCAATCTCGATGTTGCTGGTACGCGCGCCAACGGCCGCGAGAAGCGGGAACGGCGACCCGAGCTGACGGGCGAAGTGGTGCACGCGGAAATAGGCGCCGTCGGCGCCGAGCTCCTCGGCGGCCACGGCCAACTCGATCGATTGGAGCAGCGCGTCCGCCGCCGTGCGCACCTGTGAGTGGGGTGACGGCGTCCAGTGCCCGAACGACAGGAACCCGATCTTCTTCACCTGCACATCCTCCTTCCGGACTGAATTCTAGACGAATCTTGTTGCCGCGAT
>DATBJG010000311.1:0-7265 GCA_036556585.1 Vicinamibacterales bacterium
GAGTCACCACCAGTTCGTGACCAGCCGAAACGTCCCGTGCCACGCCATCGAGCAGGACACGGATCGTGCCTTCGACCACACGAAATCGTTCCTCCGCATAGGGATGAATGTGATCGCCGCCAAGGTTGCCGGGCCCGCCGCCGGGTTCGATGAAGACGTCCACTTCAAACGTGGCCCCGTTTGTTTCAGCGCTCGTCTGTCGATAGACGAACGCTGACTTGATCGCTGGATTCTCAATTCGAAGGCCGCGACGCGGCTGATCCGACAGATCAGGAGCCTGCTCCCGGAATACTGTTCCGCTCAGAAACGCACCTGCAACGACGTAGATCAGTGGGGCCGCCGCGAGGAACAGTCGCACCCGGTTTCGTTTCGTCATTCGTTCGTTGATCCAGGTCCAGCCAACACTGCATGCGCTTGTCATGCGATTCGCACGACATGCCCCTGGTCAGACGACAGCCTGAGCATTCTCGAGTAGAGCAAGGGTGTCTGTGAGAGAGCGCCTCCGAATTAGCGGATCCGCATGCCGATGGAGGCGCAGCCAGTGACCTGGCCGATCCCGGCGGAATACCTGCGTGGTGCGAACAACCCATGGATGCGGCTCGGTTCGACCCTCAAACATGACAGAGTTCCTTTCGACCATCACGATCACTGCCAGATCGCCTTCGCGCATCACACTGACAACCTCACAGTCGCCAGTGCCTCCGCGAAACGCCTCGACATTGCTCTGCTGTCTCGCTTGCATTTCCGGCCCACGACCCGCTTCGCCGCCGAACGGACCGAAGATTGTCATCTGCGGATCCTGTTCGAATACCGACGTCGCAGTCCATTCCAGCTGCCCGTTAATCCAAGCCGCCCGACCGTCGTTCAATCCCTTGATCAGTTCTTGGATATCAGCATCGGACGGCGGCCTTTGCGCTGCGGCGGCTCGCAGCAACGCGGATGCCGCGACCGTGGCGGCCGCTGAGAGAAGAACGTCACGTCGAGTTGTAGGCCATTTCATAGGACCTCCTGGGTCGGGCGCGCAGAAAGCTTTCTGTGTCGCCGAACGAATTGTGTTTACCGGCGGCCGTCTGGTGCAACGCGTGTTAGACCGCGTCTCACGGCAAGTCTCCGAGTGGAACGCCTTGACCAGCACGAATCGCGATGCGTGCCTCCTCGATGCGACCCAGAAACTCCGGGTGATGCTCGAGCCGATACTCGAACCAATCCTCTTCGGACCCAAAACCGATCAGAACGCCGGCAGGTCGACCGTGTCGCGTAATCACGATCTCTTCGTTGACCGCAAGCCGCAAATACTTCGAAAGCTCATCCTTCACCTCTGCCAGAGCCACTTCCCTGGCGCCTTTGCGTTGGCGTGCCTTGTTCGTCGAGCCACGACTGTGCTTCGGCCTTCGTGACGATCGCGAGGACTTGGACTTGCGTCTCTGTAACGTCATAGAACACCCTGATGTCGCCAACGCGCAGCCGGTACTGAGGTTGGCTCAGACCCCGGAGTCGCTTGATCCGACTCCTGCTGACCTTCATCGGTTCGTGTGTCAGATGAACGTCAAGCGCCTTCTTGACGCCGTCTAGCCAGATTCTTCGTCTCGTCCAATCTTCTCATTTGCCGGTCATACATAACCGTCGCTGTCCAAGCGCACGGCTATTCAAGACCGAGAATGATGGTTTGCTCGACGTCCATCAGTACAGCGCACAGAGTCGCCGCTAGCAGCCGTCGAGCGCCGCTTGAATCCGCTCGAGGAGCTCCGGCTTACTGACGCGCGGCCATCTGCGTACGATGCCAATGGGCGGAAATCGCGGAAAGGACGTCTGCGCGATCCCGTCCACGAAGTCACTGAGCGATGACCGAAAATACTCGCGTGCGGAAGCACGGGTGGCTTGACAAATCGAAGTCATATCAAAGCTCGCAGACTCTATTTTGCGACCATGTGCTGGAGGCTCTTCTCGTCCTCGACGCAGACGTACTCCAGAAGGTCGGTCGTTGTCGCCAGCTCTGCGGGAAGCGACACGGTCCAAGGCTTCTCGTAGGCTTTGGGGTCGTCGATCGTGATCTGCACGTCCAGGTGCCCGAAGTCGCGTCTTCGCAGCCGCTCGGTGACGTGAAGGGCTTCGGTGTGGGGATGACCGATACCGTCGAGCCACGTCTGGTCATTGAACCCCGTCGTCTCCACGACGAGCGCGTCGCCCTCCCACCTGCCGACGGAGTATCCGACCCACATTGGTTGAGGATCTCTGGGCAGCGCCCGCCCATCCATGAACACCTGACGAAACGAGTTGGAGTATTCGGAGAGCAGGACGACAAGGTCCTGCGTCTGAACGATCTTGAAAGGTGCTCCGGACGTGTAGCTCAACGCTACTCCCGGCGGCAAGCATCGCGAGACCGGGTGGTTCTTGCCGAGGGTTGTGACTTGCTCTCTGACGAACGCCAGTGCCCAGGGGAGCATTGCGACCTCACCGGGCTTGGAGTCTGCCGCAAGGTTGATGAACCACGGCGGCTGGCCCGAGTTCCCGTTTCCATCACCGCGAGCGCGCACCCACCACACCCCGGAAAAATCCGGTATCCCTTCGCCGGTCCTTGGCGCGGGTGCCGACAAGTCCGGTCTGCCGTCGGCCAGCCGCGGAACGTTCTTGAGCGGGAGATCCGTCCACTGTGCCGAGACTGGCAGCGACATCAGCGTCAGAACACACAGCATCACTCGTATCCGCATGGTCTCAACCGCCTTTTCGAGACAGAGCTGATTCTCAAGTCGCCTTCGTCCGGCTTGCGATACGGCCGTTCAACGCCAGTCCTCCAGAGGAACCGCATCACGATAACCTCGATCACCCCATTGGATTAGTCTTGGTTCACCGTCGGACCACCACACGAGCACGCGTCCGGCAAGCGACATGTCATCCGCGAGTCGCTCAACAGCGCCAGCGATCTCATCAGTCGTCAATAGCCGAGACGGCACGCGCTGGGCACGCTCCGATGGTGTCAGAGACGCCCAGTACTGGCGCGGGCCATCGACCGCAATCCAGCCAGGCGCCAGGCAATTTACGCGGATTCCATCGGTTTTCTCGAGCGACGCCAGTCGAGTCGTCATGCGGATCATGCCGGCCTTTGCGACATCGTATCCAGGAAGCCCACCCGGCGTTTTGCGGCCGTGCCACAGCGCAGAAATTGGCAATGTTCACGATGGCCCCACCACCACCACCGCGTCGCATCGCCTCGATCGCCCAACGCGTCGCGTGGATTGCTCCGAGAAGGTCGGTCTCTAACGCGTCAGACCATTCATCGAGCTTGTCGCTTCCATGCGGCGCCGACGCATTGTTTATGAGAAACCCCTTCCGAAATGCGTCCCTCTTTAAGATCCGGTAGAAAAACAGTCTGGCCAGCGGGCGCAGGAAAGCGGGAGGCATCGGGATCGACGAAGTCCCGGAAACGACGTTGGCTCCTTCTTCGAAGCCACGCGCCACGTGCTCCACTACCTGGCTCGGCGACCATTTTCCCGGCACGCGCGGGCGTAGTCCAAGTCGCAGCTGATCTCTCCGCGGCCGAGACAAGGTCGGTGACGGCGGCGCGATTGGCCGCAAGTGCGCCGTTGACATCAGCCCATAGGACCTCCAGTGCTCCAGTGCGTGAACAGACGGCTCACCGCCTCATCAGGACCTGAAGAGCCGTTTCAATAAAAGAATCCAGTACTCGTGTCCCGACCCAGGGATCACCGGCGCTCGAAGATCCAGACATTGTCCTGATTTCGTCCAGGGCCGCGCACTTGCTCAACCGCTCGGAGACGGCGATTGGCATCGATCAGCTGGTAGCGAAACGAGACCTTCGTTTCTGAATCGCTGGTCTGGATCCGCCCCGTGAACACTAACGTATCGCCCTCCCATTTTAGACTGGACACGGCTTGGCGTCCTTGCTGCGTACTTGCGACTTCATGACCATCGGTCGATAGCTCGTACGCATACTCGAACGGCTTGCCATCGGTGACCAGCGTGGCCTTGTACCGAAACAGGGGCTCGCGGTGGTCAATATGCAACACGCCGCTCCCGACCGCCGCGGCTCCTGGACTGAGCGTGCTGGCCTGGCGGTTGAGCGTCCACTGGCCAGAGAAATCTGGCTTCTGTTGCGCGGCGACCGCAATTGCGGCGACCAAAACGAACGCCGCAGCGACGCATCGATTCGGCATAGACGTCCCTCCGCTGGTTCGGTGCTGTGCCCACACGGGGCTTGTGACTGCGCCGCATGCCTACTCCAAGCGCACGAGTCTCACTCGGTTTGCGACGGCGGTCGGAATGGATCCCGCCCGCGTCCGGGTCGCACGAATCCAGACATCCTTTCCGTCGACCGTGACCTCGAACGTCGTGAAGTTGTCCCCCGCCATGAAGCCAGGGTTCTTCGCAACCATCGGCCGAATCGTAAATTCGCTTCCTCTCAATTCGTACGTCCCAGCTGTCGCAGTGAACGGCTCCCACATCTCGACCTTTTGACTGTCCGTCAAGTCTTGGCCTGTATGGTTGGGCTTCAGCCGCGCCGCGTCAGGATCTTACCGCGCGGTGTCGGCTGCAAGCGGGTGTTCGGCCGCGATCGTTGCGAGGAAGCCGTTCTCGGTTTGCGGCGTTGCGCTGTTCGGGGGCGTCTTGAGCGCGATGCTCGGCCAGTCGCAGCTGCCGCGTGTTCGGATACCGAGACGATGTTTCCGTCCGGATCCTTGAACCACGCGACCTTACCGGCAGGACTCTTCCAGATGCCAAGGTCGTCCTGCTGCATCCCTTCGTACCTTTCAAACACCGCACCACGATCTCGCAGAGCGGACACGACCTTCTCGATGCCTCTGACCTCCCAGCCGAGCACCGTTGCCGCGATAGGTACGACCTCATCCACTCTCTGCGCGATGATCTGCGTGTGCCCCCTGCTGAAGACTGTGACGTAAGGATTTTCGTACTCGAAGTTGAGTCCGAGCACCTCTTCATAGAATCGCCGCGCACGTTTCGGGTCCGTAATCCGAACGAATCCGTTCAGTCGAAATGTCGTGAGCATTTGGGCTCTCCCTGATTCCCACCAGGACTCGCTGATGCCACCGAGCAGTAACGTGTTCGTAGTCGTGTCCCGTATTCGTGTCGACCGAACTACTTATGGAGTAGACCGGCCACGCCCCTCGCGTCCATGCGCGACGGCCTCGCTGACGTACTCCACACTGCTTGTCCGTGTGGGCGCGGATCTTAGCACGGACCCCCACCGCATCGACTGCGGACGTGATTGGCCGCGAACGGCCGCATTGGGCGCGAGCGCTCGCCGCTAACGACGATGTCGCGTCATCACCTTCGCAACCGCCGCCGAAGCGAGATCCAGGCGACAGGTTCACACCGGACTTGGTGACTATCTCGCCGGTTCTGTCGGCAATCCTTTGGCCGACCACTCGCTCCATGACCCGACGTAGTTGCTGGCATTTAGTCCCGCGTATCGCGCGGCGAAGTACAAGAGGCTGGACCGTAAGCCAATTTGGCAGTACGTGATCGCGCTGGTCCCACCTGGTGCGCCCGCCGCCGCAAAAAGCACGGCGAGCTCTTCAGGGCTCTTGAATATCTGGAGCTTCCGGTCCGCATACACCTGGTCCCAACTCAGCAACCGAGCGCCGGGAATATGCCCCGCGACATACTCTCTCTCGCTCCGAGCATCCAGGACAGCCACCGCGCCCCGCCCACGGTTCTGGATGGCCTCAGCGGAGGACTTGAGCTGGGAGCGCACGCGGGGCTGAAAGCGACCGTTTCCGGGCGGCGATGCGACGGGTCTCAAGGGTCGACCCTCCGCTTTCCATTTCTCGAGACCGCCGTCGAGCATCGACGTTCTCTCGTGCCCAAGGTAATCGAGCGCAAAGAACAGCCACCCTGCCGCGAGTGGCTCGCCGTAGATCACGACGTGCGAACTGTTCGATACGCCCGCTCGTTCCAGAGCAGCAACCAGGTCAGAGGTAGCCGCCAGGTCGTGACTGGCACTCATCGTCATGAGGGCCGCATGCGGCACGACACGCGCGCCTGGAATCTGCTCGGCCGCCTCAGGCGATTGGCTCGTCTGGAGCACCACCAAGCCGGAGTCGCGCAGGTGTTCGGCTAGCCACGCCGTCGACACCAGGAGAGCAGCCGAAGGCGGACGGGCTTGCTGAGCCGCTAGAGGGACCGCCACGAGCAGAACACCAAGCGCCGCCGTATTGCGAATCCTCATTGGTCCTCTCTCCTGTGGCCATTCCTAGCTCGTCAGTCCAACGCTGCAAATGAGCCGCGCAACCGCGCCGACATCATCGCACAAGGCCGCCGCCAGGACGGCTCCATTTGCATGTTGCGTTTCGTTCCAATTGGTCGATTGATCCCCGCACGCGCTCAAGGTCGCGGACGCATCAAGGTGGCCCATCGATTGAAAAGAGTTCCTGCAGCAATCGTCGTGCCTCGATGAGACCTCTTTCGGTCAAAACGACCGATTTGGCCTTCCCCTGCGGATCAGAGGTGAATCCTTTCTCGTGCAGGCGACCCATGGCCTCCCAATCGAAACCTTTCCAGACCCGGTCGCCGTCATGAAGCCCCAGATACAACAGGGCCAAAACGGCACGATCGATCTTGTCATTGTCCAGCGTCATTCGGCGTCTGGCTAACGCTGCGCTTTAGCCGCGGCGCGCCCGCTCCTCAGAGCTTTCACATGATGACATGCGCGCGTCGGCTGCAAGCGCTTGATTGAGAAGTGCCAGTCGCGGCGTACCACGGTCGCCCACATGGACAACCAAGGGGATTTTGCGAATTCTCGTCGGAGCCTCGCAGGTCGGGCATTTCGTGAAACGTTCCCGACGGTACGGGTTGAGGACGAACTGATATCGGGGCGACAAGGTACCGAGGTGATTCCGCGATCGAGGATGGCGTCCGGGCATGGCCCGCGTTGTGAAACAATCTAGATTACTGCAAGAGACAAGGATGTGCCATGACTGTTGACCGTCACCTTCCGCGCTGCGTGAGCGTCTGGCCTGCTCGCCAAGAAAGCTCACCTCGTTTGGCCGCCCTTGAGAAGGTCGGCGGGCGAGTCAAGCGGCGCCGATCCGGTTCCGATCGCACGCGATGCCGAGACGGCTGGCCGGACGTCGTCTTCGCGTTTCACGATGACGTCGAAATCGGCCCGAAGATCTTGGGCAGGATTGCCAAGAGACCGGTCTTACGCCAAAGGATCTTTGATTCGACTGGCTGACGTTCGGCGCTCAGCCGCGAGCCGCGCGCACCCGCTTGTGGGGAGGTTCGTTTCG
>DATBJG010000312.1:0-6294 GCA_036556585.1 Vicinamibacterales bacterium
GCGCTATCTCTGGTCGATCCGGCCCGTCAGCAGCGAAGAACGGGCGGCATCCGCACGACCGGTTGCCGCGCGTCCGGCGCAGCGGCCACGCACGCCACTCGTGCTCAGCGGCAGCGAAGAAACAGTGCCGGCGTTTGCCGGTGCCCGCTCTGGCGGATCAGGGGGTGCAACGGCAACCGCCGTGTCGCGAACTCCGGCGCGCGTCGGGGGTGACGATGCAGATGTTCGGACCGTTCGGCGCGAGGAACCCAAAGTGGGCCGCAACGACCCGTGTCCCTGCGGGAGTGGCAAGAAATACAAGAAGTGCCACGGAGCAGCTTAATCAGAAGACAGAAGACAGAAGACAGAAGACAGAAGACAGAAGACAGAAAGAGGCCTCCTCATGACTCCGCAGTCGCCGGTTCTGCAACTCGGGGCACTCGAGACAGCCGTCGAGCTGGCCACGGCACTGACCTTTGACGATGTCCTGCTGGTGCCGCGGCATTCGAAGGTGTTGCCCGATGCGGTCGATGTGAGCACTCGCCTGACCCGTAACATCCGGCTCAACGTTCCGCTTGTCAGCGCGGCCATGGACACGGTGACCGAGTCGCGCCTGGCAATTGCCATGGCGCAGCACGGCGGGCTCGGGGTGATTCACAAGAACCTGTCAATCGAAGAGCAGGCCATCGAGGTCGATCGCGTCAAGCGCTCGGAGAGCGGCATGATCGTCAATCCGATCACGCTGTCACCCCAGCACCGCATCTACGAAGCGCTCGACATGATGAAGCATTACAGCATCTCGGGCGTTCCGATTACCGAAGACGGCCAGAAAGAGGGCCGGCTCGTCGGGATCCTCACCAATCGCGACCTGCGCTTCGAGACGAACGTCAACCGTCAGATCGCCGACGTCATGACGCGCGAGAACCTGATCACGGTTCCGGTTGGCACCACGCTCGACCAGGCACGCGAAATTCTTCATCGTCACAAGGTCGAAAAATTGCTGGTGGTCGACAACCAGTTCATGCTGAAGGGGCTGATCACCGTCAAAGACATTCAGAAGATGATCAAGTACCCCAATGCCTGCAAGGATGCTCTTGGGCGGTTGCGCGTTGGGGCCGCAGTGGGGACCGCCCGCGACACGCTCGAGCGAGCCTCGGCAATCGTGGCTGCGGGCGTTGACGTGGTCGTCGTAGATACCGCACACGGGCATTCCCAGGGCGTGCTCGACATGGTCAAACGCATGCGTGCCGCGCACCCGAACGTGGAACTGATTGCCGGCAATGTGGCGACAGCCGAAGCAACCGAGGCACTCATCGATCTCGGGGTCGATGCGGTCAAGGTTGGGATTGGGGCCGGATCGATTTGCACAACCCGCGTGATTGCGGGGATTGGCGTGCCAATGGTCACGGCGGTGCTCGACTGCGCGCGTGCGGCCGGGCGTCACAACGTGCCGGTGATTGCCGACGGCGGCATCCGCTTCTCCGGCGATATCACCAAAGCCATGGCCGTAGGCGCCAGTTCTGTCATGATTGGCAACCTGTTTGCCGGGACCGACGAAAGTCCGGGTGAGTTGATTCTTTATCAGGGCCGCAGCTTTAAAGAGTACCGCGGCATGGGTTCGATTGGTGCTATGCGGCGCGGCAGCCGCGATCGCTATTTCCAGGACGACTTCGATCTGGAAACCGGATCGGGGGAAACCGAAAAGCTCGTCCCCGAGGGAATCGAAGGACGGGTCGCGCACAAAGGCAGCGTGGCCGCGATGATTTACCAGCTTGTCGGCGGACTGCGTGCCGGAATGGGCTACTGCGGCTGTGCCACCATTCCTGCGCTCCACAAAGATGCTCGTCTGATCCGGATTACCCAGGCAGGAGCCCGCGAAAGCCACGTGCACGATGTGGCTATCACGAAAGAGGCGCCGAACTATCGGTCAGAGTGAAAAGACAGAATTCAGAAGACAGAATACCGAAGACAGAAAACGGAAGACGGAAGACAGGCTGAAACCCATCCACTGACGTTGCTCCCCGAGCGGGATGCGTTACACTCGTGACGCAGGCAACGGACACGCTCTACAAAAGGACCAGTCAGATGCGACGGTGTCTCTCATGAAGGGCGCCGGTGGAACCCAGGGCGGCCTCGGCACTTTTTTCGCCGGAGCCGCGATGGTGATTGCCGGAGGATACCTGCTGCTGGCGCGCGTCAGCGTGGTCAGCGGCGGCTGGCATTTCTACGGTTACAACGCATTCGGGCTTTCACTGGTTCCGCTGCTGATTGGAATCGGCATGCTCTTCTACGACGGTCGCTCTGTCGCCGGCTGGCTGCTGACCGCCGCCGGTGCTCTCATCATCGTGGTCGGCATCATCGCCAACATGCACATCTACCTTCAGCCGACGTCATTGTTCGACACGTTGATGATGCTGGGGTTGCTTGCTGCTGGTATTGGACTCGTCGCCCGCTCGTTGCGCGCGATGCCCGCGGCAGGACCGGATGCCCGAAGGTGATCAATGGAAAGGGTCCAGATCTGTGAGGCACGCACGCAGAGTGAGTTCCTCGAGGCGAGGGGTCTGATCGAGGAGTACGCCGCCGCCCTTGAAGTAGATCTCTGCTTCCAGAATTTCGCGTACGAGCTCGCCCATCTGCACGAGATGTACGGCCCGCCTCGCGGCTGCCTGCTCATGGCGCGCCAGGATGGCGCGCTGGCAGGATGCGTTTGTATTCGGTCATTCGGATCGGACGCATGTGAAATGAAGCGGCTGTACGTCCGGCCGGTGGCTCGAGGCCTGAAACTTGGACGTCGGCTGGCCGTTGCCGCAATCGACAAAGCACGCGAGCTGGGATACGAGCGAATGGTGCTGGATACGTTGCCTTCGATGGAGACGGCTCAGGCTCTTTATCGCTCGCTCGGGTTCCGCAATCGCCCGCCGCATCAGACTGCTCCGGTCGAGGATGTGACGTACCTGGAATTGGCGCTGTCGTCCGGCTAAAGCCGGACGCTACAACCGAAAACTGAGAACTGCGAACTGAAAACGCCTTTGAACCCTGACGAAACCTTCCGTGATGGCCTGGTCTTCCCTTTCCTTGCCAATGTGGCTCCGGTGGATCGGTATCGGCGTCGGCGCGGCTGGACCGCATGAAAGTCTACGGCTCGAGCACAAGAAATGCCGAAGGTCTGGACATTGCGCGGTCGGAAGACCTCACGCGGACCATGGATGACGGATAATCACCACTGGGGGAACGCGGGCATGTCAGTCTTCACCAATCCTGCTTCGTCGGCAGCGGATCAAGCGCAAGCGTATGTCGAGGCCGTGCTTGGTCTTCTCGGTAACAAGAACCCACTCGAAGTCATGCGGCACACTCCCGCAGCACTTGCCCGCGTGCTCGAGTTTCCGATCTCGTTGCTGAATCGGTCCGAAGCGCCCGGCAAGTGGTCCATCAATCAGGTCCTGCAGCATCTGGCCGATTCGGAACTGGTCGGCGGCTACCGGTTTCGCATGGTGCTGGCTCACGATCGCCCCGAGCTACAGGGCTACGACCAGGATCTCTGGGCCGAGCGACTCGGGTACCGTGACTTGGATCCGAAAGAGGCTGTCGTTCGTTTTACAGCCTTGCGAGGCGCCAACGTCCGTCTGCTCGAGCGGCTCACAGCCGCGGATCTTCAGCGCGTCGGTCTCCATCGCGAACGAGGAGAAGAGAGCCTGGATCGTCTGATGCGACTGTACGCGGGTCACGATCTGCTTCATCTTCGGCAATTGGAGCGGATCGAACGTGCTGTGGCATGAGGGTTCCATGACGTTCGAGTTCGTGCCGTTACTTCAGGTGCAGCGGGATCTGTACGATCTGCCACGGGGTGTGGGGCGCTTTCAGGCCTACCTGAAGACGATGATCGATCCGCGGACCGGCGATCTTGCCTTGCCGCTCGTCCCGATGAATCCCATGGGCAAGGAGCATGTCCCGGCGCTACTCGACGAGTACATCCGTCTCGATGCCGACGGGGTTGCGGCTCGAGCTGTATCCCTGGTCACCCAGGACACTTCGGCGTCGCAACGAGCGTTCAAAGTCGGTCTTGTGATTGCGGACGATCTGAAAGGTGGTTGGACGAATCGGTACGCCAGTGAGTTCACCTATCGCTTCGAGACAAGAGCCTTTCACAAACGGGGCTGGTTGGTGGGGATCCTCTGGACGAGCGAAGCTCCAAGTGCGGCAACGGCCAGGAACGAAGCGCTGTCGGCCGTCTATCGAGCGATCTACCTCGAAGACCACGGGCCGGCTCGTACACTCCGTGAGAGGCTGGCTCAGGAAGGGTTTGCGATGGCCATGGCCGGTTGCAGCGGCCCGACACTCGCTGACGACGATCTCGCGTATACGCGCGAGGTCGTGACCCCGTTTCTCAATGCGGTGGATCAGCCAACACTCATGGCCTGCATATTCGGAGACAAGGCAGCCCGCGTGCTCGGCTATCGACCGCAAGGACTTACCGAGCGTGCTGGATTGGCCCTGGCGTTATACGACGCGCGGCTGGCAATGGTTAACGCGGTCTGAACAGGAGACTACCGTGGCGAAAAGTGCGAATGCGAAGAAAAAGTTGATTGACGGATTGAACGAGGATCTGAGAGGCGAGTTTCAGGCCATCATCATGTATCGCCTGTATGCCAGCATGGTCCAGGGTCCTTATCGTCAGGAGCTCCGGACATTTTTTGCGAACGAGATACCGGAGGAATTGACGCACGCGCAGCTGCTCGCCGACAAGATCGCGGCAATGGGCGGCACCCCTGCCTCGTCGCCCGCCCCGGTGCCCGTCGTCAGCGACGCAAAGGCCATGCTCGAGGCGGCGCTGAAGGCCGAGATCGAAACGCTGGCGCGGTACGTCAAACGTCGGCGGCAGGCCGAGACCGCTGGCGAACACGGCCTGGCAACGGAGCTCGATACCATCATCGCGGACGAATCAACTCATCGTGATGAGTTGCGCCAGATGCTCGCGCGCTGGCCTTAAGAAGGTCAAGGTCAAAGGGCAAAGGGACATGGGCCGGACCATCTGGTCCCGCGTCGCAGCTGGAGGGACTCTCATGAGGATGCTGCTCGTCGGCACGACGGCCGCGGTGCTCGGGAGTGCGCTGGGCGTTGGCCTCTTACACGGGCAACTCGCGAGTGCACAGAGTCCCGCGCAGCGGCCCCTCGTGACGCTTGCGGAGTACGAACGCTGGCAAGTGGAGCTCTCCAACTGGGGACGGTGGGGCAAAGACGACGAGATGGGGACGCTGAACCTGATCACCGCGGCCAAGCGCAAGCAAGCCGCTTCACTGGTCAGGGAAGGCTTCACGGTGTCTCTGGCTTCAAACGCCAGCACCGAAAAAGGGCCCGACGTCCCGTGCCCGGTCGAGTGGGCGATGATTACTGCCACTGAGGCGAATGCCGCCGATCGTATCGGGTATCCCTGCATTCACGGGGCGGGCACCACGCATCTCGATTCGTTTGCGCACCGGTTTTTCAACGGCAAGATGTGGAATGGTTATCCCGTGGCTGGCCTCGTCACGCTGGACGGTGGGGCCGGCAAGAACTCGATCCTGACGATGAAGCAAGGGATCGTGACGCGCGGCGTTTTGTACGACATCGCTCGTCTCAAGGGTGTTCCGTACCTCGAGCCCGGAACGCGCATCTTCCCCGAAGATCTCGAAGCGTGGGAAAAAAAGGCTGGTGTCCGCGTTGGACCCGGTGACGCCTTCCTGGTGCGCTGGGGTCGATGGGCCCGTCGCGCGAAGCTGGGTCCGTGGCCAATCGACGAAGGGGCGGCCGGTCTCGACAACGCGGTGATTCCGTGGTTGAAGAAACGTGACGTCGCGCTCATCGGTTGGGAAACGCCTGGCTACGTGCCGCAGCCGCCAGGCGATCTACCGCGGCTGGCGGTTCATGATTTTGCTCTCACGATTCTGGGGATTCACCTCATCGACCGCGCTGATTTCGACGCGTTGAGTGACGCCGCCGCGGCGCGCGATCGCTGGGAGTTCATGTTGACGGTTGCGCCGCTTCCGATTCCGAAGGGGACCGGGTCGCCGGTCAATCCGATCGCGATGTTCTAGTGCAGTTTTCAGTTGTCAGTAGTCAGTTCTCAGTTCGGCCCAATCGAAAACTTTCTGAAAACTGACCACTGATAACTGAGAACTACACTACATCGAATCGGAGAACGCTCTGAACGTGGATCAGTCGGATGGTCACGGGACGCGCATCACAACGAATTCACAGGACGCGTCCCCGTGATGTCCTGGTTTTGATCCGCGAACATCCGCGTCCCTGCAAGATCCGCCGCGATCTGCGCTGATCCGC
>DATBJG010000313.1:0-3268 GCA_036556585.1 Vicinamibacterales bacterium
TTCGCGGTCCTCGCGTATGTTCCCGACGATCCGGAATGCTGGGCTCACACCGTGTGGCTGACTCGATACCGGCCGAATCCTTGAGCACGATGCGGGCTAACCCGCGAATGGAGCCGACGCGCCGCTGACAGTGACGGCGCGCGGCTCATTCGCAACGTTAGCCGGACGGAAGTCCTTCGTCGACGAAGGGACCACGTTGATACTTTACGTCGTATTCGGGATTATCCTCGCGATTGCGACATGGGTCGTGGTCAGACTACGTCGTGGCCACCTTGCGGCCTCCGCGCTCGTGTCGTTTGAGCGGTCATACGAGGACGCCTATCGAGGGGTGGGCTCGGAGCGAGGCGCGCTCAGACAGGCATTCAAAGCCTTTGCAGTAGTGCCAAAGATTCGTGAGCTTCGTGAAGATGACATCGACGTCATCGTTGAGATTGTTGGGGCAGCCGACGATCCGAAGCGGGTGATTCGCGAAATCATCATGAGGTTGAGCGCATCCAACGCACTCGAAGCTTTTCGAAACCGAGGCGTTCTTACAGACCTCGCGGCTGCCACGAGCAAAGCGGAGCGCGCACGGATCGAGGGGCCTCATCTGCGCCTCGCCGAAGATGCATTCGGCGTCGCCCACGAGTGGGTGGGGCTTCGAGCCGAGCTGAACGCCGAGGCTGGAACGCTGGCGAGCGTGGCCAGAAATCTATCGAGAACCGTCAATTACGATCAGTTCGAACGCAGGGCCGGTGAGCTCAAGGGCCGGATCGAGACTCTGGCAACTAGCGTCGCCGAACAGGTGCCTGATGGCCCATCCGCTGAAGCAGATTTTCATCAGTTGCTCAGTGAGTATCTTGACTCGCTGAGCGTGGCGGCGACGATCTTCGCCGAGAAGACGGCCTTCCTGGCCAAGAAAGCGAGAAGCGCTGCGGCCCCAGGTACGACATGGTCCGACTTCACACGGATCACACGGGACGAAGAGACATCGCTCGCACGATGTCAGGACACCGGTGACCGGTTGACGCGCGTCTACAAGCGACTCTCCGGCTAACATCCAAATGGAGCCGACGCACGCTGGCTCCTGACCGCGCGCGGCTCATTTCGCGCGTTAGGCGGCGCGGAGAAAGCGCAGCGCGTGTTCTTGATGTCTCAAAGACGTTGGCTGTACGTCATGGTGCTGGGGACCACAGTAGGGCTCGTTACCGCGTCTGTCATGTCATTTCTCGATTGGCTACTCAATCCCGGTTGCGCTTGATCCGAATCGGTGGACACCTTCCAAGAGAGGGATACGATGTCCACCATGGCCGAGAAACGACCTCGACGGACTCGACGCAGCTTCACCGAGGACTTCAAGGCGAGTGCCGTCCGACTGGTCCTCGATGAGGGAAAGACCGTGGCGGCAGCAGCCCGGGATCTGGGTCTGACCGAGTCGTCGCTGCGGTACTGGGTCGAACACGCCCGTGCCGACCGGACGAACGGCCAGACGGGCCTGACGACGGCCGAGCGCGAGGAGCTCGCCCGCCTCCGGAAGGAGAACCGGATTCTGCGGGAAGAGCGGGAGATCCTCCGAAAAGCGGCGGCCTTCTTCGCGACCGAGCGGCGGTGAGGTTCCAGTTCATCGCGGCGGAGAAGGCGCCCCATCCGCTCAGTCGGTTGTGCCGCTGTCTGCGGGTGACGCGGAGCGGCTTTTACGCCTGGCAGCATCGCCCGGAGTCGGGCCGGGCGAAACGGGACCGTCAGTTGAAGGTGCTGGTGCAGGCCTCGTTTGCCGCGAGTCGACAGCGTTACGGGAGCCCCCGCATCCACCGGGACCTCGTCGAGCAGACGGAGCGCGTGAGCCGCAAGCGCGTGATCCGGCTCATGCAGGAAGCGGGCCTGAAGGCTCGGATCCGGAAGCGCTACCAGTGCACCACGAGGAGCGACCACGAGCAGCCGGTCGCCGCGAACCTGCTCGACCGGCAGTTCACCGCGGACGAGCCGAACCGTCGCTGGGTCGGCGACACGACCGAGTTCGTGATCGGCGAGAGCGGGAAGCTGTATCTCGCGGCGATCCTCGATCTGTTCTCGCGGTTCGTCGTCGGCTGGGCGGTAAGCGCCATGAACGACCGACACCTGACGCTGAAGGCCCTCCACATGGCATTGAAGCGGCGATGCCCCGATGCCGGCCTGGTGCACCACTCGGACCAGGGCTCGACCTATGCGAGCGAGGATTATCAACGCGTACTCGACGCGCATGGCATGACCTGCTCGATGAGCCGCCGCGGCAATTGCTCCGACAACGCGGTGATGGAAGCATTCTTCTCCTCGCTGAAGAGTGAGCTCGCGGATCGATTCGACAGCGGCGGCGAGGCGAAGATGGAGTTGTTCGACTACATCGAGGTGTTCTATAACCAGCGACGCCGGCATTCGACGCTCGGGCAGATCAGCCCGGCCGAATTTGAAACCCGCGCGAATGCCCGGCGCGTGGATCCCGTGGAAAACTGCCAAGAACGCAGTTTCCCACCGGCTCCACACGCATCACCTTTCGCTTCAGGAGAAGAACGACAAAACCACGGAGATCAACTTACGGCAACCGTCCACTGAATCGGATCATGGCCAGCTTGCGGATCATCTCCAACAATGTGGACCGGCCAGGAGGCCATATAGCGCCCTGGCACGATGCCGTGAAAATAGATCAAGGGAACTTGGCGGCGCATGGCCTCGCGCAGGCCCACATTGTCACGGTGCGCGGGATCAGTCCCACGATAGCGATAGCGCAATAGTCCACCTGGGTCGAACTCGTCCTCATACGGACGTGGCTTGCCTTCCACAGGTGGGACCGTGGTGATGCTGAGCGGGAGATCGAGCAGGGCGGGCTTGAAAATGCCCTGCGGACCCATCAGCGGCACGCGCTGCCCGTCAAACTGGAACCCTGTGGCAAGCACGTCTCGCGGCAGCACGTCGCCATGCAGTTGCGTCTGGTCTGTCAGAAACGCGAACGCGGCCAACCGGGCACGTTGGTCGTCAGGGGACATAGAGCGCGTCAAGAAGTCTATAGGCCATAACGGGCGACGGAAGTGCGTAGGGTAAGTCCTACGACTTCATTCTGGCTTCCTATTTAGGAACAGTTGAAGCGCCAGCCCTCATGTGCCGATGAGATGCACAAATGGGAATGTTAAGGATTTTGCCACTGATTCTCGTCCTACTGATCGGTGCGGCGGCTGGTCAAGAATGGGTTCCGTCCGGGCGCTTCATCGGCTCGGTTGAGATTCCCAAATTGCACGATTCCATGAACACCGGGCGA
>DATBJG010000314.1:0-4727 GCA_036556585.1 Vicinamibacterales bacterium
AGCCGAGAGTCTGGAGCCCAAAGCCGAGAGCCTGCCACGGTGTACCTCGTAGGTGCCGGACCGGGCGATCCCGAGCTCCTGACACTCAAGGCGCTTCGGCTGTTGGGGACTGCCGACGTCGTGCTGCACGACGATTTGGTCTCGCGCGACGTGCTCGAGCTCGTTTCCCCGAACGCGCTACTTCTGAATGTCGGCAAGCGGCACCGCGACCCGCACGTCAGCCAGGAGGGCATCAATGCGCTGCTGGTCCAGCATGCGCGCGAGAACCGCACGGTCGTTCGGTTGAAAGGCGGTGACGTTGCGGTTTTTGGTCGCGCCAACGAGGAAGTGGATGCGCTGCGAGCTGCGGGCGTTCGTTTTGAGATCGTCCCTGGAGTAACCGCCATGTCTGGCGCGGCGGCGGCCGCGGGCATCTCGCTGACCGACAGACGCACGACTTCGGCGGTCGTGCTGGTGACGGCGCAGACGTGCAAAGGCAACGCGCGTCCAAACTGGCGGGCCATTGCCAACACGGGCGCGACCATGGCGGTCTACATGCCCGGCGATCGGTATGAGTTGATTGCCAACGAGCTGCTGGCGGCGGGGCTCGACAGCGGCACACCGTGCCGAATCGTGTCACGTGCGTCGCAACCGGACGAATCGGTCGTCACGACAACCATCGGCGGGCTGGCGTCTCGAGAGCGCCTTCCCGCGCCGGCGGTGCTTATTGTTGGAGAGGTAGGACGGAAGACGGAAGACGGAAGTCAGAAGACAGAAGACAGAAGACAGAATTTGGGACAGAAGACAGAATTTGGAGGACAGAATCAGAATGAATGAGTCCGATGCTGCCGTCCATTCTGTCTTCTAAATTCTGACGAGGAGTCCGAGACATGTCTGCCATTGATGATTCCAGAACGCTTGGCCGGACGCGCTTGTCTTTTGCGAGCGAGGCTGATATCGACGAGTTCGTCGACACGCTCGAGAAGTTCGAACGTGGCGAGCTGACGCCGGATCAATGGCGTGCGTTCCGGCTCGTGCGCGGGACCTACGGCCAGAGGCAGACCGGCGATGTGCAAATGCTCCGGGTCAAGATTCCGCAAGGGATCCTGACGGCACGGCAACTCGAGGCTCTGGCACAGGTCGGGGAGCAGTACTCGCGGGGTTTCGGCCACATCACGACGCGCCAGAACGTGCAGTTTCACTTCGTCACGCTCCACGACGTGGAGCCCGCCATGCGGCAGCTGGCCGACGCAGGGCTCACGACGCGGGAGGCATGCGGCAATTCGGTTCGCAACATCACGGCCTGCCAGTACGCGGGTGTGGCCGCGGACGAAGTGTTCGACGTGACGCCGTATGCCGACGCCATGACCCGGTACTTGCTGCGGCATCGCCTGTCTTCGTCGCTGCCCAGAAAGTTCAAGATCGCATTCGAAGGCTGTGCCGACGATCACGCGATTGTCGGCATGCACGACCTCGGCTTTCGCGCGCTCGAGCGGACGAGCGGCCCAACTCGGGAGCTCGGGTTTCGGGTGGTTGTCGGTGGTGGCACGTCAATCATGTGCAAGTCGGCTTCGGTCCTGTACGATTTTCTCCCCGCCAATGACATCCTCAATGTGGCCGAAGCCATCATCCGCGTCTTCCACAAGTACGGTGATTACAAGCATAAGCAGCGCAACCGCATGAAGTTCATGATGAAGGACATGGGCTGGCAGCGGTGGAAGGACGAGTTCGACGAGGCCCTCTCAACCGTGTTGACCGAGGGAGGGACCGGCCTGCCGTTTGACGCGAACCATCCCCCGGTCGAGCAACCACCCGACTGGGAGCCTTTGCCGGGTCCGTCAGTATTGGAAACCGTCGCGAGGGCTACGGGTTCGAGGGTGAAAGGCCCAGGCATCACGCCTCAGGTACGGCCGGTGTTCCCTGTCATGAACGGCGACTACTCGCGGTGGTTGCAGTCCAATGTTCGTCCCCAAAAGCAGAATGAGTACGTCATTGTCGGCGCGACCGTGCCGCTGGGCGACCTGACATCCGAGCAGATGCGCGTGATTGCGGATCTGGCTGGCGCCTACAGCGACAGTACTGTGCGCGTATCGGCCGACCAGAACCTGTTTTTCAGGTGGGTTCGCAAGTCGGATGTCGGCGAGCTCTATCGACGGCTCTCGGCTGCGGGTTTGGGCTTGGCCGGCGCCGAAGGCATTGCTGACGTCACAAGCTGTCCGGGCGCCGAATCCTGCAAGCTGGCCGTGACGCAGTCACGCGGACTCGGTCGGCTCCTCGGCGACTTCCTTCGCGATCGCCAGGATCTCGCAAACCTGGCACCGGAGCTGAAGATCAAGATCAGCGGCTGCCCGAATGGGTGCGGCCGACATCATGTGGCGGGTCTTGGCTTCCAGGGAAGCGTCCGCAAGCTCAACGGCCGTGCCGTCCCTCAATACTTCCTCCTCGTTGGCGGTGGTCCCACCGACACGGGCGTCGATTTTGGGCGGTTGGCGGCGAAAATTCCTGCTCGCCGGCTGTCTGAGACGGTTGCCCGCCTTCTCCACCTCTACCGGACCGATCGGCGAGCCGCCGAAAGTGCGACCGATTTTTTCCGACGGGTGACTGTCGAGCGCGTCAAGGAGGTGGTGAGTGACCTCGAGCGTCTCACCATTGCCGATGCGCTGCCCGAGGATTTCATCGACCTGGCAGAGAGCACCGAGTTCAATCCTGAGATTCAGGAAGGTGAGTGCTCCGCCTAGAAAAGGGGTCGGGAGTCTTTTTTTCCGCGTGGGAAAAGACTCCCGACCCCTTTTCTCAGGAGCTATTCGCGAATTCGATGAATGCAATTCGAAAATTGTATTTTGCTTATGGGCGAATTTCCCTCATATATGTGGGGTCAGATCTTGACGCTTGGCTGACCATCGTCCCAGCGATCGGTCACTCCCAGGGCTCGAGATTCACGATCTGACCTTTGCACGTCTAACACGCGGATTTTCGAGGCACACGATCACTCGAATTTTCGCGGATCACGCGATCTTCGCGAATCTCGCGGATCACACGGATTAGAGCCATGAAGGAACCAGCACCCGGGCCGCCGCCCGACCAAGGTCTCTATCGCTCTTCACAGGAACACGATGCCTGCGGCGTAGGGTTTGTCGTGAACATCAAGGGGCAGCGCTCGCACACGATCGTGCGCAAGGCCCTGGAAGTGCTCATCAACCTTCTGCACCGCGGAGCCTGTGGATGTGAGGCCAATACCGGGGATGGCGCGGGCATCCTGATTCAGATGCCGGACACGTTCCTCCGGGGTGTGGTCCGCTTTCCGTTACCGTCTGCCGGCGAGTACGGGGCCGGTCTCGTTTTCCTTCCGCGTCAGCTTCACGAACGCGACCTGATTCAGCGCCTGGTCGAACGCATCATCGTCGAGGAAGGACAGGAGCTTCTCGGGTGGCGCGAGCTCCCGACCGATGATCGGCTGGTTGGTGCAAGCGCCGTTGCGGTCGAGCCGGTGTTCAGGCAGCTTTTCATCGGACGAGGGGCCGGGCTTCGACCGCAGGCTGGCGAGACGATCGAGCGCACGTTCGAGCGCAAGCTCTACGTGATTCGCAAACGGATCGAGCATGAAGTGGATCGGCTCGATCTTGCTGCTCACGTCAAGAAGTACTTCTATGTGGTGAGCCTTTCGTCGAACACGCTCATCTACAAGGGCATGCTCATTGCCGATCAGATCGAGACGATGTTTCCCGATCTGACGGATCCGGCCATGGAGTCGGCGCTGGCGCTCGTGCACCAGCGGTTCAGCACCAACACGTTTCCGTCGTGGCCGCTGGCGCATCCGTATCGGTACATCGCTCACAACGGCGAGATCAACACCCTGCGGGGCAACATCAACTGGATGAAAGCACGCGAGGGCCTGCTGCGGTCGAAGGTATTCGGAGACGACCTGAAGAAGATTTTCCCGATCATTCGCGAGGGTGGCAGCGACACGGCTATTTTCGACAACGTCCTGGAATTTCTCGTCATGGCGGGGCGGTCGCTCCCGCACGCCGTTCTGATGATGATTCCGGAGCCGTGGGGTGGTCATGAGAGCATGAGCGCCGAGCGCAAGGCGTTCTACGAATACCACTCGTCGCTCATGGAGCCCTGGGATGGTCCGGCATCGATTGCGTTTACCGACGGGACCGTGATTGGCGCGGTCCTCGACCGCAACGGGCTCAGGCCGTCGCGGTACTACGTCACGAAGGACGACCTCGTCATCATGGCCTCCGAGGTCGGCGTGCTGGATATTCCGCCAGAGAACGTGCTGATCAAGGGGCGGCTGCACCCCGGACGCATCTTCCTGGTCGATACGGCGCGGGGGCGGATCGTAGCCGACGAAGAGATCAAGCGCGAGCTTGCCGCCGAGCGTCCGTACGCCGAGTGGCTGTCGCAACACCTGGTCGACATCAAGGATTTGCCGGTCGCGCGTGCCGAGCAGCCCAATCACGAGACCGTGTTCCAGCGTCAGCAGGCGTTCGGGTACACGCATGAAGACTTGCGACTGCTGCTGGCCCCTATGGCGCTGCACGGTGAAGAGCCGATTGGCTCCATGGGGACGGACACGGCGCTGGCCGTGCTCTCAAATCGTCCGCGCCTGCTGTACGACTATTTCAAGCAGGTCTTCGCGCAGGTCACCAATCCACCGCTCGACGCGATCCGCGAGCAGCTGGTGACGACGATGGCGTCGACGATCGGGCCGGAGGGCAACCTGCTCGATCCGCGGCCCGAGT
>DATBJG010000315.1:0-22579 GCA_036556585.1 Vicinamibacterales bacterium
GTGACGAGCCTTCACGGCGATTCGGTCCGGATCTATCCGATGCCGGTCTGGGCGGGAATCGAGCGCAAGCTGGGGCAGATTCCATCCGCCCATCCCTCCCGGCAGAAGTACCTCGATCGCGTCAACTTCTACGGTCAGAACTCCGAACTCGACAGCCAGGGACGAATCCTGATCCCGCAGCGTCTGCGGGACGCCGCCCACATGATCGGCGAAGTCGACGTCTTCGGCCAGTTCGACTTTCTCGAGGTCTGGAATCACGAGCGCTTCCTGGCCAAGCTCCAGCGCGAACCATTTACAGACGACGACGCACGGGCGTTATCGGACTTGGGGATCTAGGCAAGGGATTGTCGCACGCACCGGTTCTGACGCGGGAAGTTCTCGAGATGCTCGCTCCTGGCCGCGGCGGGCTGTTTGTCGACTGCACGGTTGGCGGAGGCGGTCACAGCCTCGCGCTGCTCGAAGGCGGTGCGACGCGGCTCGTCGGGCTCGACCGCGACCCGTCAGCACTCGTCGTGGCGGCGGAAACCTTGCGCGCGTTTCGCGATCGGACCGAGTTGGTGCACGCGGATTTCCGGGAGATCGACGCGGTCCTCGACGTACGGGGCATTGGAACCATTCAGGGGGCGTTGGCCGATCTGGGCGTGTCGTCGATGCAACTCGATGCGCCGGGACGTGGGTTCAGCTTTCAGCGAGACGAACCGTTGGACATGCGCATGGACACCACTCGGCCGCGGACTGCGGCTGACTTGATCCGACAGGCCTCGGAATCGGATCTGGCGGGCGTCATTGGCGAGTACGGCGAAGAACGACACGCCCGCCGCGTCGCGCGGGCGATCGTGCGAGCGAGAGAGCGAGCGCCCATCGACACGACGGGTCAGCTGGCCGATCTCGTGCGACGTGCGATCCCCAGACGCGGGTGGTCTCGCATCGATCCAGCAACCCGCACGTTTCAAGCGATCCGAATCTGGGTGAATCAGGAACTCGAAGGCCTCGAGCAGTTTCTGGTGGGATTGCTTCAACGGCTTGCGACGGGCGGTCGTGCGGCGGTGATTGCGTTCCACTCTCTCGAGGATCGCATCGTGAAGCATACGTTTCGATCGCTCGAGCGCGGGGGTGACGTGTCGGCGCGCGTGCTGACGAAAAAACCCATCGTGCCGAGCGAAGAAGAGATTGCAAGAAACCCGCGCGCACGCAGTGCCAAGCTGCGCGCGATCGAACGTCTGGCGTAAGGGCTGGAGGAGCTGCGCCGTCCACTGGGGAGTCAGGGAACATGAGCATTACGGAAACCTTCGAATACGCGATCAAAAAGGACGTTCGCAACAACCCGATCGTTCGAGAGGTGGACGAACGCCGCCAACGGGATCTGTGGCGATCGGTGGGTATTGGGCTGTTTCTGGTGCTCGTCGCGCTTTTTTCGGCCTGGCAGCACTTCGAGCTGCTGCGACACGGATATCGACTCGAGCAGATGCAGCATCAACGTGCGGAGGAGGAGGAAGTCGGCCGGCATCTTCGCCTCGAGATCGAAACGTTGCGCGCACCGAAACGGATCGAAAAGCTGGCGGTGGATCGTCTTCGGCTCGTTGCGCCCGGACCGGGCCAGGCGATCGTGATTGAGCGGGCGATTCCAACTGAACCACCCGACAAGACCGTTGTGGCGTCCCGCTGAGGCTTCGGAGGAGACGTGGCCCATCCAGTTTCGTTCCCGTGGCGCGGCATCATCCGAGGGCGTCTTGGCGTGTGCACGATTGCAATGGCGTTGTGGACCTGCGCGATCCTGACACGCCTCGTCCTGCTGCAGGTGTACCAGCATGAGGAGCTCCAGGCGCGTGCCGACCGACAGCACGAACGGACCAGAAGCGTGCCACCCAAGCGTGGTGACATTCTCGACCGGAATGGTCGCGTGCTTGCCTACAGTGTCGACGTCAACTCCGTCTACGCCGTCCCGAGCGAGATTGCGGATGCGGCAGGCACCGCATCAAAACTCTGTGCTGCGCTCGAAGGGTGCTCGACGCGCGAGCTCCAAACCACGACCGATCGGTTGAGCCGCAAGCGGCCGTTCGCCTGGGTGCGGCGGTTGATCTCCCCGGCGGAAGCCCGTCGCATTGCAGACATGGGCCTCCAGGGCGTGGGCTTCGTCAAAGAGAGCCAGCGGTTCTATCCAAAGAAGGAACTGGCGGCGCAGTTGTTGGGATTTGTCGGCATCGACAACACCGGTCTTGGCGGGATCGAAGCAACCTACGACAAGGAAATTCGCGGCAAGCCGGGCACCATCCTGATTCAAACCGACGCCCGCCATCTGGCATTCAGCCGTGTCGAACGACCACCGACTTCTGGTTCAACCGTGGAACTGACGATCGATGAAAACCTGCAGCACATTGCCGAGCGGGAGCTGCGAGCAGGCGTCGAGTTGAATCGCGCAGCCGGTGGGATGGCCGTCGTGATGGATCCGTATACGGGGGAGATCCTGGCGCTCGCCAACGAGCCCACCTTCAACCCGCACGAGTTTGCGACGGCACTGGACTCCCAGAAGCGCAATCGAGCCGTGCAGGACATCTACGAGCCGGGATCGACCTTCAAAGTCGTCACCGCTTCAGCGGCCCTGGCCGAGGGCGTACTCGGCGTCAACGATCAGATTGATGCCTCGGCCGGGCGCATTCGTTTCGGCTCGCGGGTGATTGACGAAGCCGACGGTCACAATTACGGCCGGTTGTCTTTCACCGATGTCATCGTCAAATCGAGCAATGTCGGGGCCATCAAAGTCGGCCTCAAGCTGGGCCCGGAGCGCCTCGGCCGCTACGTGCAGCGATTCGGATTTGGCTCGCGGTTGTCGCGCGACTTCCCGGCAGAAACGAGCGGCATCGTGTGGGATCCAAGCCGACTTAACGACAGCGCGCTCGCGTCGGTCTCGATGGGCTACCAGATCGGTGTGACAGGGCTGCAGATGGCAGCGGCGGTCAGCTCGGTTGCCAATGGCGGCAGTTTGATGGAGCCGCGCGTCGTGAAGGCAATCATTCAGAACGGTCGTCGCATTCCCGTTCGGCCTCGTCAGATCCGCACGACGGTTGACGCCAACACGGCCGCCGAGCTGACGGGAATCATGGAAGCCGTAGTTGAACGCGGAACCGCCAAGGCGGCGCGAATGCCCGGCTATCCCGTTGCCGGGAAGACCGGGACCGCGTCGAAAATCGTGAACGGCCGGTACTCACATACTGAATACAACGCGTCGTTTGTCGGGTTTGTCCCTTCTCGAAAGCCGGTCCTCACCATCATCGTGGTGATCGACTCTCCACATGGGCCGAACCGCTACTACGGCGGCACCGTCTCGGCGCCAATTTTCAAGCGGATTGCCGAAGCCAGCCTGCGCCAGCTCGGGGTCGCGCCAACAATCGACGCACCGCCTCCGGTACTGGTTGAGCGGGCGCGACCGCAGCCGGAGATTCCCGCGGCCGGTCCCGCGGCGTTGCCGTCGTTCTTTGCCATTGACGCGTCTTCGGGAGATCTGCCGCTGATTCCGGACTTTCGAGGACTGAGCGCGCGGGATGTCGTTCGTACCCTGACGAAGATGGGCATGACCGCAAAGCTCATGGGTGAGGGGTTTGTCGTTGACCAGAAACCCGCGCCGGGCTCCCCGGTGGAAGTGGGCGCGACCTGTGTCGTATGGCTCGCACGGCAGATGCCCGTGTTGGCCGGTGAAACAACCGTGGACGACAGGCAGTGATCCTCGGCGACCTGTTGCGATCGTTGAGCGGAACTGAAGCATCGGCGGATTTGCGGTCGTTGTCCACCGCCGACTCGGGCGTCTCTGTGAACGGTGTTACCTACGATTCTCGCCGGGCGCTGCCCGGATCATTATTCGTGGCGCTCAAGGGTCAGCGTGCCGATGGGGTCTCGTTTGCCAGGGAGGCCGTCGATCGAGGCGCCGTTGCCATCGTTTCCGAGACGGCAGCTCCTGCCGGGATTTCCGTCCCGTGGGTGACCGTCCACAACGGCCGGCTGGCACTCGCCCTTCTCGCCGATGCCTTCTACGGCAATCCGAGCGGGGAGCTGGCGGTGGTCGGCATCACGGGTACAAACGGCAAGACGACGACCGCCTATCTCGTGAGCTCGTTGTTCGAAGCCGCTGGTGTGAAAGCAGGACTTCTGAGCACTGTGACGTATCGAATTGCCGATGAAGACCGCGAAGCCAGTCGCACGACACCTGAGTCGTCAGACCTGCAGGCGATGCTTCGCGAAATGGTCGAGCGCGGATGTGGAGCGTGCGCAATGGAGGTGTCGTCGCATGCGCTCTCTCTCCATCGGGTAGATGGCATGCGGTTTTCTGCGGCGGTCTTTACCAATCTCACCCGCGAGCACCTCGACTTTCACGGTGATATGGCGGGCTACTTTGCAGCCAAACGGCGGCTCTTCGAGATGCTTCCGGCCGGGGCTCCAGCGGCCATCAACCTCGATGATCCGTACGGAAAAGCTTTGAGCGAGATCGTTGCGCGTCCCGTGACGTATGCCATCAATCAGCCGGCCGATGTCACACCGGGTCCGTTGTCGTTCTCGATGCAGGGGTTGGACTTCGAAGCGCGCACGCCCCGAGGGCTTCTGCGGGTTCGCTCGACGCTCGTCGGGCGGCCGAATGTCTACAACCTGCTCGCGGCGGTCACGACCTGTACGGCCCTCGATTTGCCATTCACGGCCATTGAAAAAGGCATCGCATCCCTTCAGGGGGTGCCCGGACGCTTCCAGGTTGTCTCCACGAAGCCGGACGATGTCGTGGTCATTGTGGACTACGCGCACACGGATGATGCTTTGCGAAGTCTGCTCGAGACGGCACGGCCCCTCGCGGCTGGCAGGTTGATCACCGTGTTCGGGTGTGGTGGTGAACGTGATCGTACGAAGCGTCCGTTGATGGGTGCTGTGGCTGCCAGGCTCAGCGATCTCGTCGTCATCACCTCTGACAACCCACGAAACGAGGATCCAACCCGCATCATCGACGAAATCAAGCGGGGACTGTCACCGTCAAGTACCGAATACCTGGTGTACGAGGATCGCGGCGAGGCCATTCAGAAGGCCGTGGAACTGGCACGGCCGAACGACACGATTCTGCTGGCGGGCAAGGGGCACGAAAAATATCAGGTGATAGGGAATCGAGCGGACCCATTTGACGATGTGGCCGTGGCGCGAGATGCCCTGGCGAGGCGGCGCGCAAAGCTGCGTGTGTGATGAAGGTGCGGCTCACAGCTGCAACGGTGGCTGCGGCCGCGGGCGGGGACCTGGTTGCGGGGGATCCGGAGCGGCTGATTGACGGGTTTTCGATTGATTCCCGGACGCTCGCCGCGAGCGATCTGTTTCTGGCCATTCGTGGCGAACGTTTTGACGGGCATCGGTTCATTGGTGCAGCGTTCGAGCGGGGCGCTGCCGGAGTGATCGTCGACGACAAGGCTGCGGTCGCCTCAGTGCCAGAAGGTGCGGTCGCGGTCGTCGTCACCGAGACGGTGGCCGGTCTTCAATCGCTGGCACGGTATGTCCGACGTGAGTCGCAGGCGAAAGTCACGGCCATCACGGGCAGCGCAGGCAAGACGACAACGAAAGAGACCGCGGCGGCGTTTCTTGGGCGCCGCTATTCGGTCTTTCGCAACAAGGGGAATTTGAACAATCACATCGGTCTGCCGTTGTCCCTTCTGGAATTGCGGCACGGGCCCGACATGGCTGTCGTTGAGCTTGGGATGAATCACGCAGGAGAAATCAGCACGCTCGTTGGCATCGCCGAGCCGGAAGTGCGCGTCTGGACCAACGTGGGTCCGGCGCACCTGGAGTTTTTCGCCTCGGTCGACGCGATTGCCGATGCCAAAGCGGAGATCTTCGAGGGTGCTCGTTCCAATCAAGTTCTGGTTGCGAACGCCGACGACCCGCTGGTGATGGCCAGGACTCCGAGATTTGGGGGGCGGCTGGTGACGTTCGGCTTTGGACCATCCGCCGATGTTCGTGCCTCGCATGTTCGCGACCGGGGTCTCGACGGGATGGAAGCCGAGCTCCACACACCGTCTGGTTCCGTGACGCTGCAGTCTCCGCTCATCGGTCGGGCCAATCTGTCGAATGTGCTTGCCGCGGCGGCTGTGGCGCTGCAGTTCCAGGTCTCGTTGGCAGATGTTTCTGCCGCCACTGGATCGTTGCAGCCCATGCGGCATCGAGGTGAAGTCAGGCGGCTTGCACGTGGTTTGACCGTCATTGACGATTCGTACAACTCCAATCCGGCCGCGCTCGAACGCGCGCTTCAGGTCATTGACGGCGTGCGCGGGCAGCGACGGATTGCGGTGATCGGGGAGATGCTCGAGTTGGGCCAGGCGTCGACGGCGTTGCACGAGCGATGCGGGCGTGCGGTGGCCGCCACAAGCCTCGATTCGCTCGTCACGGTTGGAGGCGAACCGGCCCGTGCGCTCGGGCAGGCCGCCGTGGCGGCCGGTATGCCGGCAGGGTCCGTCGTGCACACCCCAACAAGCGCCGAGGCCGCTGACGTGCTTTCTCAACTTGTCGCAGAAGGGGATGTCGTGCTCGTCAAGGGTTCGCGCGGTATTCGCACGGAGAAAGTTGTCGAACGCCTCGTGACGGAGTGGACGTGATGCTGTATCACCTGCTGTATCCGTTCCACACCCAGATTTCCGTCCTGAACGTCACGCAGTACATCACGTTCCGTACGGCGGCGGCGAGCCTTACCGCGCTGGCCATCAGTCTCGTTCTCGGCCCATGGATGATTCGGAAACTGCGCGAGTTCCAGATCGGCCAGGTGGTCCGTCACGACGGACCGGCAACCCATCATCCGAAGGCCGGCACACCGACGATGGGTGGCCTTCTGATTCTTACCGCTGCGCTGGTGCCCACGCTGCTTTGGGCGAAACTGAACAACGTCTTTGTCTGGGTTGCCGTACTGGCGACGGCGGCGTTTGGCGCCATTGGCTTTGCCGACGACTACTTGAAGATCGTGAGGCGGTCGTCACACGGTTTGTGGCCGCGCTACAAGCTCCTGGCACAGTTTGCCGTTGCCATCCTGGTGGGCCTCCTCCTGCTGTGGCTCGAGGCGAGGGGCACGTACAACACGCGCCTCATTTTCCCCTTCTTCAAGACGCTGATTCCGGATCTTGGCTGGTGGTACGTCCCGTTCGCCGCACTGGTGCTGGTCTTCACATCGAATGCCGTGAACCTGACCGATGGCCTCGACGGCCTTGCCATCAGTCTCTTCGCGATTGCGGCAGCAGCGTTCACGGCACTCGCATACGTGACCAGCAACTACGTCTTCGCCGAGTACCTGCAAATCTTGAGGATGCCTGGCGCCCAAAGCGCGGAGCTGACGATCTTTTGCGGATCGCTCGTCGGCGCCAGTCTCGGGTTCCTTTGGTACAACTCTTTCCCAGCCGACGTGTTCATGGGCGACGTGGGATCGCTCGCGCTGGGTGGGGCACTGGGCACGGTGGCGATCCTCATCAAGCAGGAATTCCTTCTGCCGCTGGTCGGCGGTGTGTTCGTACTCGAAGCGCTCTCGGTCATCATCCAGGTCGTTTCCTTCAAGACAACGGGGCAACGTGTGTTCAAGATGGCGCCCCTCCACCATCATTTCGAGTTGATTGGCTGGAGTGAGCCCAAGGTCATCACTCGATTTGTCATTGCGGGAATCATTTTCTCGCTGCTCAGCCTGACGACGTTGAAGTTGCGGTGATGGTGGCGACACTCGAGCGCAGCAGGACGATGAGTGAGTTCTCGGTAGCGGGACAGCGGGTTGTCGTCATGGGTGCGGCACGAAGCGGGATTGCGGCGGCAGCGCTTCTCGCGGAACGTGGTGCGCACGTGACCCTCACCGATCTCCGCGAAACCCTTGCCGATCCCGGCGATGCGGACCGACTTCGTCAGGCCGGCGTACGGCTCGAGCTGGGTGGTCATGTCGTCAACACGCTCACCGGCGCATTCCTCGTCGTGTTGAGCCCGGGAGTGCCGCTCTCGCAGTCGGCGCTTGTGGCGGCGCGACAGGCCGGCGTTCCCATCGTTGGAGAAGTCGAACTCGCCTCACGATGGCTGCGGGGACGAATCGTGGCCATCACAGGGACGAAGGGAAAGTCGACAACAACGACGCTGATCGGACGAATGCTGGAAGGCGCGGGTTTGATCACGCTCGTCGGCGGCAACATCGGTCGGCCGCTGAGTGCCCAGGTGTCGTCATCGACACCGGACACGATTCATGTCGTGGAAGTGAGCAGCTTTCAGCTCGAAACCATCGACACGTTTCATCCTTGGATTGCCGTGCTGCTGAACTTCTCCCCGGACCACCTCGATCGACACGCGAGCGTCGACGAGTACGCGCGCGCGAAAGCCCGCGTCTTCGAGAATCAGAGCGAGCGTGACTGGATGGTGATCAACGGTGACGACCCGGCGGTGCTGGAGCTAGCCCGGGCCGGCCGCGCGCAATGCGTCCGCTTTTCAAGCAGGGCGGCAATGGACGCCGGCGTGGTCATTGGCACGAACGCGATCGTGTATCGGGAAGCTGGTCGTGACGAGACTTTGGTTCCGCTCTCGGCTGTCAAGGTGATCGGACCGCACTTGCTGGCCGACGTGGCGGCCGCTGCGGCAGTCGGACGGCTTGCAGGCGTATCGGCGACTTCGATGACGCACGCGGTCGAGTCATTTACAGGACTCGAGCACGCGCTCGAACCGGTCGGCGTGGTCCGCGGCGTGCGTTTCGTCAATGACTCGAAAGCGACGAATGTCGAAGCGGCTCTTCGGGCGGTCGAAAGCTTTGGACCTGGACTCGTCGTGATCTTGGGCGGCCGGTACAAAGGCGGTGATTTTGGTCGTCTCCGCGAGCCCCTGCTCGCGCGGAGCGCCAGGGTCGTGGCTCTCGGCGAATCGCAGCCGCGTATCGCAGAGGCGTTGGCCGATGCCGTACCGGTTCAGAACGCGTCGTCGATGTCGGAAGCGGTGAGGCGGGCGTTCGAGGCGGCGACCGTTGGCGGCACGGTGCTCCTGGCTCCCGCATGCGCAAGTTTTGACATGTTCGTGGATTACGCCGAGCGGGGCCGGGCGTTCAAACAGGAAGTCACACGCCTGGCAGGTGCGAGCAGTGAGTAGTCGTCAGTCAGTGTGCGGCGGGTGGGAGTTGGCTGCTGGGAACGCAGGCTGCCCCGGTCTGCGAAGCTGGTGTCCCGTCCCCCAGACTGACTGATGACTACTGACTGCTCGCGCGAAATCGTGCGGCACCGTGCAAATCCGCGCAGTCCCGTGCGTGAACGCATGACAAGGACTGCTTTTCTTTCGGGCCCACCCGCGTGGGCCAATAGCACCACGGGCTGAGGAGTATGGCGCGAAAACTCAGATTCGACAAGCTGCTCTTTCTGGCGACGCTTCTGCTGGTGTGTGCGGGCGTGGTCATGGTTTACAGCGCCTCGGCCGTGATGGCGCTCGAGCGGTATCAGCAGCCGGATTTCTTTCTCGTGAAGCAGGCGATGTGGGCGGCGCTCGGTGTTGCGCTGCTCGTGATCGTGATGCGCCTCGACTACCACAGTTACCGGACTCCCGCGTTCCTGTGGGGATCGATGGCAGTCGTTGGGACGGCCCTTGTGCTCGTCCTGTTCATGCCGGCGATCAACGGGTCGAGCCGTTGGTTCGGGATTGGCGGTATCGGGGTGCAACCGTCGGAGCTTGCCAAACTCTGCACGATCTTCTTCATCGCAGCGCTGCTCGAGCGTCGGATGCACCGGATCGACGAGGTGTCGTATTCGCTTCTTCCGATTGCGCTCGTTGTCGGCCTGCTCGTGGCATTGATTCTGGCCGAACCCGACTATGGGACGGCATTGTCCCTCGTCGTCATCGCGGCGGTGATGGTGCTCGCGGCCGGCTTGAGCTACAACTACCTCGTCGGCGCGCTCATGGCCGGGCTGCCGGTCATGTACTTCGTGTTGATTGCCTCCGAGTACCGCCGCCGCCGGCTGCTGGCTTTCTGGAACCCCTGGGAAGATCCCCTCGACAGCGGATTTCAGATCATTCAATCGCTGATTGCCGTGGGCACCGGCGGCGTGACCGGTCGCGGCTTGATGGGTGGCGTCCAAAAGCTGTTCTACCTGCCTGAGCCGCACACGGATTTCATCTTTGCCGTGATCGGTGAAGAGCTGGGGTTGATTGGCACGACCGCGGTGTTGGCCTGTTTCTGTGTCATCACGTGGCGAGGCCTGCGCATTGCCTTGACAGCACCCGACAGCTTTGGTGCGTTTCTGGCGATCGGGGTGACGGCCATGATCGTCCTGCAGGCTTTCGTCAACATCAGCGTGGTCCTGGGACTCTTGCCCACAAAGGGCATGCCGTTGCCATTCGTCAGTGCGGGCGGCTCATCGCTCCTGATGAACTTCATCGGCGTCGGGGTTCTGCTGAATGTGTCGCAACATGCGATTTCGGATGCCTGACGACGATGCGGATCGTGATCGCCGGAGGCGGGACCGGAGGCCATTTGTATCCCGGGATCGCCGTTGCGCGGGAGGTTCTGGCTCGCCGGCCAAACGCTGTCGTGTCGTTTGCGGGGACCGCGTCAGGAATCGAAGCGCGTGTCATTCCCCGCGAGGGATTTCCGCTGGATGTGATCCGGAGCGGGGGATTGAAGGGCAAGGGCTTCGGAGACCGGGTGAAGGGACTGGCACTGTTACCCGTTGGGCTCGCCGACGCCTGGCGCGTGATTTCACGGCGTCGGCCGGCGCTGGTGATTGGCGTAGGTGGATACAGTTCGGGACCGCTCGTGCTCGTTGCCGCGCTGAGACGGATTCCGACCATGGTACTCGAGCAGAACGCCATGCCTGGTCTGACCAACAGGTGGCTTGCGGCGGTCGTCGATGCCGCGGCGGTGACATACGAGGCCTCGCTCCCGTTTTTTCGCGGCAAGGGATTCCTCGCCGGCAATCCGGTTCGGGCCGAATTCCTCGGTGCGGGCGCCCAGTCACAGCGTTCGGTTTCGGACCGCACGCGAGTCCTCGTCTTCGGGGGTTCGCAAGGAGCGCACGCCATCAACATGGCCATGGTCGACGCGGCACCTCGATTGGCAGCGGCTGGTGATCGCTATGAGTGGGTCCTTCAGACGGGTCAGCGGGATTTGGAAACCGTGCGCGACGCATGTCGGCGCGCTGGTTTGGTCGCTCGGGTCGAGCCGTTCTTTTACGAAATGGATCGTGAGATGAAAGGTGCGGACCTGCTGGTGTGCCGGGCAGGCGCAACGACGCTGGCCGAGTTGACCGCGGCCGGTCGGCCCGCGATTTTGATTCCGCTTCCAACCGCGACCGACGATCACCAGCGGAAGAATGCGGAGGAACTGCGACGAGAGGGGGCCGTTGACGTGATTGATCAAGGGGATCTCACCGGCGATCGATTGGCAGATCGGATTCTGGCACTCATCGCGGATCCGGAGCGGCGCCGTCAAATGTCAACGGCGGCCTCGAGCCTGGCGCGCCCGGATGCGGCCTCACGGATCGTCGACCGTGCGCTGCAATTGGCACGCAGTTGATTGCCGAAGTTGAAGCCGTTCGCACAGTGTGAGCTGACTCAACCATGCTCGGGCGAACGAGGCGTATTCATCTGGTCGGTGCGGGCGGCAGTGGCATGAGCGGCATAGCGGAGCTTCTCGTGAATCTGGGATACAGCGTCAGCGGATCCGACCTCCAGCAGACAGCGGTCACGGACCGTCTGGCCTCGCTGGGTGTGCGGATGCACTACGGACATGCTGCCGAGCACGTCGGCGATGCCGATGTGGTCGTGGTGTCGTCGGCCGTCCGATCGACGAACCCCGAGGTCAACGAAGCGGAGCGACACCACGTTCCGGTCATTCCCCGCGCCGAAATGCTGGCCGAGCTCATGCGGCTTCGATCCGGCATCGCGATTGCCGGCGCTCATGGCAAGACCACGACGACGTCGATGATCGCTTTGGTGCTCGAACGAGCCGGGCTCGACCCGACCGCGGTGATCGGGGGCCGTCTCAGTACGTTTGGAAGCAACGCTCGATTGGGTCAGGGCCAATGGATGGTGGTTGAAGCCGACGAAAGCGATCGGTCATTTCTCAGGCTGTCGCCGACGCTGGCAGTCGTCACCAACGTCGACCACGAACATATCGAGGCCTATCGCAGTTTCGAAGACCTCAAACAGGCGTTCGTCGATTTCGCCAACAAGGTGCCTTTCTACGGTGCCGTCGTGATCTGCGCGAATGATCAATCCCTGCATGACATTCGTCCGAGACTCACGCGGCGTGTTGTGACGTATGGGCTCGAAACCGAGGCCGAGTTTGCGGGCGTGGACGTTGTTCTCGACGGCCTGCGAGCGGCATGCACGGTTCACCGGCGGTCCGTAGATGCCCGAACCGACCGCACATCGGATGTGGTGTTGGGCGATTTGCGCCTGACGGTTCCAGGACGGCACAACCTGCAGAACGCGCTCGCCGCCATTGCCGTGGCGACCGAGCTCGGCATTCCCTTCGAGATCACGGCGAAGGCACTCGCGGAGTTCAAAGGTGTCGAACGCCGATTCCAGGTACTTGGCGAAGCCCGGGGTGTGACGGTTGTGGATGACTACGGCCATCATCCCACTGAGATTGCGGCCGTGATGACCGCGGCAAGGGCCCAGCACCCGGCACGACTGCGAGTGGTTTTCCAGCCTCACCGATACACACGCACGCAACAGCAACTCGGCAACTTTGGTGCTGCTCTCGCTGGCGCTGACGAAGTGCTGTTAACGGACATCTATTCGGCAGGTGAAGACGCGATCCCGGGCGTCACCATCGAGGCGTTGGCCGAAGCCGTGCGCGCGGGTGGGCAGCCGGCGGTGCAGGTCATCCGATCGTTGGCGGAAGTCCCGGCACATATGGCCGCAACGGCGAGAACGGGTGATCTGATCGTCATGCTTGGCGCTGGTTCCATAGGAGCCTGGGGCGCGAAAGTGCTCGATGCCGTGGCAGGCGTACATGAGTGAACGTCGATGAGAGTGTCTGCACCTTCGGACAAACGTTTTCGCCGGGCACAGGTCAAGCCCGGCCGCAAGCGGGGTCGCAGGCGGCGCAGCCTGCGCGTGCTGCGCATTGCGGTACTTGCCGCGGTCGCGTTGTTTGCGGGGTATCGAGCGTTAGTCTTCCTCGATCAAACGAACCTGCTGAAGGTGCGCTACATCAACGTTCGCGACAACAGCAGGCTTTCGACCGACGAGGTGATCGCGCTCCTGGATGGCCTGAACGGACATCACATCCTGACCCTCGACCTGGCCGAATGGCGCAAGCGCCTGCTCCGATCCTCGTGGATCGAGGACGCCACCGTTCGTCGAGTTCTCCCGTCGACCGTGGAAGTGACGATTGTCGAGCGTCGGCCGCTGGGCATCTCGCGAATCGGCGATCGCCTGTACCTGGTCGATCCAGCCGGTGTGGTGATTGACGAGTACGGACCGGCGTATCGGGAAATCGATTTGCCCATCATTCGGGGGCTTGCGAGTCCCGGAGGGACGCAGGAATTTGCCGTGAATGTCGAGCGAGCCGAGCTGGCGGCGCGTGTCCTATCATCGCTCTCCCGTCCCGACATTGCCGACCGCATTTCCGAAGTGGATGTGACCGATCCGTACAGCGCCGCCGTCATCCTCGAGGGAGACTCAGCGGTCATCAAGCTTGGACGGGAGGATTTTCTCGAACGCCTGCAGTCGTATCTCGAATTGTCGGCAGCGCTTCGAGAGCGGGTTCCAGACATCGACTACGTTGACTTGCGCTTCGATCAGCGCGTCTACGTGCGGCCCGTCGAGACGGGCCGCGGCAGGTAGCGACCAACGCGGAGGGCGTGTGGGGCATAAAGAGCGATATCTCGTCGGACTTGACGTCGGGACGTCCAAAATTGCCGCGATCGTCGGCGAGCTGATGGACGACGGAACCGTTGAGATCATCGGTCTCGGCGAAGCGGACTCGCGCGGGATCCGGCGCGGCGCCGTCGTCAACCTCGAGAGTGCGGTCGAGTCGATCAAAAAGGCCATCGAGGATGCCGAGCTGATGGCCGGCGTCGAAATCGATTCAGTCCATCTCACCATTTCAGGTCCGCACATCAAAGGATTCAACAGCCGCGGCGTTATTGCAGTGGCGGGCAAGAACCGTGAAATCACGCGGGACGATGTCCGTCGGGCGATTGAGGCCGCCCGCGCGGTCGCTCTCCCCACCGGGCGCGAGATCCTGCACGTCCTGCCCCAGGACTTTGTGATCGATGAGCAGGACGGCGTGGGTGCACCCGTGGGCATGACGGGTGCCCGACTCGAGGTCAACGTTCACATCGTGACCGGAGCGGTTTCAGCCACGCAGAATCTGGTTGCGTGCGTCAATCGCGCCGGCATTTCGGTAGCTGACACGGTGGTGTCCCAGCTGGCGGCGAGCGAGTCGGTCCTGACGCCCGACGAAAAGGATCTCGGCGTCGCGTTGCTGGATGTCGGTGGGGGCACGACCGACCTGGCCATCTTCGAGCGCGGCAGTTTGTGGCACACCGCAGTCCTTGGAATTGGAGGCGATCACTTCACCAACGACATAGCCGTCGGCCTGCGGACGCCGGTTCCCGATGCGGAAAAGATCAAGCGCCGGTCTGGTTGCTCGCTTTCGTCGCTGATCGACGAAGACGAAACGATTGAAGTGGCAAGCGTGGGCGGCCGACGGCCCCGCGTCATGGCTCGCCGCATTCTCTCGGAAATTCTCCAGCCACGTGCCGAGGAAATCTTTCATCAAGCATGGGATGAGATCAGACGAGCCGGCTACGAGCGGTCGCTCAATTCCGGCATTGTCATCACTGGTGGTGGCGCAATTCTCGAGGGCATGCCCGAAATAGCGGAGCAGATTTTCGATCTCCCGATCCGCCGTGGTTCCCCCTCGAGCGCGGGCGGTCTGTCGGACCACGTCAACACGCCCACGCTCGCCACGGCAGTCGGTCTCGTTCAGTACGCGCAACGCAATCACGTGAGCGAAGCCCCCCGGCTCGTCGGCGCCGGCGCGTTCGGTCGAGTGGCCGGACGGCTGCGCGGACTCTTCAGGGAGTTCTTCTAATAGACAGCAGAACCACATGGGAGGCATCGATGCCAGAGACACAGGACAGAAACGGCAGCGCCACGGCGAAGACGGGGAAAGTGCCGCTCAGACTCGCGCTGGCTGACGACACCAAGGCGGGCGCTCGCATCAAGGTGATCGGAGTGGGGGGCGGTGGCAGCAACGCCGTCAATCGCATGGTCACGGTCGGCCTCGAGGGCGTTGAGTTCATTGTGGCCAACACCGACGTGCAGGCTCTTCAGGTGAATCCCGCCCCCGTTCGGATCCAGATCGGGGCCAAGCTGACCAAAGGGCTCGGCGCCGGTGCGGATCCCGACGTCGGGCGGGAAGCGGCTCTCGAGGATACCGATGGTCTCATCCAATCTCTCACCGGCGCCGACATGGTGTTTGTGACGACCGGTCTCGGAGGCGGCACGGGAACTGGGGCGGCGCCGGTTATTGCCAGCCTTGCGAGCGAGTTGGGTGCGCTGACCATTGCTGTCGTCACCAAACCATTCAAGTTCGAGGGCAAACGTCGAGCCGTTGCCGCAGAGCGCGGTCTCGAGGCGCTCCGCGAATGCGTCGACACCGTCATCACGATTCCAAATGAGCGGTTGCTCTCGATCATCGATCGCCACACGTCGCTCACCGCAGCCTTTGCAACCGCCGACGATGTGCTGCGACAGGCCATTCAAGGCATCTCGGATCTCATCCTGGTACCCGGCCTCATCAACCTGGATTTCGCCGACGTCAAGACCATCATGGCGGGGATGGGAGTCGCGATGATGGGCACCGGCATTCGCTCCGGCGAAAACCGCACGATTGAAGCGGCCAAGGCCGCGATCTCGAGCCCGCTGCTCGAAGGTGCGTCGGTGGATGGTGCACGGGGCGTCATCATCAATGTGACGGGCGGACCCGACATGTCGCTGCTCGAAGTAAGCGAAGCCTCGTCCCTCATTCAGGAAGCCGCTCACGAAGAAGCCAACATCATTTTCGGCGCCGTCGTGGATCCGAAGCTCGAAGGCGAGGTCAAAGTGACGGTCATCGCGACCGGGTTCGATGTGCCTGGGCGATCGGTGGCCGCCACCACGCCAGTCGTTCAAACGCCCGTCGATCTGCAGAACTATGCGGCGCGCTTGAAGGATCGTAGCGATGCGATGACAGATGCGGGACGTCTGTCGATTTCGCGGCGTGCCGGGCTCGACCTGCCCGTGCCGCCGGCACCAAGCCGAGGAATACACGCGTCGGTTGCGGCAACGTTGACCGATCTGGGACCCGAGCTGGACTCACCATTTGATGTCCCGGCGTTTCTGAGGCCACAGCGGTGAGGGCAGACGGCAGACGGTGGACGGTAGACGGTAGCAGGTAGACGGTCGCACGTCGTCAGCGGTAGTCAGGCGGCAGCAGACAGCTCTGTCACAAGGTGCGCGGAGGTCGTCTCGAGACACTCCCCGCACGATGGGGCTGACTGGTGCCTTTCGAGTCGTGCAAGAGCGATCGGTGACGGCCGGACATCGCAATCAATACGTCCGTCTCAACCTCACACACAGAGACCCCGTGCAATCGAAAACGTATCGCCGAAATTCTCGGTCCGATTTTCTGCCTTGACCTTCGGCAATATTGACCGCGACCGAGACAGCAGCACGCCTTAATTGAGCTGCAAGCCCAAACCGCTCAACGTCAGGTAGTTTTCGAACCATGTCGTAGACCGCCGTGACGAGGTCTATCGCCTTCTGCCATGCTAGGAGGTCTCGATAATTTGTCACTGTCATAAACGTCCACTTCTGTTTGGTTTGGCTGCCGTCTGCCAACCGCCGTCTGCGTGCTGCGGTGGTAGACTAGGTAGATCCACGGCACTCTGGAGCGCCGGCGTCTGAGCCTCAGATTGCACACGGAAGCGTCAGCGTCCAAGACAAGGTCGTGAATGTCCATCATGAAAGCCTGGGAAGCGCGCACGAAGGCGCAAACGACGCTGTCGAAGGAAGTCGGATTCGTCCGGAAGCCGCACGGCGGTCGGCTTCGGGTTGCTCTGGCCTTTCCCAACACGTACTACGTGGGGATGTCGAATCTCGGCTTTCAGACGGTCTACCAGCTGTTCAATGCGGACGAGCAGGTGGTCTGCGAACGGGTGTTCCTGCCGCCGAAACAGGAACTGCAGGCGCAGCTAGCGAACGGCGCTCCGTTGAGGACTCTCGAGTCCCACACACCGGTCGCAGAGTTTGATGTCTTCGCCTTCTCCGTCTCCTTCGAATGGGACTACGTCAACATCGTGTCCATGTTGCGGCTGGCCCGCCTTCCCGTCCACGCGGTGGAGCGAACGGCCAGACATCCGCTGGTCGTGCTGGGCGGTGCGGTGACATTCGTCAATCCGGAGCCGCTCGCTCCGTTTGTTGACATCGTTGCTGCGGGCGAGGGCGAGGTCCTTGTTTCAACGCTTGTTGATGCCGTCCGCAGCACGGACGACCGCGACGAAGTCTTGCGCTCGCTCGCAAAGACAGTTGGGTTCTACATCCCATCCTTTTACGACGTCCGATACGCACCCGACGGCACGATTGACGAATTCGTGCCCATCGCAGGAACCGGAGCTCCGCCAAGTGTCAAGAAAGCGGCGCTCCGAACGACCGAAGCGGTGGAACCCCCTGCCACGTCGATTTTCACGCCCGACACTGAGTTCGGATCGCGCCTCCTCATCGAAGTCGTTCGAGGCTGCGCCAACCTCTGTCGTTTCTGCTGGGCCGGGTATAACTATCTGCCCGTCCGCGCGTTTCCGATTGAAAGCATTCTTGCCAGGGCCGAGGCCGCGCGACCGTACGCGAATCGTGTAGGTCTCGTTTCCATTGCCTTGTGCGATCACCCTGACATCGAGGAGATCCTGCAGCGACTGGTGGCAATGGGCTATTCCATCAGTCCCGCCTCCCTCCGGCTCGACGACCTGACTCAGCCCATCGTCAGGCTGCTACGGGAGAGTGGCGAGCGAACGTTGACCATAGCCCCGGAAACCGGCTCGGATCGACTCCGGCGCGTTATCAACAAGACAGTCACAAACGCGGAGATCATCGATCGAACGGAGCTTCTCTTCGCCAACGGTGTCGAAAACCTCAAGCTCTACTACATGATCGGCCTGCCCACCGAATCAGACGATGACCTTGTCGCGATCCGGGAACTGACACTGGAGATGCGGGCGATCATGATGACGCACGCCCGAGCGCGGGGACACGTGGGCAGAATCGTGGCCAGCGTCAACCCTCTCGTACCCAAACCGGGAACGGCCTATCAATGGATGCCAATGGAGGCCGCGGCCGTGACCGAGCAAAAGATGCGATATCTGCGCGATCTCGTTTCGAACATCGACAACGTCTATTTCACAATCAAGTCGGAGCGTCACTCCTACTATCAGGCCTTGCTGTCGCTTGGCGACCGTCGTGTCGCACCCGCGATTGTTGCGGCGGAGGCCAACGGTGGCAACTGGAAGCGTGCGACGGCTGACACGGGCGTCGATGCCGAGTTCTACATTTTTCGGGATCGGCGTGCCGATCGCGTGCTGCCGTGGGACATCATCGACGGCGGCATGAAGAAGACATTCTTCGCAAACGAATTTGCCAAGGGCCTTCGGGAAGAATGGACGCTTCCTCCCAAGCGCCTGGCCGAGAACGCCAGCCTCCTTCCAGTCGTTCAGTAGCCCGCAACCTCCCGCTAGGTCGGCACCGCCGTCTGCGACTCGTACTCCGTGTACGCCTCGAGGATGAGCCGGCGTACGCGGTCCTGTGCGGTGACATCTACAATCGGACGAAGGAGGGCAAAACTCCGCCGTTCGCCGTTGATTGAGTATTGACGCGCGGGAAACGTGACGTTACGCCCGTTTCCATTTCGTCGCTCCCAGATGCCAAAGCCAATCAGCTTCAGACCCTCGAGCTCCCCGGAGCCGAAGTGCAGCTCCGCTTCCGCCAGTTTGCCGGGCGGATTCCCCTTGTCGTTCGGCGTGATTTTCACCACCATATAACCCTCTCTGTTGTCTCCTGCGCGCTGGCTGGCTGCCAGCTCGTCGGTGTCAGGAGAGGCAAGGTGAGTACCACAGACCCGGAGCGTCGAGGCGTCGTGGCAAGTTGCAGTTCAGAACCGGGTTATTGATGACAAATGCGGACGTCCCTGACTCGGTTGGTCGATCGGGAGCAGGAGTGACAACCGGGGTTTACTCGGAGGTCAGGGAGAGCCGAGCAACAGCACCTGAGCCAGGGCCAGCGTTTCGCTGTGTGTAATGGTCAGAAGCGACCCTGTCGCCCCCAGGGCTTGGAATCGGCGTGCGGCGCCGCCGTGAAATCGCAGTTGCGGAGGGCCGCCTGCACGGACCACCTCGATATCGCGCCACAGCACGCCCTGCGAATGACCGGTCCCGAGCGCTTTCATGGCCGCTTCCTTTGCTGCAAATCGGCCGGCCAAATGCGGGGCCGGATTCCGGCGACGCTGTGCGTACGCAATTTCTCCGGTCGTGAAGATGCGATTCAGGAAGCGATCGCCGTATCGCGCGAGTACCTGTTCGATCCGATCGATTTCGGTTGCGTCGAGCCCAATGCCGATGATGTGCATACCTGCCGGGCGGTCTCCCTATGAGCTTGCCACAGCCTAGTGGGGAGTTCCGCTGGACGCAAGAGGCGTGGGGCTCGGCCCTGCGGTGCGCGCCACTGCTCGAGTGCGCGTCCCATGTCTTCACGACCCGCATGCTCGTGCTCAAGGGTGCTCCCGGAGAAACCGCACCAGCGTGGGCACAAGCCGCAGCCGCCGTCGGGGTCTCGGCTGAACACCTCGTCCGTCTTCGACAGGTTCATGGTGCGCGTGTTGTCGAAGCCGTTCGCACTTCGGGATCGGCATTGCACGAAGACTGGCCCGACGCGGACGTCTCCATCAGCGATGATCCGGAGATGGCACTGGTCGTTCGAGTGGCAGACTGTGTGCCGGTTCTCATGGCCGATACGCGAAGCGGCGCCGTCGCGGCCGCGCACGCCGGATGGCGCGGGACTTGTGCGGGCGCTGTGCTCGCGGCCGTGGCCGCGCTCGGTCGCACGTACGGCACGCGCCCTCCTGACATCATTGCGGCAATCGGCCCCAGCATCGGACCATGTTGCTACGTCGTCGGTCCAGAGCTGGTGGAGCAGTTTTCAGGTCATTCTGAATCCCCAGCGTGGTTCATTCGCGACGAGTCGCTGCGCCTCGATTTGTGGCAAGCGACCCGAGATCAACTGCTACGCGCGGGCTTGACCGAGTCAAACGTTCATACTGCCCGTCTATGCACGGCATGCCACACCGACGTGTTTTGTTCCTATCGAAAAGAGCAGGACAAGACCGGCAGGATGGCTGGCGTGATCAGAGCTGCCGCAGGGCGATCCTGAGGCTTTCAAGACTTCGAGACTCTAAGACTCGGCTTCATCCATCGCGAGATTTGCGAGTCGGTCGGCCTCGGCATTGTGCGCACGCCGTACGTGCTCGAAGGTGACGCGACCGAGCTGGCCAATCAGCCGGCGTGCCTCGTGATGCAGTGGCTGGAGACCCGGGTTCTTGACCCGGTATTCGCCTTTCATCTGTTTGACCAGCAGTTCGGAATCTGATCGAATGAGCACATTGGGCTCGCGGTGGTCGACGGCGTACCGAAGTGCGGCGAGAAGCCCGTTGTACTCGGCGACGTTGTTGGTGGCTATGCCGATGGACTTCGAGAGCTCTTCAATCAACGCGCCCTGCGCATCCTCGATCCGCACCCCATAGCCTGCGGGGCCCGGGTTTCCACGGGCCCCACCATCGATGTAGGCAACGATCATGAGGCGCCGGCTGTTTCGGTCGGTGGTGCACTCGCGCCGGCGCTTGGCCCGGCAGGCGATCCCGCAAAATAGAGGATCCGCTGGCAGCTGTCGCACTGGATGATCGAGTCGTTGCGGCGGATCTCGTTGAAGACCTGCGGGCGCAGTCGAACGTGGCAGAGGGTGCAGTGCCCCTCCCGTGCCTCCGCGACGGCTACCCCCTTCCTTCCCCGTGCGACATTGTCGAATGTCGCAACGACCGGCGGACTGATTTCTGCGACGAGTGCGGCCCGGGCCGTCGCCGACTTCGAGAGTTCGGCTTCGAGCTGACGGGCCTGCTCTTCGAGTGCCGCCCGCTCGGTTGCGACCTCGTTTTGAACTTTGGTCAGTGTCGATTCTGCCTGTTTCACCTCGCGATTGAGCTCGTCGAGCTCGAGCATGCGCTCCAGGATGCGGTCTTCGTGGCGGCTCACTTCGGTCTGGGCCGCCGCAATCTCGTGCTGCATTGCCTGGTACTCGCGGTTGGTTTTGACTTCCAGCAACTGATCCTTGTACTTGGTGAGCCGGCCCTGAACGGCGGCCAGATCCTTCTCCTCATTCCGACGAACTGTCTGACTGTCGGTCACCCGCTGCCTGACGGACGCGACCGCCGCCTTCGCCTCTTCGAGGCGCCGCTCGAGCGCCAGAAGTCGTTGCGGCTGATCAGCGATCGTCCGCCGAGCTTCTTCGGCAGCCGTTTCAAGCTTCTGAAGGCGAATCACACGGTCGAGGTCAGGCAACATAACAACAGTGGTCAGTGGCCAGTGGCCAGTGGTCGGTCAGTGGCTGGTGGCCCAAAAAAAAAGGCCCCGTCGAAGCGGGGCCTTGAGTGTCGGGCATTGGACCTAGCCTGCCCTCTGAAGTCCGGTTGCTCGCACGCGGCTCTCCTGGCTTGCCAGCTGAAGCTCGCCCATCGTTCAGGCGAGCGAAAGCTGGTGGGCCCACCAGGATTCGAACCTGGGACAGGCCGGTTATGAGCCGGCGGCTCTGACCGCTGAGCTATGGGCCCCCGAATCCCGAATCCCGAATCCCGAATCCCGATAATCATCCGTTCCATGTCGTCGTTCGCCCTTCCAGGAACGCGCGCAGCTTCCGGCTGCGGGACGGGTGTCGCAGCTTCCGCAGTGCCTTCGCTTCGATTTGTCGAATGCGCTCGCGCGTGACGGCAAAATTCTGTCCGACCTCTTCGAGCGTATGCTCGCTGCCGTCGCCCACCCCGAACCGCATCTTGATCACCCGCTCTTCGCGCGGCGTCAGGGTCTTCAGGACCGATTCGGTCTGCTCCTTCAGGTTGAGATTGATCACGGCGTCAGACGGCGAAATCACCTGACGATCCTCAATGAAATCGCCAAGATGACTGTCTTCTTCCTCTCCGATTGGCGTCTCGAGCGAGATAGGCTCCTGGGCGATCTTCAGCACCTTCCGAACCTTGGACACCGGGATGTCCATGCGCTTGGCGATCTCCTCTGACGTCGGTTCGCGTCCCAGTTCCTGGACAAGCGCGCGCGAGGTTCGGATCAGCTTGTTGATCGTCTCAATCATGTGCACAGGGATTCGAATCGTACGCGCCTGATCGGCAATCGCCCTGGTGATGGCCTGGCGGATCCACCATGTTGCGTACGTCGAAAACTTGTAGCCTCGTCGATACTCGAACTTGTCGACCGCTTTCATCAAACCGATGTTGCCTTCCTGAATCAGATCGAGGAACTGCAAACCCCGGTTC
>DATBJG010000316.1:0-15686 GCA_036556585.1 Vicinamibacterales bacterium
CGCCCCGCCTTGATGGAATTCTCCGACATCGGGATCGGGTTTTTCGCCGCTGCGCCCGGTTTCCGCTGGAGTCCGGCAGCGGACAGCTCGCCAGTGACGAAGACCGCGAGCCAGACGACGACCGTGAGAATCGACGCACAACGCATCGTTGGTTTCATTCTCTCCTAACCTTCGCTTCGTGGGGTTCTTTCAACCATCGCCCGGGAGAGGCGGGTCTTTAGACCCGCCGAAGATTTTACGATCGCGCAGCCTGGATCGCAGTCTACGATCGTTTCTGACGATTTCCTGACGGATTTCTGACGATTGTCTGACGACATACCATGCGCGACCGCTGCTTGATCAAAGTGCGCGTCCAAGGTAGACTGCGCCGGTTTCGCCACGTACACAAGGGGTGCAAACATGCCAGTCGTCAGGGTTCTCATCGCGTTGGTTCTAGTCGTCGGGATCGCCGGATGTCAGAGCGCTGAACGGACAACTGAGGCGCCGACACAGCAGGCGGCCGCCGGTCCAACACCGCAGCCTTACGGTACACTTGCGCAAGTGATGCGCGCTATTCCTTTTCCGAATTCCAACATCATTTTCGATACTCAAGACAAAGATCCCGCTGCTCCCGTGAAGCCAGGTGAGGGTGGCGGCGCGACGAATGCGTACGCCGGCGTGTACGCCGGTTGGCAAGCGGTCGAGCAGGCGGCGATCGCCCTCTCAGAGACCGCCAACCTCATCATGATTCCGGGACGTATGTGTGAGAACGGTTTGCCGGCTCCACTCGACCGCGAGGACTATCGCAAGTTCGCCCAGGGACTTGCTGATGCAGGAAAGGCGGCCCTCAAGGCTGCACAGTCCAAGAATCAAGATGCGATGATTGAAGTGAGTGGAACGGTCTCCGACGCCTGCGCGGCATGCCACGAGATCTATCGCGACAAGCCCGAAGGCAAGATGCGTTGCATTCCGTAACCTGACTCGATTCGGACTAGTGCCCCATGCCGTTTCTGCGAAGCCTGTTCGAATGGGTTGACACGTTCCCGACGAGCATCGCGCTCCGTGAGTCGCAGTTCGTCTATCCCTACATCCTGACGGCGCACGTCGTGGGAATGTGTATTTTTGCCGGGCTCATCTGCATGATGGACCTGCGCCTCCTTGGGGTGGGGAACCTGCGCACCCCGTTCTCGCAGGTGCAGCGCCGGCTGTTTCCATGGCAAATGGCCGGTCTGGCAGTCAGCGCCGTCACGGGGTTGCTGCTCGTCTACGGGCAGCCGATGCGCTTTTACAGTAACTTCTTTTTCTGGATCAAAACGCTCATGATGGTTCTGGCCGGCGTCAATGCGCTGGCCTTCCATCGGACGACGTACCACTCTGTGGCATCGTGGGACTCTGATGCCGCCATTCCGTTTGGCGCGAAATTGGCGGGGGCACTGGGACTGGCGTTGTGGGCCGGTGTGGTCGTGTCCGGGCGGTTGATTGCCTATAACTGGTTCAGTCGTACCTGACGGATCCCTATGCTGTCGTTCTTCCAAATGCTCAACGATCTGACGTTGAGCGCAACCATCCGCGAGTCGATCTGGATTTCCCCCGTGGTGAACGTCCTGCACCTGCTGGCCCTCGTGGTCTTTGCGGGTGCCGTGCTGATCGTGGATTTGCGACTGCTGGGGCGCGGTGCCAGAGAACAGCCGCTGGCACGGGTCGCCGGCGATGCGCAGCCGTGGCTGATCGCGGGGTTCCTCGGATTGCTCGTCACCGGCATCCCCCAACTCATCTCGAATGCGATGAGGGAGTATTACAGCGCGTTCTTCTGGTTCAAGATGGAAGTCATGGTGGTGGCCCTCATCTACACCTTCACGCTCCGCCGAAAGGTCACGCTGGCCGACGAGGCACGCGTGGGACCGTTCTGGTCCAAAGTCACAGGATTGGTCTCGATTGCGCTCTGGGCGTTGGTGGCCATCCCTGCGCGACTGATCGGACTCTTCACCTAGAGAAATTGCAGAATTGCAGGATTGCAGAATTGCAGAAAGGAAGGATTAAAGGACTTCTGCAATCCTGCAATTCTTAAACGAGAATTGCAGAAAGGAAGGATTAAAGGACTCGTTAGATCCTTTCTGCAATCCTGCAATCCTGCAATCCTGCAATCCTGCAATCCTGCAATTCATAGACGATCAGGACCGGGGGTAAGGTTTCAATGAGCTCGATCTCTGCGGTGTCCACTGACGGGCTGGTCTCGATTTCATCGCGTCGCAGCTTGACGCGAATCTCCTTGTTGGGCGAGTCGATCTTTTCGATGGCTGAGGGTGAAATCAGCACCGACTTGCCGCCAACCCAGTTGCTGGTGTCAGCGACCACGTAGCGGACACCCCAACCTTCGTCGATAAGAAAATCATCCACATGGCCGATCTCACCGTCGGCCGCCAGAAGGTGATAGCCGAGCATCTTGCTTGCCTTGTGCAGCATGAGACCCTCCACCGGTCGGCAGGTGCAAGGAAGCTGCCAACGCCTAACCGTTCCCGCCTAGCCTCTCCTTCCGTTCACGACCAGAAAGCCGCTCAGCGCGAATGCGGCCACGACGGCCGTCCAAATCATTCCCCACGCCAGCAGCCACGGCACGAACGTTCCGTCTTCATACGCCTTGCTGCCCGCGGGCAGAAAGGCAAAACCAAGAACGATGCTGAGAATGCCCAGGCCGAACGCGATGATGGCGCCGATAATCCACTCCGCTGAACGTTGACTCATTGGTCGATTCTCCGCTGCTCTGCACCCATCCAGACTCGGGTTGTCGACGTTGCGCGGCGGGCATTATAGCCTGCTCGACCGTTCACATTGTGATGACACGCCGACTCAATTCGCGACATCTGTTGGTAGGCGGGTGACATCCGAGTATGATAGCCGCGGTCGAGCGTCGATCGAATCCGCCAGATCCGCACGATCCGCGTTCCGCGAGTGCCCATGGCCCGTCGTGGCGACAACAGCCTCACGCGCGCGCTGCTGCCGGCAACCCTAACGCTCATCCTCGTCGGACTGGTGGCACTTGTCTTCCGCGTGGGTGCCCAGGGGCAGCCGCCAGTTCCCACGCAGTCCACAGAGTCAGGGACACGTCCGTCCCGGGGCTCGTCGACGGTTCAACCGCTCGCGTTCAGCCACCGCCTCCACGTCCGAGAACGCACGATTCCCTGTCTGACGTGTCACACCTACGCCCGGCGCGGACCGGTGGCGGGTATCCCATCGGTTCAGCGCTGCGCCCAGTGCCATCTCACGATTGCCAAAGATCGGCCGGAGATCGTGAAGCTTCTCAAGTACTGGGAGGACAAGGCACCGATTCCCTGGCTTCGCGTGCACGATCTGCCCGACTATGTTCGGTTCACGCACAAGCGCCACGTGCTGGCGGACGTTACGTGTGAGACCTGCCACGGCGACGTCGCCGGAATGGATGCAGCAGTTCAAACAGCACCGCTGACGATGGGGTGGTGTGTCGGGTGTCACAAGCAGCTTTATGCGCCAACGGGATGTCTGACGTGCCATTACTGAAGGTCAAAGGGCAAAGGGCAAAGGGCAAAGGTGTCTGAGCTCCTGGATCACGTCGGTAGGCGGACTTTTCTGAAGCTGCTTGGTGCAGCGGCCCCTGCGGTCGCGGCAGGAGCGTGCTCATCGGTTCCACCCGAGCGCATCATTCCCTACGTCATTCCTCCGGAAGACGATGTGCCGGGCGTGGCCACGTGGTATGCGACCACATGCCAGGAGTGTCCCGCAGGTTGCGGGATGAGAGTGCGAACCCGCGAGGGACGACCGGTCAAAGTGGAAGGCAATCCGGAACACGCGATTAACCGTGGCCGGCTGTGCATTCGCGGGCAGGCATCGCTCCAGGGTCTCTACAATCCAGATCGAATTCGTGGTGGCCGTCGGCGTGAAGTGACGAATGCCTCGGCAGGGCAGAGCCGACTGACGAATGTCGCTTGGGAGGACGCGCTCACATCGCTGGCGGCCCGCATTCAAACCGTACGCGAAGCCGGTCGGTCCAGTCGAATTGCCATCGTGACGCCACTCGTGACCGGGACGCTCGATCGCCTCTTCGACACGTTTGCGAAAGCCATTGGAGGTGCCAGGCGGATCCGATATGAACCGTTTGGCTATGAGGCGATTCGAACGGCAGGACGGATAGCGTTCGCGCGGGAAGCGGTGCCCCACTACGATCTGGCCCGTGCTGACGTGCTGGTTTCGTTTGGCGCCGACTTCCTCGAGACCTGGCTCTCGACCGTGGAGTATTCCGCTGCTTTCGCCGAAGCGCATCGCGAGCAGGGCACGCGCAGATCTCGATTCGTCCATATCGAGCCGCGACTTTCGCTTACGGCTTCGAACGCCGACGAATGGATATCGCCCGCACCAGGGACCGAAATGCTTGTCGCGCTCGCGATGGTGCAGGTGATTGTGGCGGAACGACGAACCCAGGTAATTCAAGACGCCGACCTGAAGTTCATCACCGACCTGGTGGCCTCGTACTCCCCGGATCGCGTAGCCAGTCAGATCGGTGTTCCGGCTGCGAAACTGACGGAACTCGCCCGCCTCTTTAGCGATCCGAAGGCCGGTCCTGGACGAAGCCTTGCCATTGGAGGTGGCGTCGCTGGGTCGGGCTCGAATGCCACGGCTCTCCAGGTGGCCCTCAATCTGCTGAACTACGTGGCCGGCAACGTCGGGACCACCGTGCGGTTCGGACCTGACGCGAGCTACGGTCGCGCGAGCACCTATCGCGAATTCGCCGAGCTCGTCGAGTCGATGCGGGCGGGCGACATTGAGGTCCTCATCACGCACGATGTCAACCCCGCGTTTACGCTGCCTGCCGCACTTGGATTTTCTGCGGCGCTCGAACGTGTTCCGTTCGTGGTGAGCTTCTCGAACACCCTTGATGAGACCACGGCACGGGCACATCTCGTGTTGCCGACCCATGGCCCGCTCGAGTCGTGGGGGGATGAGGAGCCGCGTGCGGGGGTCCGGGGTCTGAGGCAACCGGTGATCGCAGCTCGGTTCGACAGCCGGCATGTTGGTGACCTTCTGCTCGATGTCGGACGTCGGCTGGGCGAGGAGGTCTCAGGTGCTCTTCCAGCCGAAGGCTTCTACGAATACCTGCGCGCAGAATGGCGGGCACGATACGAGGCAGAACCACCCGCGAGCGCGGCCACTCCAGGTTCAACGACATTTGACGATCATTGGGCGACCGCTCTCGAGCGGGGCGGTGCCTGGAATCAAATCGAACCTCAGCCGGTGATGTTCAGCCGCGAGGTTGCCAAGGTTTCGTTCGACGCTGCCGTAATCAATGGTCCTTCTGATGGATTGGTGCTGATGCCATATGCGTCCCTTCATCTTTATGATGGGCGCGGTGCCAACCGCTCGTGGCTGCAGGAAATTCCCGATCCGGTCACCAAGGCGGTCTGGAGCAGCTGGGCCGAGGTGCATCCTGATACCGCACGATCGCTGTCTGCACAGGAAGGACAGCTCGTGTCGGTGGAGTCTCCGCATGGCAAGCTGGATGTGCCGGTCGTTCTCAATCCGAATCTACGTCCCGGCACCATGGCAATCCCGATTGGGCAGGGACACACCGAGTACGGTCGTTATGCCGCCGGCCGGGGCGTCAATCCAATTACGTTGATCGATCCGACGCCAGAGTTGTTGTCTGGTGGGGTGCGGTGGTTGTCCGTGAAGGTTCGGGTGACGCCGCGCGCACTTTACCGGCCTGTTCTCAAACTCCAGTCGTCGGAAAGCCAGGTCGATCGAGACATCGCGTTGGCAGTGTCCCTTGACGATGTGATTGCCGGGCGGGCGCAGACCGCACCCGGGGTGGAACACCGCAGTTTGTCCCCTGAACACACACACCCGGAGTATCGGTGGGGGATGGCGATCGACCTCGACGCCTGCACGGGGTGCAACGCGTGTGTTGCGGCCTGTTATGCCGAAAATAACGTCCCTGTCATGGGTCCAGAAGCCGTCCGGCGCGGCCGAACGATGTCGTGGCTGCGAATCGAACGTTTCGTCGAACGGCGCGACCCGGCAGCAACCGCCGTGGACGTCCGGTTCGTGCCCATGTTGTGTCAACACTGCGATCATGCTCCGTGCGAGACCGTCTGTCCCGTGTATGCGACCTATCATACCGACGAAGGTCTCAACGCGCAGGTCTACAACCGCTGTGTGGGCACGCGCTACTGTTCGAACAACTGTCCGTACAAGGTACGGCGGTTCAACTGGTTCCAATCGGAATTTCCGGATCCCCTGCACTTGCAGCTCAACCCCGACGTCACCGTGCGCTCTCAGGGCGTCATGGAGAAGTGCACGTTCTGCGTGCAGCGCATTCACGAAGGTAAGGACCGGGCAAAGGACGAGAAGCGTCCCGTGCGGGATGGGGAAGTCGTTCCCGCCTGCGCTCAGACATGCCCCGGCCAGGCCATCGTCTTTGGGGATCTCAACGATCCGAGCAGTCGCGTGTCGCAGCTTGCCGGCAGTCCGCGCGCGTATCGGATTTTCGACGGGCTCAACACGCGGCCGGCGGTGACGTACTTGAAGAAAATTGTGTAGCGCCTGCGGCCATGCCGAGCGACGGCCATGTGAAGCCCGAGCGAGGGTTTGTGACGTACAGAAAGATCAGCGACGACATCCTCCGCACGATTCAAGCCCCGAGCCCTTCGTATTTCCTGGCGCTTGGAGTGGTGGCGGCCGTCCTTCTGTGGGGTGTGTACGGTCTGACGCACCAAATCCGGGTAGGTCTCGGCGTGGCCGGTTACGAGCCCCCGATCATGTGGGCTATCTACATTACGAACTTCGTGTTCTGGGTTGGAATCGCCCATTCGGGAACGTTGATTTCCGCCGTGCTGTTGCTGTTCCGCGCGCGCTGGCGAACCGCCGTCGCGCGCGCCTCGGAAGCCATGACGGTGTTTGCGGTGATGACCGCCGGACTCTTTCCCATCATTCACCTGGGGCGCCCGTGGTACTTCTACTGGCTCTTCCCGTATCCGAACCAGCGTGAGCTGTGGGTCAACTTCCGTTCCCCGCTGATCTGGGACGTGTTTGCCATCAGCACGTACCTGACGGTCAGCACGCTGTTTCTCTATCTGGGCCTCGTCCCCGACATTGCCGCTGCCCGGGATCGCCAGCAGGACTGGCGCCGGTATCTCTATCGCGTCCTGGCACTGGGCTGGCAGGGCACCGATCGGCAATGGCGACACTTCAACAGTCTCTATGGGCTGTTTGCGGCGCTCGCAACCCCACTGGTCGTCTCGGTTCACAGCGTCGTGTCGTGGGACTTCGCGATGTCGATCCTGCCCGGCTGGCACAGCACGATTTTTGCGCCGTATTTCGTCGCCGGTGCCATCTTTTCCGGTCTGGCGATGGTGATGACGCTGCTCATCCCCATGCGAACGCTGCTTCATCTCGAGGAATACATCACGCTGCACCACTTCGAGAACCTTGCCAAGCTCATGATTCCGACGTCGCTCATTGTTTCGTATGCCTACGTGACGGAGTTCTTTGTCGCGTGGTACACGGGCAGCGCCTTTGAGTTTGGGACGTTTGTCGACCGCGCACTCGGCGCCTATGCCCCGTTCTTCTGGGTGATGGTTCTTTGCAATTGTCTTGTGCCGTTGTCGCTTTTCTGGAAGCGGGTCCGAACGAATCTGCGGGCGCTCTTTGTCATCTCGCTTCTCGTCAACATTGGCATGTGGCTGGAGCGATTCGTCATCATCGTCAGCTCGCTCGCGCACAGCTTCGACCCGGCGGGATGGGTGGGGGTGTATCGGCCGACCTGGGTGGAAGGTGCCATCACCGCCGGCGCCTTCGCCTGGTTCTTCCTGCTGTTCTTGCTCTTCATCAAGAATTTCCCGGGGATTTCCATGACGGAAATGAAGGAAGTCTCGAGCCCGGATGGGCCACCAGCCGTCAGCTATCAGCCATCAGCCTTGAGACTTGAACCTTGAGATTTCGCTTATGAATGTCCACGTTCTCGGCGTGTTCGATGCGGCCGGCAAGGCGGCCGACGCCGCTCGTGCGTTGCGCACCGACGGATTTGCGCGTGTGACGACGTACGCGCCGGCATTTGACCACAACCTCGACGCCGCGCTTGGGCCTGGCAAGAGCCCGGTCCGTGCGTTCACCCTAGCAGGCGGGATCCTTGGATGCGCTCTGGGGTTTGCGTTTCCGATCTATACGGTGCTCGACTGGCCGCTCATCACCGGTGGGAAGGCCATCGTGTCGTTGCCACCGTTTGTGGTGATTGCATTTGAGCTGACGATTTTGTTTGCGGCCCTGATGACGGTGGCCGGGTTCCTGCTGTCAAGCGGTCTGCCCCGGCTGCGTCAGGCGCCGTACGACGCAAGATTCAGCCAGGATCGATGGGGGGTCCTGGTGACCTGTGCCGCTGAACGCGCTGAGGCCGCGCGTGCGCATCTCACGCAAGCCGATGTTGAAGAGGTGCGCGTCGGGGAGGGAACACGATGAGACGCGGGCTGATTGTGTCGGTCTTCCTTGTTGGTGCCGTCGCCGCGCTTTGGGCGATGCCGTGGTCGCAAGACATGGTGCACAGCCGCGCGATCTTGCCGCAGACCGAGGTGGCTGTTCCGCCAGCCAACACGCTCGCCGTTGGTCACCCCCGCATACTCGATCGTGTGGATGCGGAGGAACTGCTGATGAACCCCCTTGAAGCCACGCCCGCGGTCGTGGAGCAGGGACGGACGCTCTTCGAGACGTACTGCGTCATCTGCCATGGGCGTGATGGTCGAGGTGGTGGTCGGCTGGGCAAGTACTTCATGAAGGTCCCGGACCTGTCAATTGCCGAAATTCAGGCTTATCCGGACGGGCTGCTCTATAGCGTGATACGCGAAGGCGGATTCAACATGCCTGGCTACGCTGAATCTCTCAGCGCGCAGGAACGTTGGGCCGTCGTCCACTTCATACGGAGCTTGCGGTGAGGATTGCAGAATTGCAGGATTGCAGAATTGCAGAAAGGGAAGGCGAGAAGGTGAGAAAGGCGGGAAGGTGAGAAAGGCGGGAAGGTGAGCAAGGCGTCAGCTTCCACATTGTTGACGTCGCGCACCCGGCTGATTCTGTACGTCGCAGGTCTTGCCGGCGTCGCGGCATTCGTGGGCGGTCTGGTGACCGATGGCGCGCGAGCCTGGAATGCCCTGCTCGTCAATTTTCTCTTCTGGTCGGGCCTCGGGCACGCAGGCGTGGCATTCTCGGCCATGTTTCAGGCCACGTCGGCCAGATGGGCGCGGCCGCTCAAGCGTGTCGCCGAAGGCACGGTTGCCTTCCTGCCGGTGTCGGCTCTGATGTTGGTCGTGCTGCTTGGCGGTGTCTCGGCCTGGGCACCGTGGATGCACGAACCGAACGAGGCCCGGCAGGCCTGGCTCAATGCTCCCGCGTTCCTCGTCCGGCAGTCGATTGGATTCCTGCTGCTTGGCGCCATCAGCGTTGCGTACGTCTGGGCCTCGATTCGGCCGGACGTCGGGCATCTGCACGACCGAGGACGTCCCGTGTGGGCGCCGCTGGCTGGTCGGATCGCTCGTAACTGGCGAGGGCTGACCGCCGAACAGACGGTGAGTCAGCGGCGTCAGAGTCGGCTGTCACCGGCGCTGCTCGTCATCTATTGTTGCGTGCTGTCACTTCAAGCGTTCGACTTCATCATGGCGCTCGACCCGCATTGGTACAGCACGCTGGCGGGCGGGTATTTTTTCGTGGGGAACCTCTATATTGGCGTGGCGTTCCTTGCGATTTCGGCAATCTGGATAGGAATGCGACCGGAAATGAACGGCTCCGTCGGTCGCGGTCAGCTGTATGACCTCGGGCGGCTTTTGCTCGGATTCTGCATGCTCTGGGCGTATCTGTTCTGGTCGCAGTATCTGGTGATTTGGTACGGCGACCTGCCCGAGGAAACGGCGTTTGTCGCGCACCGGACGGTCGACGCGCCATGGGCTCCTCTGGCCTGGGTTGTCCTCGGTACTGCCTTTGTCATCCCATTTCTGATGTTGCTGAGCCGAGAGCTCAAACATCACGCCTTGGGTCTATCGGTCGTGGCGACCACGGCGCTCGTCGGCATGTGGCTGGAACGGTTTATTCTGGTGGGTCCATCGCTGTGGAAAGGCGAGCATCTCCCCATCGGACCGATTGAGATCCTCATGACCATTGGGACGGCTGCGCTTTTTGCGTTGTGTTATACCGCGTTCCTGCAGCGCGTGCCGATGCTGCCCGTCGCGGATCCGTTGCTGGTGACAAGAATTGGTGATTCGTGATTGGCGAGTGGGCGATTCGTTGACGAATGACGAATGGCGATTGGTGATTACTGGCGATTCCAGTCGATAGTCACCAATAAATCGAAAAATCACATATCGCCAGTCATAAACGATTCACAATTCACGCAATCACCATTCACAAATCCCCAGAGGCCCGGACCGTCAGCCCGGGCCCCAGAAGATCTGCTACTTGGCTGCCGGTGGTGGAATAGGATTCGGTACCTGATTCTTGATAGGAGGCAGCGTTTTCAGGTACGCGTAAATCGCCTTCAGGTCGTCCTCGCTCAGTTGCGCGTACATCTGCCACGGCATCGGCGGCAGAATTGGCCGCGACGTCCCGAGGTGGGCTCCTGACTTCATGGCGCTCAGGAACATCCGTTCGGGCATCCCCATGCCGGTGTCGGGATCCGGTGTCAGATTCGCAGCAAACGAGACACCCCACGCACCGCTCCATGCGGTGAGGTGGTCGATCGTGTGGATCGTGTACGGGCTCCCTTTGGGTTGAGGAAAGCCTTCGGTGATTTTGGTGTCTTCCGGGTGCCCCGAGAGCGCCCGGCTCATATCGGGCTCGGGTCCACCGGGACCGACCTTCTTCGGTGTGTGACAGTCGTGACAGCCACCGACAGTCACAAGCACCCTGCCGCGCTCGACCGGGTCCTGCGCCGGCGCCGCGGCCGGGGTCGCCGCCGGTGCCGGCGTCTCGGTCTGGCCAGGGGGCGGTTGAGTGCAACTCGAGATCGCAACCGCGATCGGCAGACATGCCGACACGAGCGCGACGCGATACTGACGGACGTGCATGGGCTCTACCTCCTGAGTGCGAGATGAAGAAGCAGCACTTCGAATTGACGGAGAAATATACTGCGTTCGGCGCTCGAATGTCAGCTTTCCGTTGGGGCTGTGCCGGGCGTGGGAAAAGGGAACCCCTTGTTGGCCGCTGTGCTACGATCCCCGGACTTTCCCTCGACACCTTACCGCTGGAGACTTCCATGAGGACCTCTGTTCGACTCTGTGTCGCGGCGCTGGCGCTTTTTTCCGTCGTGCACGCGCAGCAGGTTCTTCCGCAACCTGCGCCTGGTGACGCAGGTTTCGCCAAGGATCGGCTCGATCGGATCAGGGTGAGGATGGAAAAGGAGATAGCGGAAAACCGATTGTCTGGTGGCATCGGCCTGATTGCCCGGCGCGGAAAGATTGCATATTTCGAGACCTACGGGATGGCCGACAAAGAAGCCGGAAAGCCGATGACCAAGGACGCCATCTTTCGTATCTACTCGATGACGAAGGCGATCACCGGTGTGGCCGTGATGATGCTGTACGAGGAAGGCCGCTTCTCCCTGACAGACCCGGTCTCGAGGTATCTACCCGAATTTACGACAATGAAGGTCGCTGTCGAGAAGACCGACCCGACCGGCAAGCGGGTCCTGTCGCACACGGTTCCAGCCGAACGGCAAATCACGATTCTCGATCTCCTGCGGCACACGTCAGGATTCAACTACGAGGGTCCGCGCGATGAAAAGGGCGAGCTGTCTTACCAGCGAATGGAGTTGAATGGAGCCGGCGGTGCCAACTTCCCGTTGTCCGAATTCGTCAAACGGCTGGCGCAGCAGCCGCTCGTGCACCAGCCGGGCACGACCTGGGATTACTCGCTCTCGATGGACGTCCTCGGCCGACTCGTTGAAGTGGTCTCGGGACAGACGCTGGATCAGTTCTACGCAGAACGGATTCTGAAGCCCCTGCGGATGGACGATACGGCGTTCTATGTGCCTGAGCAGAAATGGAATCGCCTCGTCGCGCTGTACACGCTGAAACCGGATGGCACCATCGCGCGCGCTCCGGAGCCGATGCAGGAAGGCGCTCGAAAGAAACCCGTGCTGTTGATGGGTGGTGCTGGGCTCATGTCGACGGCTGTGGACTACGCGCGTTTCGTGCAGATGCTGGTGAACGGCGGCGAGCTGGATGGTGTTCGGATCCTGAGCCCCAGGACCGTCGAACTGATGCGAACCGACGTGCTCGGCAACATCCGACGGGCGAGCGACTTCCTCCCGCCGCGAGGCTACGGATTCGGCCTGACGTTTGCCGTAAATCGCGGACCGGCTGAGACAGCGTCGATTGTGTCGAAAGGCGAATACTTCTGGGGCGGCGCGGCCGGCACCAGTTTCTGGATCGATCCTCAGGAAAAGATGACCGGCGTGATGATGATTCAAACAATGCTCGATTTGGGCAAGGGAGGCACGTTCAAGCAGCTGGCGTATCAGGCGATTGTGGAGGACGAGAAGAAGTAGTCGAGACTCAAACCACGAAGGAAACGACACGAAGAACAACGAGGAACCACAACGACACGACGTTTACGAAGGTGAACCACAACGACACGACGTTCACGAAGAGAGCCATTTTTTGGAGAGTCTTCGTGTCCGTCGCGCCTTCGTGGTTAACGTCAATCAGCTGGTGGTTAACCAAATCGAGAACGTCGTACCTTCTGTGATGGTACTTCTCGGAATCACGACGAACACGAAGCTCTTGAATATGAACCACAACGACACGAAATTCACGAAGAGAACCATTTTTGGAGAGTCTTCGTGTCCAGTCGTGCCTTCGTGGTTAACGTCAATCAGCCGTCGTGCCTTGGTGGTTAACCAAATCGAGAACGTCGTACCTTCCTGGTGGAACCACACCTGCTTGATCCTGTCGCGCGCCTGGGATAGGTTTGGCCGTCCTGCGGATGGCGCCCACGCCGCTCCCGTTGAGCGTGTGAAAACATGGGTACGAAGACACTCATGACCCTTCTCTTCGTCGTAGTGGTCAGCGGCTTCCCAGCCGCACAACGCCGGCCGTACAACGTGATCATGAAGGAAATGGGCGCGGCGGCCGACAGCCTGCGTAAGGACCTGGAATCAGACCCCGCAGCGGTGGTGGCGACAGCGAGCAGGCTGGAGGGGTTGCTCAAAGAAACTGAGGATTTCTGGACTCAGTTCAAGACGAAAGACGCGATTGAGGCCGCTAAAGGCGCACGCGAGGTGACTTTGGCCGTCGCTGCGGCCGCCAAGAGCAAAGACCTGCAAAAGGCCAGCAATACGGCGTCCGGACTGGGAAAGTTCTGTGCCGCATGCCATAATTCCCATCGGGAGCAGCTACCCGACAAAACGTATCGAATTCGGCCCTGACTCGGCTCTCAGAACTTGCTCTCGGCTTTCGGGTTTTGATCGTTCAGAAGGCCCAGGCCCGAGTTCCGACACACGAAAGCCGCGTGCGCCGACAGCCTAGAGCCGACCCCCGACTTATGCGGAGAATCCCCGTTCTCCTGACGGCGTGTCTGCTCAGCTGGGGTTCCGTTTCTCACGCCCAGAGTCCGTCCACCCAGAACTCGCAGGGTGCCAAACCCGAAGACATGGCCCGGGAGTGGTTCATCCGGCTCAACGAGCTGGACGACTGGTACATTTCCTTCGATGGCAAAGAGGAAAATGATGCGGTCGTCGATCGATTCCTCGAGTTGTATGCCCCGGATGCGTCACATCAGGTGGGACCGTCGGAGCGGCAGATTGGTGCGGTCATCTTCCACGGCAAGGACGCCATTCGGAAATGGGCGGATGGGTTTTCGAAGAAGTTCACCGCGCTGAACTATCGCGTCGAATACAAGACCAGGAAGGAACACCCGCTGCAACCGTTTTACGTGATCCAGTTCCCCTGGGGCGGCACGGGCGCCGCGACGCAGTTTGAAGCGATCTACACGAACCGCGAAGACCGACGTCAGTTCGTCGTGCCGGCGGCGGTGTTCTTCATGTTTGACGAAGCAGGCAAGATTCAGAACGTGCGCTTGTACATGCTGCGCGACGAGGCGGCGGAGATTGGTTAGTGAAGCAGGCTTCGGCGAGCCTGGCCGAAGCTCGGGACTGATGCAGACGAGCGAAGGCCGGGGGCCCCACGCAAGTCGTGGACTAAAGCGGATCAATGGCCGTGGCAGGATCCGGAGCGTAAGCGACGGCAGCGCGTGGGGGACACGCGAAGTCGTGGACTAAAGCGGATCAATGGTCGTGGCAAGATCCGGAGCGTCAGCGACGGCAGCGCGTGGGGGTGGGGCCCCACGCGGAGTAATAAATGGAGGGTCCAATGCGTTGGTGGAAGGCGGCGTTTGCGACATGCCTTTCGGTCGGTCTGACCTTGACCGTGCTGGCGCAGCAGATCCCCCCGAGCCAGCAGGAGGCCATCGACAAGGCTCACGTCGATATCCTCAAGACAGAAGCCGACAAGGCTGCTGAGGCCGGCCGACTCACCGATGCGCTGTCAGACGTCCTGCCCCGTGCCGTGCCGGGGCCAGTCGTACGCAAGAACTATGTCGACGAGCACATCTTTGGTCGGATGGAGCGCGACCGCATTCCGCACGCGGGTCTCGCCAGCGATGAGGAATTTCTGCGACGCGTCTACCTCGATGCGACGGGACTTCTGCCTGAACCGCAGACGGTCCGCGAGTTCCTGGCCAGCAAGGACCCGAACAAGCGCGATCGACTCATCGACTCTCTAATTGGGACAGAGGAGTTTGGCGAGCAATGGGCGTGGCTGTGGGCCGACCTGCTGCAAACCCACAATGCCGGCTTCTCCTACTGGTTCAAACGGGGGCTGATGCTCGACCGGCCATACGACGAGATGGCCAGGGAGATCCTGAGCGCTGGCGTCATGAAGACGTCCGGCAGCAACCCGGTGTGGGCCGTCACGTCGGAACCGCTTCACGTGTCCGCGCGGGCGCTGGTGGCCACCGACCCCGAAAACTACTTCGTCCTCAATCGTCTCGATTTCATGGATGCCATGGCCATCGGCTTCGGCCGGACATTTCTTGGCATCAACATGGATTGCATTTCGTGCCACGACGGGGCCAGACATCTCGAACCGCTCAATCTGTACCTGACGGGCAAGAAACGTAGCGAATTCCATCAGCAGGCGGCGTTCTGGGCCCGCCTCAACATGGCGCCGCTCAACATGACCACCGGGAACGCGGTGCTGAACGACGCCAATCCTGGCTATGTCACCAATGCCGATGCGCCGTACCACACGGCCGCCGAATCGCGCTTTCCGCGCGACGGGAAGACCTACGAGCCCGCCTTCATTCTGACGGGAGAAAAGCCGCGTCCCGGCGTCGATCCGCGCAAGGAACTGGCGCGGCTGATGACCAGCCACATTCAATTCAGCCGTGCCACGGTCAACATCGTGTGGGGGCGGCTGATGACGGTCGGATTTGTCGAACCGTACGACGGGTTCGATCTGGCTCGCATTGATCCGGACAAGCCGCCACCCCAGCCGTGGACGTTGCAGCCAACCAACCCCTGGCTGCTCGAGGCCATGGCGAAGGATTTTCAGGCGCACAACTACAGCCTGCATCACCTCATCAAGAGCATCATGAAGTCGAGCGCGTACCAGCTGTCCGCGCAGTTCCCGGGAGAGTGGAAGGAC
>DATBJG010000317.1:0-4688 GCA_036556585.1 Vicinamibacterales bacterium
CAATGACATGCGCGGCATCACACGCGTCATGATTCGACTCTTTGGTGGCGCGATTTGTCTCTGGTGCAGCACCGCGAGTGCGCAGTCGTCGTGGCGACCGCCAGCCGAGAGCGAGCGTTGCCCGTCGAAGTGGGGTGCTGACGATGTTCGCGGGTCCGGCAACCACATGAAACCGCAGAGCGTTCTCCGCGCCGCGCAACTGATTAAGACTGGTGAGGTCATCGAGCTGGGACGTGTGCTGACCGAGACCATGCCGCTCAGCGGAGGACGTCGGTTCGAGATCATTACTAAGCGCACTCGAAACGATCCGGGTACCAACCGTCGGGGATCGAACGAGGAACTGGTCGTTTCCGAGATCGGCCAGGTGGGCACGCAGTTCGATACGTTCCCGCATCAGATGATTGCCGACAGCATGTACAACTGTCACAAGCTGTCCGACATTGCCACGCGCACGGGGTTCAGCAAGCTCGGGGTCGAGAATGTTGGGGCCCTGATCACACGCGGCGTGTTGATTGATGTGGCGGCGCTGAAGGGCGTCGAGATGCTTTCCGAGAGCTACGAGATTTCTCCCCAGGATCTACAACAGGCTCTGGCTCGGCAGAAGCTCATGCTGCAACCTGGCGACGCTGTCATCATTCATACAGGTTGGGGAAAGCTCTGGGGCAGGGACAACGCGCGCTATCAGCGGAGCAGCCCTGGCCTTGGCATTGCCGCTGCGGAATGGGTGGCCCGTCAGGATCCAATACTGGTTGGCGCCGACAATGGGGGTGTGGAAGTTGCCCCGAATCCGGATCGTCAGCTGGCAGGTCCGGTGCACCAGATCATGCTGGTCGTCAACGGCATTCACCTGTTGGAGAATTTGAAGCTGGACGAACTGGCGGCCAAAGGAGTCAATGAATTTGCGTTGATGGTTCAACCGCTGAAGATTCAAGGCGGAACTGGTTCCAGCGTGGCGCCAATTGCGGTGCGGTGATGGAGAATCCCATGCACGAAAGATTCAGGGCAAGCGTTCGCCTGGCAACTGTCGTCGGCGTCTTTGCCTGTGCCGCGCTCGTTACGGGGAGAGCGGCTGACGAGCATCCGGACCTGACCGGGGTCTGGACGACGTACAACGAACCAGGTCAGGCGCCGAGGGGGCGCGGCGTCAGACCGGACCTGCCTTTCACCGAAGAGGCGAAGAAGAAAATCGCGGCGTATCGTACGCTTGTCGAGCCGCGCGGCGATACTCCAGGCGGTTTTTGCCTGGGCACCGGAATGCCTGGGTCGATGCTGGGTTCTGGCGGTTATCCGATGGAGATCCATCAACGCCCGGAGCAGCTCATCATCGTGTATGAAGCGCACAGCGAGATTCGGCGGGTTTACCTTGGCAGCCGGATTGTGCCGGAGGCCGATCGCCTCCCGGGCCGAAATGGCCATTCGAGCGGTCGCTGGGAAGGAGACACGCTCGTGGTGGAGACGACGCATCTGGTCGAGCAGGTCGATCAGCAGTACGCGCACAGCGAGCAGGCGCGCATTGTCGAGCGATACCGGCTGACGACCGCTGCGGATGGCAGGAAGGTTCTGGTGGCTGAGATGACGATGACCGATCCGGCCTTTTACACGAAGCCGGTTGTGGTCGAAAAGAAATGGGCGCTCGTGCCCAACGGTCATCTGCTGCCGTACGAATGTGCTGAGGAAGGATGGCGGAAGCATCTCGAGCAGCTCGAAGAAAAGGCCAAGAAGTAGCGGCGGATCTTCCGCCCAAGAAACGTAGCGGCGGGTCTTTAAACCCGCCGACACGAGGAGTCCAGACATGACACCGGTACGTATCCTGTTCGCCGCGATTGTGGTTGTCAGCATCGGGGCCTCATCTCTTGCGGCGCATCACTCGGCGGTCCAGTTCGACTTTACAAAGTCGGTGACGATTACTGGCGTGGTCAAGAAATTCCAGGCCATCAACCCGCACATGAGACTGGTCCTTCAGGTGAAGGACGCGAAAGGGGAGCGGGAAATCGAGTTCGAAGGTCACAGCACCAACAACATGTATCGAGCGGGTTATCGCGCCAACATGATCAAGGTGGGTGACACAATTACCGTCTCCGTCGCACCGCATCGTGATGGATCGGAGGGCGGATACGTCACCTCCGCGGTGACAGCCAGCGGAGCACGATTTGGTCCGCAATCGCGTGCCGAACTTGCGCGCGAGCGCGAACGGGCGGAAGGTCGCTGAGCCGTCGAACACGTCGCATGGCAACATCAAGACGTCGGAGTTGGCCGTCCGGGTTGGTGGCGTTGGCGTTGGCTGCTGCGGTATTCCATCCCGCCCAGGCCCAGCGTGGAGCGAGGACCAACGGCGAGTGGCCTTTCTATGGCGGAGACCTGGGCAACTCGAAGTATTCGCCGCTCGATCAAATCAACGGGAACAACTTCGGCCAGTTGAAAATCGCCTGGCGTTGGAGGTCTGCTGACGGGTTTCTCAGCATGACAGTTCCGGGCGGAGGGGAGGTGTGGGCGAACTCGAAGTACATCTTCGAGCAACTGACGAAAGACGATCCGAAACGTTGGCGAGACGGTGCCGCACCGTTTGTGACGAACTTCAAGGCAACCCCGCTCATGGTTGGCGGGAAGCTCTACCTCAATACGCCAACCTCGGTTGGTGCTGCCATCGACGCCCGTACGGGTGAGACCATCTGGATCTACAACCCCAAGAGCTACGAGAAGGGGACGACCACGATGAGCGCGCGGTGGAACCAGCGCGGCGTGGCCTACTGGACCGATGGCAAGCAAGAGCGCGTGTTCTGGGGCACCGGGGATGGATACCTGGTTGCCGTTGATGCAAAAACCGGTTATCCGATCGAAAGTTTTGGAACTCGTGGCCGCGTCGATCTCATGGAAGGGCTTCCGCAAGCCGTTCGTGGTTCGCGCGACTGGCTCAACGCACTGACCTATTCGGTGCAGTCACCGCCGATTGTCGTGCGAAACACGATCGTGACGCCTGCCTCGATCTCGTCCTACAACATCACAAAAGAACAGATTCCAGGATGGACGCGGGGCTGGGATGTGCGTACGGGCAAGTTGAAGTGGGTGTTCAAGACCATCCCGCCGCCGGGCGAAGCAGGAAATGAAACCTGGCAAGACGACTCGTGGGCGTACACCGGCAAGGTGAGCGGGTGGACGATCTTCAGCGCCGACGAGGAGCTTGGATATCTCTACCTTCCGCTCAACACTGCCGCACCCGACTATTACGGTGGTCATCGGCCTGGCGACAACTTGTTCGCAGAGACGCTGGTGTGTCTCGATGTCGAGACGGGCAAGCGGATCTGGCACTACCAGTTCGTGCACCACGGTCTCTGGGATTACGACTTGCCCGCCGCCCCGAATCTTCTCGACATCACCGTTGGCGGTGAGCGGATCAAAGCCGTCGCACAGGTCACGAAACAGGGCTTCGTGTTCACGTTCGACCGTGTGACTGGCAAGCCCATCTGGCCGATCGAGGAGCGACCGGTGCCTGCGTCGGATGTTCCTGGTGAGCGAGCATCGCCGACTCAGCCGTTCCCGACCAAACCGCCGCCATTCGAGTATCAGGGTGTGAGCATCGACGATCTGGTTGATTTCACGCCGGAGATTCGCGCACTCGCGGAAAAGGCCGTCAAGAATTTTCGTATCGGACCGTTGTATACGCCGCCATCGTTGGTCGTTCCTGGCGGCACGCAAGGCACGCTCGCACGCCCGAGTGCGGGCGGTGGCGCAAACTGGTCGGGTGCGGCCGTCGATCCAGAGACTGGCATTCTGTACGTCCCCTCCCGGAACGCGCTCTCGGTGTTCCGATTGCGCGCGCCCGGTCCCACCGAGAAGAGCAGTCTGCGCTATCTGGAGGTGAGGGAAGGGGGCGCATTCCCAACGCTGCCTCAGGGGTTGCCGCTTTTCAAACCGCCTTACTCACGCATGACGGCAATCGATATGAATGCCGGGACGCATACCTGGATGGTGCCGCTTGGTGAGGGAAAGGGTGTGCGGAATCATCCGATGCTGAAAGGTCTCAATCTGCCTCCGCTGGGTGGTGACAGCGGTACGAGTGGGCCCCTGCTGACAAAGACGCTGTTGATGAGCGCGTTGTCGTCCGGGGGAACGAACGACGGGCCGCGACTCGTCGCACGTGACAAGACGACGGGTCGGGAATTAGCGTGGGTGGACCTTCCAAGAATGGCAATTGGCACGCCGATGACCTATTTGCTCGATGGCAAGCAGTACATCGCGCTGACGGTCGGCGGTGAGCCCGTGCCCGAGCTCATTGCGCTTGCGCTCCCCTGAACGATCCGAACGATCCGAACGACCCGAACGACCCGAACGTTCCGAACGACCCGAACGATCCGAACGCCCCGAACGTTCTGTATAATGTCGGCCGATGCTGCTGCGCGTGTTCGAGTGGTTGGATGCCAACCTCCCGGGAAGTCTTTACCTTCGCGACGCGACCTACGGCTTTACCATCCTTCTGACGGCGCACGTCGTGACGATGTGTTTGTTTCTGGGGTTGATCATCGTCATGGATCTGCGGCTCGTGGGGATTGGCATGCTCAAGACGCCCATCACGCAGATCCAGAAGCGTCTGTTTCCCTGGCAGATGGTTGGTCTCGCGACAACGACCTTTACCGGAATCATGTTGTTCTACAGCGATCCGCTGAGGTACTACGGCAAGGGATTTTTCTGGT
>DATBJG010000318.1:0-3839 GCA_036556585.1 Vicinamibacterales bacterium
GCGCGGCTCGTGGCCGAAGCCGATCAAGGTGAAGTCGACGGTGGAGAAATCACCGAATGCGGCGATCGTTCTGGAGCGCGACTTGAAGTCATCGATTTCCGGAACCGAGAAGGTGAGGTTGTCGGTCCCGATGCCCTGGGCGGTCTGGCGGATATAGATCAGCCGCTCCGCGTCTCGATTGACGAGGGGACGGAAGAGCACGCTCCGTACGACACTGAAGATCGCCGAGTTGGCGCCGATGCCCAACGCCAGCGTGACCACCACAGTGGCGGTCAGGGCCTTGGCATGAGTCAGGGAGCGCAAGGCGAGCCGGATATCTCGCGCGAGCGCTTCGGTCTGATCGTACCAACGGCTGTACCAGACGCGCCGCATCTCGTCGCGCACGGCGGGCACGTAGCCGAACTCCATCAGCGCTGCGCGGCGCGCGCTCGCCGGATCCTCCCCCCGATCGATGCGCTCCTTGATCTCGATCGCCAAGTGGCCGCGGATTTCCTCGTTGAGGTCGCTTTCGTCGGGTCGCATGGCGCTCCTCTGCTCGCTACTTGCGTGTATTCGCCGGGGCCGGATTCATGATTCGACCGATGGCGTGGACGAGCCGGGACCAACGGTCCTGCTCGCGAATGAGCTGCGTCTTGCCTGCCGCGGTCAGCCGGTAATACTTCGCCCGCTGGTTGGCCTCGCTCACGCCCCATTCCGCTTTCAACCAACCACGCTTCACCAAACGATGAAGGGCGGGATAGAGCGAGCCGGTTTCGACTTTGAGGAGATCGTCCGACTGGGTGCGGATCGACTGACCAATGCCGTGGCCGTGCCGGGGTCCCCACTGGAGGGTTCGGAGACTGAGCATGTCGAGGGTTCCCTGGAGGAGCTCCAGGCGCTCGTCGTCGGAGTGTGTCGCCATAGTCGTAGGCAGTCTACGGCCTTAGACGTAGTATGTCTACGACTCGTTGTCGTCGGTGCGAGCGACCGTTCAGGAAACGCGAAATGCAGCGAAAGAGCTACGCCGCGGCCGCGTGACGGGACTCGCGTTCCTCACGAATCACCACGGCGGCGGGCGTCTTCAGTGTCACGCGCTTTCGACTGTGGAGCCGGGCCAACATGTCCTCGCGCGTAGGTCGGGCCGCCAGACGCTCGAGTTCGGCCAGGAGGTAGTCGGACAGGGTCCGTCCCGAGTCCGCTGCCCGGGCTTTGAGCTTGCGGTGCAGTGAATCCGGGACATTGCGGATTTGAACCATCCTCGACATGTCACCACCATGCGCGCATCTGGCCGGCATGTCAACGCACCACCGTCACGACAACTCACTCGCTCTTGACACGGTTTTCAGGTGTCGTGCCGCTTCATCCACCGCGCTCGTTTCGGCATGGCCATCATCAAGATCCGTTTGGCGCTGAGCGTCAAGAGCAGGTCAGGGACGTACCAAGCCGCGTGCATAGTCCCTGAGCGGGTGTGCAACGGTCCGATGGGTTCGAACGGCGCGATAGGTCCAGACGGCGCCGCTGAGGGAAGCGATCGCAGTGATGACGGTCCCGCCGACTAGCCCTGGCGTGCCCGCAACTGAGCCCAGTGCAAGTGTCATGAGTCCACCGAGGACAACGAGAGCACCGCCGATCAGCAACGCACTGGTAAGACGATGGAAAGCGCCACGCCGCTCGACCAACGCGTGGCAACGCGGGCAGTAGATGTCAAACGCTGGAAAGGCGACGGTCCAGTGCTGACCGCAGTTAATGCACACGCCGGTGTGTGGCGGGATCACGATGGGCATGTGTTCGTTCCTCTCGTCACGAATGAGATTAGCCCACAGCCAGCGGAGCCGGGCAAGCAGGTTTGGCTGTGGGGCCCGGCGATGAGATCGATATCGTGTCTGCGGTCGAATCCTCACATGCAAATCGAAGACACGTTGTACCAACGCCGACAGCTGTACGATGCTGAAAGCCAAGATCATGCTGAAGACCTCCTGCATCGCAAATCAACGGCGTTAACGCGATTCTGTTATCCCAATGATCCGTCTCACAAGCAGTAATCACGGATGCGCAGAACGGCATCAAGCGCTGCCAGGAGATTCTTGCCAAGAAGGAGCAAAATTGCCAATGCTAGCCAACGAAGCAGTTGCTGCTCTGGTTGCCTTGGTTACCGCAGCCTTTGCGGACAATCCTCGTCTAAGCCGCGAGACGCTCGTCTATCAGGGCTCATGGGAGACCAGCAGTCTCATGCGAAACCTGGCAGCCGTCGATGACGTCCCGAACGATTCCTTCATCGAATGGCATTCCGATTCGCTGGGCGTATTTCGTCCTGAGGGACTACGTCACGTCCTTCCGCACTACATGATCTATTCTTTGCGTCATCCAGACTCCGACGTCACAGAGCGGCTAGTGTTTCACTTGTCTCCTGAGCAGACTCGCGACGAATACTGGCAGGAACGACTCGCAGTGTTTTCGTCGGTTCAGAAACGTGCGATCTGCGACTACGTCCGCTTCATGCAGGTGGCGTTGGCAGGACAACACTATGACGAGCATCTCATCCGTGCCCTGAAAGTGTGGGAGTGTGGATCTGAGCCGATTTAGGGGAAGGGGTTGGTTAAGGCGATCTCAGTTGAGTGACGTTGGTCCCTCTCGCGAAACCAAACACCAAAAAAGCGGCATGCTCGGGCTGTTGATTTGCTGGACGATCCGCACGAAAGCCAAGTTGGGCCGCCGTATTGCCTCTCACGAGATACGTGCGCCCTTGTTCAGACGGCCGGACCTTCCAGGGGTGTGGGGAAGACGATTGCCCGGGGTCCAAAAACCGTGGGTTCATCGGAAACGCCCTGAACCATGACTCGCTCTGGATCACACGCAGGTCCGTGCCGCGGTGATCAGCTCGGCGTGCGCGATGAGCCGTCACTGGTTGGCGGAATCATCTCGGCAAAGTGTTCGATTCGTGACCCAGGTGTAATCCGCTTGCCCCTTATAGAACATGCCGATGGAACTCTCAGCCCCCGTTCGTGCATCACGAAGAATGACTTGGTAAGGATCGGAAAGCCAGTCGTCGAGCGACCACCAGCTGCCTCCGCCAGCATGGGTGTAGAACAGCCATCGCCCGTTCGGAGACCAACGTGGAGGTGACACGTAGCTGGCTGCTGCAAACGTCCGGCGGGCGAGGTTCTGGACGTTTATTACATCCACTTCATCGGTCCCGACGCGCACGGCGACGTTCCCTCCATCGGATGACCATGAAGGATGTGTGCCTTTGCCAACTTCATAGGACGTAGCGGATATCAGGTCGTATACGCGTACGTTCGCGCCGTCGTCATAAGCGATGCGATCGCTGTCCGGCGCCCATGCGGGATTGAGTCCTCCCTTGACGATTGTCTCGCGCTCGCCGGTTTTGACATCGTAGATGTCTATCCGGCCATCCGATGCGAAGGCGATGCGCGCTTCGTCCGCCTTGATTGACGGAAAACCGGAGACAATGGTCTGAATACGCCACAGTTCTCGACCATCAAACGCGACGCCATTCAGTCTGGTCCCATCCGTTCCGACGATAAATGTGCCGGAGGGTGACACGCGCCCCCAGGACAATCCGATCGGATCTGGTGTAGGTATCTGCTGGGTATGCTGTCTGCCCTTCAGCGGAACGATGTCCAGAAGACCAGAGATGACCCGAACGAGACATTCGTCGCCGGCACCTTCGATGTTCGCCACAGGTGGAGACGATGAACCACAGTGCGTCCCCAACAGACAAAACAGCCAACATGCCCAAATGCGTCGGTCACGTCCCGAGACGCCCATCGTTCCGTCGATGATGGTCGAGGATTCAGAAGACATCACAGGCCATCCGTCGTCTTTCGAACCCTGATGTC
>DATBJG010000319.1:0-6248 GCA_036556585.1 Vicinamibacterales bacterium
ACCATGCTGCTCGTCGCCACGATGCTGATGTCGCGTCCCTCACGCTTGACGTCGGCCACGCCAAGCGGAATGGTGTATTCCTCGGAAGGAACCGGACCTTTCACCTTCGTATAGCTGATCTTGTCTTCGAAGAACACGACAGGGTTTTCGTCGCGGATTGCGCTCTTGAGCAAGCCCTTCGCGTCGTAGGGTGTCGAGGGGACGACCACTTTCAACCCGGGAATGTGACTGGGCCAGGCGTGCAACGACTGTGAGTGCTGCGACCCGGACCGTCGTGTCGCACCAAGCGTTGCGCGCACGACCAGCGGCACTTTCCAGAGGCCGCCCGACATGTAATGGATCTTGGCGGCCTGGTTGACGAGCTGATCCATGATCAGCGTCAGGAAGTCGCCAAACATGATGTCGATGACCGGGCGGACCCCTGTCATGGCCGCGCCCACGCCAATACCAGTAAAGCCGGCCTCGGAAATCGGCGTGTCGATGATGCGATCTCTGCCGAATTCCTCGACGAGGCCTTTTAGAACCTTGAAGGTCGTGCCAGCCTCAGCGACGTCCTCACCCATGAGGCAGACCCGCCGATCGCGGCGCATCTCTTCGGCCAGTGCTTCCCGGATGGCCTCGCCGAAGCCCAACTCGCGGACCGTTGAGGCCGTTGCGGTATCAGGCATAAATGTCCTGCTCCACTTCATCAGTCGTCGGAAACGGGGCCTGGATGGCAAATTCGACGGCCGCATCCATCTGAGCCGTTAGTTCCTCGTTGATGCTGTCCAGGGCGGCCTGCTCGACAACCTTGTTGTCGAGCAGCCAGCCCGTCATGATCTTGATGGGGTCGCGATCGGATGCCCAGCCCTGCTCTTCCTGCTTTGATCGATAGTACTCGCGTGCGATGTCGCCAACGTGATGGCCACGGTATCGATACGTGTTCAGGAGCAGGAACGCCGGCCCGTCTCCCTCGCGCGCCCGCTCGATGTACTTGCTTGCCGTCTGATAGACCGCCCTGACGTTCTGACCATCGACGCTCTCGGCAGCCATGCCGAAGGCCGCCGGCCGTGACAGGATCTCGCCGGCGGTTGTCTCCGAGTAGTGGGTGTACTCGTTGTACATGTTGTTTTCGCAGGCGTAGATGACCGGCAACTTCCAGAGCTGCGCGAGGTTCATCTCTTCGTACAGGACACCCTGCCCGAGCGCACCTTCGCCAAAAAAGCAAACCGACACTTGTCTGGTCCCCAAGTACTTAGCGGAAAACGCTGCGCCCGTTGCAATCCCCGCGCTCCCGGCCACGATGGCATTCGCGCCCAGATTGCCGGTTGCCGGATCGGCAATGTGCATCGATCCGCCCTTGCCCTTGCAGTAGCCCGCCTTCTTTCCAAGCAGCTCGGCAAACATCCGATCGGGCACGGCGCCTTTGGCCAGACAGTGCCCGTGACCGCGATGGGTGCTGGTGATGTAGTCGTCGTTGTTCAGCGCCTCGCAAATCCCGACGGCCACGGCCTCTTCTCCGATGTAGAGATGCGCCAGGCCGGGCATGAGCGCGCGTGTGTAGAGATCGTTGACCCGCTCTTCGAACAACCGGATGGCAAGCATCTGGCGGTACATCCGGACCAGTTTGTCCGTACTGATTGTCGGATCGACCTGAGATCGGTTCGTCACGCTGCTCATGCCGTCACTCCTGACATCTGCGCCAGTACTTTGAAGACGATGGCGAAGTCTTCTTTCGCCAGGCCCATGGCTCGGGCTGCCGTCAAGAACTCGTTGGCGATGCCTGTCAGCGGCAGCGGCACATCGAGCCGACGCCCCATCTCGAGGGCGAGCTGGGTGTCCTTCTGCATCATGTTGACGTCGAACCAGGCTTCGTCGGGCATCTTGAGGACCATCGGCCCGCGGTATTGAACCATCGGCGAGGCAATTGCACTGTGGGTCAATACGTCCACCGCGGTCTCGCGGGCGATCCCGGCCTTTTCCGCCAGCAGGACGCTTTCCGAGAACGCAAGCATCTGGACGACAAGGCTCAGGTTGGTGGCGATTTTCATCGACAGGGCGAGGCCGTTGTCGCCCACCAGCGTGACCTTGGGTCCGACATCATCCAGTATCGGCTTGACGCGCTGAAAGGTCGCGGCATTCCCGCCCACCATGACCGAAAGCTTCCCCTGCTCGAGCGTGGAGACGCTGCCCGATACCGGTGCGTCAACCATCTCGGCGCCCTTTTCGCGAACTTTGGCCGCCAGCGCGCGACTGACCGCGGGAGCGACCGTGCTCATGTCAATGAGCACCTTGCCCGCACCCATGCCAGCCAGCAGCCCATCAGCTCCGTAGGCAACGTCTTCCACGGCCGCAGAATTGGTGACCATGACAAACGTTACATCGGCTGCCTGGCACACGGCACGCGGCGAGTCGGCCCACTTCAGGCCTTTGTCGATCAGCCATTGCGCCTTGGATTTCGTCCGGTTGTAACCGGTAACGGTATGCCCTTTTTCGATCAGTCTGAGGGCCATTCGACCGCCCATCGCCCCCAGGCCTACATAGCCAAGATTCGCCATCGGATTTTCGCCTGTTGTCGCTAATCGGTTGCGGCCACGAACGTGACCGTGAGACGTTACCTGAACAGCACGTTAGTATCCTGTACAAGCAAAGTCCAAGTCTAGCCACACACCGCCGGCCACCTCGAGTGTACGGGTCGCGGATCACCGCGGATCACGCGGATCGGGGGCGACCGGCAGCCACGCGAAGCGCGGCTCGTGGAAGGGAGATGAGACGAAAAAAAAGCGCGTGGGGTGAACGGCGGGTGGCGCGCCCGGTCGCCCCTTTGAGGGCCGGCGGCCGGGCATCGTGCCCTGGGATGTTCGCACCTCCGCTCCGCGTCATCCGCGCAATCCGCGTCCCGTGATCTCAGAGTTCTTCGGCCAGTGCGTAACGCGGATCCGCGGCCAGGCACGGCGCTTCCGGCAGTCCCAGCTCCTTGCGAATCAGATTGGCGCCCCGGACGATCGACACCATCTTGTAGAACGCAATGCGTCGGCTCATGCCTTCGCGGCCGAAGCCACAATCGCTCGACAGGATCAGGCGATCGAGTGGGATGTATTTGAGGGCCTTTCGCACGAGCGCGGCAATCTGCTCTGGCCGCTCGACCTGCAGATTGCGATGATCCACGACGCCAATCGCGATCTTCTTGTCGGTAATCTGCCGCCCAATCGATTCGAGATCCATGCCATCAGTGCCAGCGCACTCGAACGTCAACACGTCCACGTCGAGCTTGTTCAAGTGTGGTAACGCAGCTTCGTACGATTGATTGGTCGCAAACAAGCGCTGTTGCGCCGGGTTGCCCCAGCAGGTGTGACACCAGACCTCCGTCAGATCTCGCAGGCCCTGGACGGTCCTGTTGAACAACTCGACGAAGAACTCGACCGGAAACTGCGGACCGCTGCCACGCTGGATACCGATCAGATGGATGTTGGGCTCTTCCATCTGAATGATGGCGCAGCCTGCATGCGCCAGTTCCAGCAATTCCTCGCGCATCGCCTGACTGATGTCACCAAGCAACTCCTCCTGGCTGGCGTAGTGATCGTTGCCAATCGAGGTCCCGATGAGTTCCGGCGTGATGGTTCCGAACTTCACTGGCCGTTCGGTCATGCCCTGTGCAATTTTCCACAGCGAGGGGTAATGCAGAGGTCCGCGCTCAATCCGGTCCACACACCGCGGCATGATCCGGCTTTCCATGACCTCGAAAATCAGGTCGCCCTTGGCCGTCCCGCCGTAGCCTTTCCGCGTCTTGAAGTAGTCGCCTCCGGCCAGTCCCTTGAAGCGTCGAGCCGGGTACTGAAACCAGCTCATGCCACCAACGTCGGTGTCGAAACGGGCGTCGCCATCGGTCACGATGTCGAGACCCGCGCGCTCCTGATCCCGAACGTTCGTCCCCACGGCGTCCGAGTACTGCTCGCGATAGCGCGCGTCGGCAATCGCATCGCGGAACGATCGCGCGCCAAGGTTTTCCGTGTACCACGCAGGCCTGGGCAACGAGCCCGTGATCGTGGTGGGAAGCTTCAGATGCTTGGTCGTCTTGAGCATAGAAGGACCTTCAGTAGCCTTCAGCCTTCAGCCTTTTCAGCTGATAGCTGATGGCTGATGGCTGATAGCTGTCATACGGCCAGCACTATAGCCCAACTATCAGCAGGCACCTCGAGACGCGTTACCCCATTTGATATCATTCCGGCCCCGTGACACCGCAATCCCCGGTCTCGACGGCACACGACGCCATGGCAAATTCGTGGCTGGCCACGCTCGGCCTTCGTCTTTCCGACTGGTTCGAGCGCTGGTTTCCCGACGCGTTTGCATTGGCATTGGTTGCCGTGGGAATCGTGTTTGCGGCATGCATTGCCATTGGAGCCCCCGTCGTCCAGACGGCGCAATGGTTTGGCGCCGGCTTCTGGGATCTCGTCGCCTTCACCATGCAGATGACGATGATCATCGTCACCGGCTACGCGGTGGCGACCTCGCCACCGGTCTTTGCCGTCATCCGGTGGATGGCCACGATTCCAAAAGACGGACGTGGCGCGGCCGCATTCGTGGGCCTGTTTTCAATGCTGTCGTCGCTGTTGTCCTGGAGCTTCAGCCTCATCTTCAGTGGTCTTCTGGCACGCGAGGTCACGCACCGCGTTCGAGGTGCAGACTATCGCGCGGTGGGGGCGGCTGCCTATCTCGGTGTGGGCAGCGTCTGGGCTCTCGGATTGTCGTCATCGGCTGCGTTGATCATGGCCGCACCCGCGTCACTCCCGCAATCAATCCGCCAAATCAGCGGGGTGATTCCGCTCAGCGAGACGCTGGGTTTGTGGCAAAGCCTGCTGACGGCAGCGGTGTTGCTGATCGTGTCGATGGCAATCTCGTACTACTCGGCCCCCGCCGCGACACACTCACGCGGTATGAGCGAGATGGGTGTGGTGTATCAACCACCGGCACGAGAGCTGGGCAGGCCGGAAAAACCGGGTGAATGGCTGGAGTACAACCCGATTCTCACTGTGTTGGTGTCAGGCATGGGCATCGCGTACCTGATTCGAGAAGTTGCCATGCTTGGCCCCGGTATCCTGCTCGAACTCAATCACTACGTGTTCGCGTTTCTGATAGTGGGACTGCTGCTGCACTGGCGGCCAAGATCATTTGTCGTTGCGATTGCCGCGGCTGTGCCTTCGGTGGCAGGCGTGCTCGTGCAGTATCCACTGTATGCCGGCATCGTGAAAATGATGACCGAGTCAGGTTTGGCAAGAGAGCTGGCGCACTTTTTTGTCGCCGTTTCCAATCAGCACACGTTCCCGGTGCTTGTCGGAATCTACTCGGCGGCTCTGGGGCTGTTCGTACCTTCAGCTGGCGGGAAATGGCTAATCGAGGCGCCCTATCTGCTGGAGGCGGCGAAATCTCTTGAAGTTCATCTGGGCTGGGTCGTCCAAACCTACAACGCCACCGAAGCTCTGGCGAATCTCATTCATCCATTCTGGATGCTGCCTCTGCTTGGAATCCTGGGCCTGAAGGCGCGGGACATCGTCGGATACTCCACGCTGCAATTCGTCATCCACGTCCCGCTGGTGCTGTTCCTCGTCTGGATTCTGAACTACACGCTCCAATACGTGCCGCCGGCAATTCCCTAAGAACAGGGGTCCGTGGTCAGTGGCCAGGGCATAGTCAACAGGTTAACGTCCGAACACCGCTGCCTCACCCTTCTCTTTCACGAGCTTGTCGAAGTGCGCGACGATGGCGTCGCGACGGCGCAGCAGCGACCGCGAGCCGTCGAGCACGAGCTTGCCAATCCTGGCGTCGAGCGTGGGTTTGTCGAGCGCCCTCAAGCGGTCGAGAAACGCTTTGTCGATGCGCTCCATCTCGAACACCATGCGGGTCGTCGTGGAAAACGCTCTGGAGTGATCGACCAGGACGATCTGCCACGTGGGATCGCGCACGACGAGCTGGTTGCCTGTGTTCGGATCGATGTCGGCCACGAAATTGTCGAACACGCGCCAGCGGCGCATCTGTCGGTTCCAGCTTTCGAGGTCGGGTGACCGCTGTCCTTCCAGCTCTTTCCGAAACACCGCGTCGTCTACCCAAAGCTGAGCCGCGCCCCTCTTGTTGGCGTGCACACGTTCGACGGTCGGCGGCACCATGTCCAACTCCAGGATTCTGTCAATCTCGTATGCGGCAATTCTGGACTGATAGCTTTCCAGATAGCCCGACTCCCGACTTGTCAGCTGGTCGCTGAACAGCGCTGCGCC
>DATBJG010000320.1:0-1638 GCA_036556585.1 Vicinamibacterales bacterium
GACGTCCCATGAAATCCATCGCCAGCGGCGATCGGTTCCGTTCCGGTGGCGGAATGCCAGCGTGTTGTGGTGCGGCCAGTCGAAATTTGCGGCGTACACGTTGAAGAGCCAGTAGTCGGTGAAGTTGTCGAGGTCGATCAGGTCACCAAACGTTCGGAAGACAGCATCGCTCGACGCATCGTGGGTCTTGAAGAACGTTTCGAATTCCTTCCAGGCTTTTTTGTCGCCCGCCACGACGGAGCCATCGCCGCCATCCGGAATCAGGTCGTATTTGCCGGGGGCGATGTGTCTGTTGAGAAAGCTTTCGTCAATGTACTCGTGAACGTTGTAGAGCCCCCAGACCTCTCCGTTGAGGAGCATCACGTAAAGGGTTGCCGGGGACCCGATGCCGCCAACTTCGTCGAACAGGGTTTGAAAGAGCTCGTTCCGCAGACGGTACATGCCGCCAGTACGGAGCACCATCGTTCGGGTGGCTTCGCCGGGCCGTGGCTGCCAGATGGAGTCTGTGCCGTGCGGCTCGACAAATTTCGATTCGTACGTAAAGCGAAATGACTTCTTGGGCCGGCTCCGGGAGGTCTGCCCGTGAATTCTGATTTCAGCGGGGAATCGAATGACCTGCCCGCCCCTGGTCGGCAAATGCTCGATGTGCGCGGCCCGCTGCCACTCGCTGCCTTTTTCTTCGGGATTGTCGTAGATGCCCGTGTACCGGTTCCAGAGATCCACTGGATCCATCACCACCGACACCACCGGCAGCTTTGTATCCACGCCGATCACGTAGGTGTGCGTCACGACGGGGCTGGGATGGAGGTCGTCCCGAAAGGCACGGAAGCGCACCACCGTCGTCTTGTTGATGGGTAACGGCTCGCGATAGGCCGCGCTCTGACGGGTGGGAATGCTGCCGTCGAGCGTGTAAGTAATGGCGTCCTTGGAATCGAGGCTGACCGAGATTGGACTGTCGAACCGCCCTCCGGAGGCACTCGCACTGGGCACGGGTGTCTCGGCCACGCTTGCGGCCCGGAAGAATGGTTCGTCGAGCGCCGGTGCGGTGCGTGCGTCGAGTTTCCGCCGGAACTCGGCGAAGTAGACCTGGTTGAGGCCCCAGAGCTGCGACAGAATCGCAGCTCTGGTGGGCACGATCGCAAACACCCCCACGAGCAGGACGAGCAGCGAGGCTGCCGCCATGAGCTTTGCGGACGGTGTCATCCCGCCTTGGTGGCGCATGTGATCAGAGCAACGTGCCTTGCTGATTGAAGAACACGTTGAACCGATGCGCCGGGGCGATCTGGTTCAGGCTGGTCTGCAGGTTCGTCAGCCGCTCGGTATCGAGATCGGTAAACGAGTAGTGAATCGTCGTTGTCTTGTCGTGGCTCGAGTAGCCCTGCAGCTGACCGCGCGAGAAGGTTGACTGCAGCTCGCGCAGCACCAGCTCGCGACCGTTCGGATCCGTTTCGGCGTTCAGTGTGATCTGGAGCAGACCATCGGCGCGCGCCGACTGGGCCAGCCGCGGAACGAAGTGCTGGAGGGCCAGCACGAACCCGGCCAGGCCGAGCAGGACGAACAACAGCACGAACTGGAACGTCGCGCAGACGACCGAGCTGGCAATCAGCAGGAAAATGAAGCCAACCTCCTCCGGTTCCT
>DATBJG010000321.1:0-58354 GCA_036556585.1 Vicinamibacterales bacterium
TTCTGTATTCGCTGGAATTCGCGTGTCAACGGGCTCGCAGCGAGCTGGTTCCTCGTGGCACTCGATGTGACAAAGTAGTGCCAGAGCTGAGAGCCGAAAGTCGAAAACCGAGAGCCCCAAAACCGAAATCCGAGAGCCGAAGGCCGAGAGCCAAATTGAAGGTTCTGCTCATTGACGACACGCCTGAGATTGCCGAACTTCTGACATTTGCGTTGCGCGATCGCGGTTTTGAGGTAGTGGCCGAGGGCTACTCGGCGCTCATCAACGAGCGCATCATCGAGCATCGAGCCGACGCGGTTGTGCTTGATTGCTCGGCGTACGACATGAGCGAGTCGCTCTTCGACACGATTCGCGATCACTCCCCGCACGCCGAACTGCCGATCGTCATCATCAGCGATACGCCAGAGGATGCCGACCGAAGCCTCCGCGCGCGCCAGGCGCAGCATGTGTTGCTCGTGCCGAAGCCGTTTACCGGATCCCAGGTTGCCCGCGCCCTCGCGGCGCTTCTACCGAAGGACGCGGCGGAGATCTCGAATGTCGAAAGCCGAGACCCGCAAGCCTAGACCCGCGCGCGAGAGCCGAGAGACTAGACCCGAGACCCGAGAGCCAAACACGAGAGCCGAGAGCCTAGAGCCGAAACCCGACCATGTGGTCTCTCAACGACTGGGAGTACGTCGAGCGGCAGGTGGTGACCGATCCGAAGGGTCGTCAGTGGTCGATTGCGCTGATGGATCTGCTGGGACAGAAGGGGGATCCCGACCGGCCCAGTGAGTGGCTCGAGCTGCAGTACTCCTCCGGTCGATATTTCACTCTCGTCTATTCGTCGAGCGGTGCGATTCAGCGGGAACAAGGGTATACGTCCCTGGCAGAGGCAACCCGCGCCTACGAACGGCTCCTTCTTGCCGTCGTCGACGGCACGCTCGATCCTGCCCAGCCCGTATTCCGGGAAGATCTGGAAGACTGAGACCCACCCTCCTTGGGATTACGCCAAACAGCGTAGCCGCGGAGCTGACTAGACGTCTTAGTCTATAGATATGATAGACTAATACCGAAATGGCTTCTCACGGCCTGCCCCTGCCGTCCGCTCCATTCCATCCCACTGCGGCGGCGTTCGGTCTTGCGCGGACCGGGAATCGTGACGACCGACCTGACACTTGAAAAGAACATCCCGTTCGGAGACCGTTTTCGGCTCGACCTGCGGGTCGAAGCGTACAACCTCTTCAACCGGGCAAATTTCAACATGCCGGGCGCCACGCTTGGCGCGCCGGACTTTGGCGTGATCTCGAGTGCCCGTGCCGCTCGCACGCTGCAGCTGGCCACGCGGCTCAGTTTTTGAGCAAACCGGGCCCCGGATGGCTTGACAACTTACCCTATAGGTCTAGTAGTCTAATTTCGCGTGCTGTCGAAGAAATCGAAGTACGGCCTCAAGGCGCTTCTGGTTTTGGGACGAGAGGCAGGTCGGGGACCGGTTCTTGTTTCCGATATTGCCGATCGCGAAGCCATTCCCAGAAAGTTTCTCGAGGCCATTCTTCTCGAGCTCAAACGTCACGGCATCGTCGAGAGCAAGAAGGGCAAGGGTGGCGGCTATTTCCTGCGCCGGCCACCGGCAGACGTCGCGTTTGGTGAGGTGATTCGGGTGCTCGAGGGACCGCTCGCGGCGGTCTCGTGCGTCAGTCAGACGGCATATATGAAGTGTGCCGAATGCGTTGACGAGGAAACCTGCGGCGTTCGCCTGGCCATGAAGCAGGTCCGCGACGCCACGGCCCGAATCCTCGATCACAAGACGCTGGCGGACGTGAACTTGCAGGTCGCCCGAATGCACCGCCGGACCGGTCGAAGTGGACGAGGACGGTAGAAGGGCGCAACGCTAACCCCATGATCGAGTCGCAAGCCCTCACGCTCGTTGTCATCACCTTCGTCGCCGCCATTGTCAACGGCGCCCTCGGCTATGGGTTCTCGTCTATTACCGTTCCGATTGCACTGTTATTCCTCGCCAATCGCGTTCTCAACCCCGCGCTGGTCCTGATCGAAGTCGTCCTCAATGCCTACGTTCTGTGGAACAACCGGGATGCGCTGCCGAATATCTGGCGCCGGGTGATGCCGATTGTGATCGGACTCGCGCCGGGCGTCATGCTAGGCACGGTTATCGTGTCCGAATTGAACCCGAGCCATCTGCGGTTCGGCACCTTCCTGGTTCTGCTTCCGCTGATTCTCGTGCAGGCGGCCGGGTACCGGCGACCGATCCGGTCGGAACGGTCCGTCGGCGTCATCTTTGGAACTGGCGTGGGTGTCCTGTATTCGGTCACGACTATTTCTGGACCGCCGCTGGCGGTCATGCTCAACAACCAGGGTTACGCCAAACGCGATTTTCGCGCTGCGCTTGGTCTGGTGCGCCTGGCCGAGTCGACGATGACGGCTGTCGCGTACGCGTATGTGGGTTTGTTTACCGCGACGAGCATGGCGCTCATTCCGTGGATCGTACCGAGCATCCTCATTGGCGTGCCCATTGGCGCCTTCATCATTCAACGGATCCGCGTGGAGACGTTCCGCCGTATCTGCATGAGCTTTGATGCGTATGTCGTGGCATTCGGGATATCCCGGTTGCTCGACGAATTGCGGCTGGTCGAAAGCCCCGCGGCGTATCTCGTGCTCGTGGCTGTGGCTGTGATCGATACGTGGCTGTTGATTCGGTTCTTTTCACAAGGAGTGGACGAGTCGATCACGACTCAATCTGAAAGCGGTCCGCCATCAACGCGCGACAGAGCCCTGATCCCGACCGAGGACGCGGCGCACTTCGCGCGCCAGCGCGACGAAGGTGAACGGCTTTTGCAGGAACGGCAGCCCGTCGTCACCCACGCCGCGGCGCACGACCGCGTCATCCGTGTAGCCCGACATGAATAGCACCCGCGTTTCCGACCGGTGGGCGGACAGCTTTTCCCACAACGCTCGACCGTTCATTCCCGGCATCACGACGTCCGTCAGCAGCAGGTGTATTGGCCCCGCGGTGCGCGATGCCAACTCCAGGGCTTCGTCACCCCTTGCCGCTTCGATCACGGAATAACCCTCTCGATTGAGCACTTCGCGCGCGAATTTCCGCACGCGCGTGTCGTCTTCAGCAAGCAGCACTGTTTCGGCCCGTTCGCGCGGCGAGCTGACCGGGCGTTCCTCCACCGGCAGTTCCGGTTCGCGGTTCACACGTGGCAGGACGATCCGGAAGACGGTGCCGCGGTTCAACTCACTTTCGACGGCTATCGACCCGCCGCTTTGCTGCACGATCCCGTAAACCATGGCAAGGCCGAGGCCGGTCCCGCGACCCGCCTCCTTGGTTGTGAAAAACGGCTCGAAAATGTGTGACAGCGTGTCGGCATCGATGCCGCAGCCGGTATCGCGGACGGTGATCCGCACATAGGAACCGGGGCTGATGGCAGGCGAATACGTCGCATCAGCGCTCTCGAGCGTGACGTTTGCGAGATCGATGGTCAGTTGGCCGCCGGTCGGCATGGCGTCCCGTGCGTTCACGACCAGGTTCATGATCACCTGTTCGATCTGGCCAGGATCCGCTCGAATCGACCAAAGAGCCTGATCCACGTGAACGGCCAGCTCGATGTCTTCGTCAAGCAACCGTCGAAGCATCTTTTCTGTGCCTGTCACGATCTGCCCGAGGTGAAGCACCTTGGGAGCCAGAATCTGCTTGCGGCTGAACGCCAGCAACTGACGCGTCAGCGCGCCGGCGCTTTCGGTCGTCCTCAGGATCTGTTGCACATCGTCACGGCGACCATCGTCCGGCGGCAGGCTCATAAGGAGCAACTCGCCGTAACCGTGAATGGCCATCAGCAGGTTGTTGAAGTCGTGTGCCACGCCACCGGCCAGCTGTCCGATAGCATCCATCTTCTGAGAGTGGCGGAGCTGACTTTCTCGATGCTGCGCCTCGGCGTGCCAGTGGGTCAGCGTTTCGGTCATCTCGTTGAACGCGGTGGCCATTGCGGTTGCCTCGTCCCGGCCGCGAGTGGGCACACGCCGGTCCCACCGGCCGGCGGCGATGTCCTGGGCAACAGCCGCCACTTCTTTGAGCGGCCGGGTCACGCGTCTGCTGAGCAGGACTCCGCCTGCAAGTGCGAACAGAAAGGTGATGCCGCCAAGCCAGATCACTCGAGACTGGATCTCGTCGACAAATGTCTGGGTTGGTTGCCAGTCCTGAAGAAGCACGAGCGTTCCGATGCTGGAATTGGACGGATCGGTTTCGAGCGGATAGACCCCGCTGACGTATTGCATTCTCCCGAGTGGACGGAGCGCCGGTGGTTGACCGACCCGACCGAGAGTCCGGGCATCGCCGGTCAATTCTGCCGCCAGCGCACCGCGGAGGGCGGGTGCGAGGCTGCTGCCACTGATGCGGTCGTTCCAGATCATGTTGACTTCGCACCGGGTAGTGCGGGAGAGCTCGCGTGCCACGACATCGTCGAGCGGGTAGCCGACGGTAACGGTGCCCAGCACCTCATTCGCAAACGTCGCAGGCTCTGTGACGACGATATTCAACTGTTGATCGATCGGAACGACCGCGCGATGAGATCGCCCCTGTCGGCCTGCGTCGATGCCGCGCGCGAGTTCGGTCGGAAGGGGAGTCTCCCCGAGCCATGGGGGGCCCGCAATCGCCACGCCGGCCGCATCGGTCACCAGTAGAAAGCGTGCACCAAGCGCGCGCCGATACCCGTCGGCCATTTCCTGAAGAGTCGCCGCATCGCGGGCAAGGCGAACGTCGGTCATGTGCGCGCGAAAGACCGGTAGCTCTGTGATCAACCGAATCTGGGCAGCCGCTGCCTCGACGCGGTCGTCCACCAGGTTGTCAAAGGCAGCGCGTGCAGCCTGGAGGTCGTCGGCGGCACGCACCACGGCATTTGTCCGAACGACGCGGGCGGTCAAAAAGAGCACGGCAGCGAGCGAAAATCCGGCCACAAGGCTAATACCGACGACGACGCGCGCTTCGAGGCGTCGATGCCAGGGGATCGATCGTATGGGAGGTCGCGGGGATGCAATTGGCAACGGCAGGCGATTGGCCACAATCTACCAGCCGTGTCTGAGTGTGACGGTCAGCCCGACATCGATGCCGGTCTTTTTCCCGTTGGCGAGGGGCTCGGTTTGGTGCAACACATTGAAGTGACCCGCGATTGCTGTCGTGAGCTGAACGCGTCCGCCGGCGGTATATCGAGTGTTGAACGCGGACCGGCGGCCGGCCTCGTAGTCGAGGTCTTCAACCCGGCCCACCAGCGTGAATGGTCCAAGAGCCGGTTTGTGAACCATGGCATCGACGTACCATCCGTCGGTCGACACCGAATCGAACGGCCTTCCGGCAATGTACTCACCTCTCAGTTGAATGCCGTTCTGCATCCAGCGCACGTCAACGCCCGTGAAGACCATCTGGCCGCGGGCAAAGCTCCGGCGCTCGTACGGTTTCGAACGAAGATGACTGAATCCCACGACCAAGGATCCACGGTAGGCCTGCACGTGAACGACCGGGTCGAAACCGGGGCGGCGGACGGCGGTGCCAATGTCCTGAGGGACGCCTAGGCTGACCTCGGCATTGACACTGGGTGTGCCGACGATGAGATTTGCGCCGCCCTCGAGAAAGTGATTCGACAGCCCGTAGTAACCGTCGTACCGGATCAGCGGGGCGCGAAGGAAACCTGTATAGGCATGGTCGCCGCGCGAGTAGATTCCGAATGGTGTGCGGTAACGACCGAGCCGCGCGCCGGCCAGCCAGCGACTTCCATGAACGATCCGTTCCGCATAGGCTTCGACGAGCTGCAACCGGCCGGCGTATGGATAGGCCCCGCCAAACGCGTCGGTCTCTGCGTCCGACCGCGTGGCCCATGCGCCTTCAACGTACACGCGAATCTCCGATTCCAGCTCACCAAACAGCCTCGCCTGCGTTCCGAGAATCGCAACTTCCTCGCTCGAGCCTCCCGTCACAACCGACAACTCGCTCGTGAACGACTGAGCGTCCGCTGTTGCAGTTGCCGTGAGTACGCAAGTACAGATGACGGAGACCAGGGACTTCATGGCCATCGAATGTCCAGAGGCTGTCCCGGCCGAAGCGTGACAGAACCGGTGAGCGGCTGAGTTCCGGCACGCCACGCGTGATAGGTGTAAGACCCTTCAGGGACGCCGCGAAGGGTGAACGCCCCCGTGTCATCGGAGACGGCAAATGCCGGAGAATCGACCGCGACAACGTACGCCGCCATCTGCGGATGGATGTTGCAGAAAATTCGGCTCACGCCGGGCTTGTCGAACGTGACCCGTTTCACGCTTCCAATGGGGTAGAGACCCAGATCGAACTTCTTGCCATCGCGGAACGAAAAGACGTTGTGAAAGACGCGGTCGTTATTTGGAAAGTCCACTATCGTACCGACCTGCACGGCAAGGACGCGCGGTGAAAATCGCAGGTTGCGCTGATCCAGGACAGTCCGGCGCGAATCCATCGAACGAGAAAGCGCCGGCGACTCCAGCCACACCACCACATCCGGCTCAGGCGTATCGCCGAGGCGTGCCGTACCCTGCACGTCGAGATGTATTGCGGCGGTCGCAAGGCTCGCAAACCACAGAGCAGCCGCCAGTAAGCTGGACATCCCTATATCTTGGTTATCGGCAGGTGGTTGGCGATCTGCACGCAAAGTAACGCGGTGGACTGCTGCGCAATTGGAGCTCGGCCGTACGATGTTTCGGTCAGCGCTCTCCGCACGCACATCGGGTACGCCACGTGCCAAATCGACAAATTTGATGCTGTTTCGGACTACCGGGTGCTTATAGGATCACCACTATGACTCGCGCGCGTGTACTGCTGGCGGACGACCATACATTGGTGGCCGAAGGGATCGGGACCCTGCTGAAGGACCGTTACAAGATTGTTGGCATCGTGAATGATGGTCACTCGCTGGTGCAGGCGGCGCTCAAGCTGCGGCCTGACGTGATCGTGGCGGATATCTCAATGCCGCGAAAAAGCGGATTGGAGGCGTTGCGCGAGCTCAAGGCACTGGGGCTGCCTGCCAAGTTCCTGGTTTTGACGATGGACGCCGATCCATTGATGGCCGTTGAAGCACTGGAGGCTGGCGCGGCTGGGTATCTATTGAAGCACTCAACTGCGACCGACCTCTTCATGGCCATGCAGGAGGTGTTGAAGGGTCGCATCTACACGTCACCGTCAGCGCAAATCCCGAGACTGTCCAACAAGGTGGAGCTCTTGCGGACGCGTCCAATCGAGCTCTCGCCACGCCGTCGCGAAGTCCTGCGTCTCATCGCTCAGGGGCAACGGCCAAAGCAGATCGCCTCCGAGCTCGGGCTCTCGAAGCGCACGGTCGAAACTCATAAGTACGAAATCATGAGCACGCTCGGCCTGCGGAGCACGGCGGAGCTCGTGCGGTACGCGGTCAAACTGCGTCTCGTGCCGGAGTGAGCACCAGTCACTGCCCACTGGCCACTAGCCACTACCCATCGCTTCCGCGCGCCGGACCTCAGTACCGGATTCGGCGGCACTCTCCAGATCTTTTTCCAGGAAGTAGTTCAGGAAGGTTCGGATGACCGCAATCGCCCCGAGTTCGGCGATGTCCATCCAGGTTGGGGATACGACACTTCGGATGATGTCGGCGGCCAGCTCGAATTCGAGCCCGAGGAGCAACCACACACCAAACCGACGCCAGATTTCCTTGCGTTCGCCGTGCGTCGCACGTCCCCGACCGACGAGTCCGAGAATTCGCGCGAACGCTTCGGCGGCGCCGAACGCGACCACGAGCACGGCGGCGGCTTCGACTGCCAGCGCAACGCCACCGGCGAAGACTCCAACAAGTTCCTCCACGTCAGGACTCGCGAGCCCCACCCTGATCGGGGCTGACGCGTGGCCGCACGATACAGCGGAAGCCAACGTGGCTTGTCGACGTATCGACGGGTTCGGGGAACCGGGCAGCCGGACGATATCGCCGACAATAATTCGGCGCGCAGAGGTGCGAGCCACCCTTTAAGACCTTGCGCGGGATCTTGATGCTTGGCTGGGTCGGGTCGCAACTATCCTCGAGACGACCGCCGCGCGGATTGTGCGGCACACAGCAGGCTTTGACGACTTCGTCAGGATGTTTGGGCTGATACCAGTCGGTGGTCCACTCCCAGACGTTTCCAATCATGTCGTAGATCCCGTAACCATTGGCTGGAAATGCCGCGACTGGCGATGTGCGCTCGAAGCCGTCGCGAACGAGATTCGACCATGGGAACTCACCCTGCCAGGTGTTGGCCATATGTCGGTTACCCTGAACCAGTTCGTCGCCCCAGGCATACTCGGCGCCCTCCAGACCCCCGCGTGCGGCAAACTCCCACTCCGCTTCGGTCGGTAGCGCTTTGCCCGTCCACGCAGCGTACGCTTCGGCGTCGGCAAACGTGACGTGCACAACAGGGTGACGCATCAGTCGGTCGATCGAACTCAGAGGACCGGTCGGATGTTTCCAGTCAGCGCCAGCCAGATACTGCCACCAGTGGCTGATGTCACGGCGATCAACGGGACCGGTGGGTTGAACGAACACGAGCGAACCGGCATAAAGCATCTCAGGCAGGGCACCGGGGTAATCCGCCGGGTTCGGAGGACGCTCGGCAAACGTCACGTGACGTGTGGCCTCGACGAACTGTTGGAACCGTTCGTTGGTCACGGGATAGCGATCGATCCAGAAGCCATCGACCGAGACGCGGTGAACGGGCTGCTCTTCAGGGTAGTGCTGCTCGGAACCCATCTTGAACGTGCCGCCAGGAACCCAAATCATGTCCGGGAAGGGCGGCTGCAATTCGGGGCGCTTGTCCGTTGCCGTGTCAGTGGCCGACGTTGAACCTGTCTGCGCTGTCGTGTCCATGGGTTCTCTCCGGCTTTCCCGTTACGCTTCGTGGGACGCGCACCACGGTATTTCGTGAGCCCTGCAATTCTGACCGATGTACGCAGTCGGTTCCAGTGGTGCACTGCCGGACTGCCGGCTGTTGTGCATGTTCCATTCCCGAGCTACTGCAGGCCCAGCCAATTCCCAAGAAGCGCGGCCCAGGGAACCTCGGAATAGACCAGAACCAGCAGGAAAGCCCCAAGGTAAAGGCCCCTCAAGGCTCGCTGATCGTATTCGCACTGGGCCAGCCCCATGATGAGAAGGAGCCACCCAAACCCGGCGACAGGGGCAAACGCATAAGTGCCAAAACAGAAGGCGAGCAGAGAGGCATGTCTCAACCTGCGGGTGCGTCGTCCGCCAGGCACGAGTGAGGTGAGCGCCACACAGATTTCCACGATCAAAGTTCCCCACGTTGCGATTCCCGCCAGAACTCGCAGGCGCCAGGGTTCTGTCACAACTGGAGGCGTCAGGAGTTCTGCGCCTTCGGGCAGAGCTTGAAGCGCGAGTCTATTCTGCTCAAGCTCGTTGCGGGTCAACCCGCCAATCAACATGGCCACATCAGCGAACCGCGGATCGGTGAGGACTGTGACTCGAAAGAAGCGCCCATCGAGGTAGTCCGGCGACAGTACGGCTTTCCACAACACAGCCAGCGCAAAGGCAAGGCCGATCAACCATCGGCTGCTCTTTTCGAGCATGGCGGAAATATCGGTTGTGGCCAGGGCCAGCGCGACCGCCAGACACCAGTAGCCGAGCAAATAGATGTGGTTGTCTGCCAGTGGCCAGTCGTCGAGAATCCTGACGCCGACAAGTACGGCAAGGGCGAGCCACGTGGCCGGAGTTCGGAGCGCTGTCGGCAGGACGATGGCCAGCGCGGCCAGACAGAGGATGACGGGCAGCACGTACCACGGCCCCATCGGCCGCAGCAGCAAGGCAATCGCAGTGAGACGAAGAGCCGTCTCCACCGTCCCACTGCAGGCGGCCGGCCTGAACCACAACCTCACGGGATGCGGTAGGAGAAGCTTCGCACGCGGCGTTCGGTGGCCCGCAGCGAGATGGGATCGAAGTCCTGACGCCAGACTTCCATCTTCACGGTTTCCACTGGTTGACCACGCCGCTTCTCGCGAGCCACAACAGCCTTCGCCAGTTGCGTGAGTCGGAAGTCGGAAGGGAATGTGGCAGCCCGCGCGGCCGGTTCCTCGAGCGAGGGCGAGATCTCCAGAGTCTCAGATCGATTCGGAGCCTCGGCCACGATGTCGATACCCCGAAACGGTGTGTGGTCGAGCGAGGCAAACATGCCAAACCCGCCACCCTTCCAGGGACTGAGATCGGCAACCTGTGCAAGCAGGATTTGAAGGGCTGCCGTCGTAACGAGCAGCAACGGAGCAACCGCCGCCGGCCATCGGGACGGTTTACGCCTCATCTGGTGAAGTCAGCGCAGGACGACGACCTGATAACCGCTACGGACACCCTCAAGATCTTCGGTGGACCGCTTGAAAGGCCAGGCACGACGGGCCGCGAATAATCGCGGCCCATCACTCGAGCTCGCGAACCAACGGTTATTTCAACGCGGCCGCCAGGAGATTTCCGACGTCCGCACCGCCGCTCTTCGTGACGAAGCTCGTGAGCACGGGCACCGCTTTGGTCACCATGTCGGGCTTCAGTCCGAGTTTCGAGAACGCTCCGGCGGCACTCGAAAGTCCTCCCAATGCGCCGGCACCCGGGATTCCGGCACCCGTTGTTCCAACGGCCGCGGCCGGCGCCGCCTTGAGCAGCCCGTCCATCCCGGGCACCGAAGCGGCCACTTTCGACCACTCCTCGGGCTTCATGCGGCTCTGGGCCAGACCGAAGAGTGCGCCAGCCGCCCCTTCGGCCTGTTCGGGCGTGGATCCGAGTTCTTTCGCCAGCGAGCTGACGAGCTCGGAACTGGCCGGGGCCTGTGCACTCGCACCCACCGCAAACGCGAGCATCAACGTCAACACGACAGCGAACGTCCTGATTGGCATACAACCTCCTCTTTGAGCACGTCGGGTACGACGGGCAGCGCCCTCTCGTGCGTCGGCTGTCTGGGGGTTCAGCCCCGCGAGATGTCACGGTTGCCACGACCAACAACAGCGTTGCGTGACCAGCCGCAAGGCTGATCGATGACGCTACCGTCGTTTGGACGTGTCTCGTCGCGCCAATTGCATTTCCCGTTCCGGAGACGTGAGCGGACGGTATTAGTCGGTGGGGCTGTCCGGATGTGACGTCGCCAGCGTGTGCCGTCCGATGAGCCGTGTCAACTCGGCCACCGATCCCACGCCAAGCTTGTGCATCATGTGGCCGCGATGAATCTTGACCGTCTTTTCGCTGAGATCCAGTTCGGCCGCGATCTGCTTGTTGAGCAGTCCTGCCACGACGAGGTCACAGACTTGACGCTCCCGGGGCGTGAGTCGTTCGAGCCGCGACGCGATCTCGGCGCGCTCCTGGCGTTCCACCAGGGCCTGCTCACTTCTGACGAGCGCGCGCGTCACGACGTCGAGCAGTTGATCGGCTGCCACCGGTTTGACGAGAAAGTCCATCGCGCCGGCCTTCATGGCTTGCACCGACGTGCCGACATCGCCATACGCGGACATGAAGACCACCGGCAGCGACGGGTTGGGCCCAAGCTGTCGCTGCAAGTCGAGGCCGGTAATGTCGGGCATGCGTTGATCGAGCAGCAGGCAACCGGGGCCATCGTGCTGGGCACGGGCCAGAAACGCACGCGGGGACGAATAGGGCTCGACAACGAAATCGGCCGACCGCAGAACGCGGGTGAGCGCGCGGACGACCGCCTCGTCATCGTCCACGATAAAGACCGTTGGGGTTGCTGTGGCCATCACGCTGCTTTCGCGGCGGGCAGGGTGACGCGAAACTCGGCGCCTCCCTCGGGGAGATTATGCACGACAATCCGCCCTCCGTGGAGCTCGATGATGGAACGACTGATGGAGAGTCCCATACCGAGGCCGTTCTTTTTGGTCGTAAAGAAAGGCTCGAACAGACGCTCTTCCACCTCGGCGCTGATACCTGCACCAGAATCGCGCACCGAGAGCTGAATGTTGTCGCCCGACCGCTCCGTCGTGACCCCAATTGACGCACGGGATCCCGACCCATTCTGATGCGCCGCGTCCATCGCGTTCAGCACGAGATTCAAGACGACCTGCTGCAGTTCGAGGTGATCGCCCGAGACGGGCGGCAGGTCAGGTTCCAGCTCAACCGACATCATGACGTTGTTCAGCGTCGCCCGGTTCCGCACAAGGTCCGTCGTGCTGGCCGTAATAGCATTGACGTCCACAGGTGACCATTCAAACGGTTCTTTCCTGAGCAGCCGATGCATCCGGTGAACGACTGCCGACATGCGCAGGCTTTCGGACGCAATGTCGTCGAGGATCTCTGTCGCCTCAGGCGGAAAGGATCCGTCCGGACTGACCTGACGCTGGAGAGCCTGGGTGTTGCCGAGAACGGCCGACAAGGGTTGGCTCAACTCGTGGGCCACGGAGGCGAACACCTCGCCGGCGGCTGCCCGAACATTCAGGTGCGCCAACTCGTGCAGTTGCTGCTGCACGCGCATTTCTGCCTTCTTACGCGCGTCACGTTGCACCAGCAGCGCTCCGATGATGAGCATCTGAAAGCTCAACGCGCCGGCAATTCCAAGCATGGCCCACCGGTGGCGCTGCCACGCCGAGGATTCCCGGTTCAGGACGACACTCCCCGCCGGCAGGGAGCGCTCGCTGATGTTCCACCGTCTGAGCTGTTGCCAGTCGAACAGCCATGACGAATGACTGGTGAAATCGGTTGAGCCTGTTCCCGGCTCTCGCAGCCCAAGAACCGCCAGGACCTGATTTCCACCGCGTTGTCCGAGGGCTTTGTAGTTGAAAACGCGTCCCCCCACGACGCCGGCGGATCCGACCCAGTTGTCGTGAATGGCAAAGAAGGGGCGGTTGGCGACCGCCGCTAATTGTGCGATGGCGTTCCGTTGAGGGATGAACGTCTGGCCTGAGCCGTCGGCGAAAAACGTCAAGGCCAGCACCAGGCTGTCTGCCGGGAGTTGCCGGGCGTGCACCAGAATCTTTTCGAACGAAAGGCCCGACAGTTCCGTGATCGTCACTCTCTTGCCGAGCGGGGCCAGCGCGGCGCGCGCCTGACGGAGGTAGCGCTGATCGTTGGGTGTGGCCCCACCGAGGAGAATGATCTGGCGGGTTTCCGGGACCAGAGACAGCGCCGCTTCGGCAGTCTGGAGGAAATCAAACCGCATCGGCACAATGGCAGTGCGGCGTCTGGTACTGAGATTGGATTCTCCGAAGAAGTCCTCGACCAGCAGCACTGCGGCGGGTGCGGGCCACACGCCCGACGCATGTCGGCTGGCAAAGTCGGACGCGGCCCGGCCGACGGCAACCACCACGTCAATGCGCCGGTTGACGTAGCGCATGGCGAGCCAGTCCGCAAACTGCTCGTAATCCTGTTCGGCAAATCGCGTCACATCCAGGTGCTGCGTGGAGATCGAGAAGGCCCGGGCACTTCCCGCCAGCGAACTGCGAACACCTTCCACGAGATCTTGAATGGCTGGCGTGATGGGCTGATCGGGGAGGAGCAGCAGGACCTCGAACTTTTGAACCTCCTCAGCGGCACGAGCAGGGGTTCCTATCGCCGTCCATCCGCTCACTGCCAGAGCGGCCACGGTTCGAATCAGACGCTGTTCGGTACTGGCCACGTCCACACCCAGCGGGATTCAACAATTCGGCACCGCTGAAACCCTCGTGTCAGGCTGCGCCGCGCTTGATGGCCAGCTTCTGGAGACGACTTCGCAACGTGCTCGGCTTCAGTCCTAGGACCTGGGCGGCTCCGCGCGGACCTTCAATCCGCCACGAGGTTGCGACAAGCACGCGGAGAATGTGCTCGCGTTCGACCGCCTCGAGAGTCGTCGAGGGTGATGCACTCTGTTCGATGCTCAGCGGCAGGCTGATCTCGTTGAGCGACAGCACGCCGTCCGAGGTAAGGATAATGGCGCGCTGAATAACGTTTTCAAGCTCGCGGATGTTGCCGGGCCAGTGATATTCCTGCAACGTTCGCATCACCTGCGGCGGGATCGGCTCGACTTTCTTTCGAAGCTGGCGGGCAAATCGATCGGCAAGATGCCGCGCAAGGAGTGGAATATCCTCGCGGCGGTCCCGGAGCGAGGGAAGCGTAATCGGGAATACGTTGATGCGGTAATAAAGGTCGCGGCGGAAACGTCCGCTTTGGACGTCCTCTGTCAGGTCACGATTGGTGGCGGCAATCACCCGCACATCGACATTCATCGTCCGGTTGCCGCCCAGCCGATCCAGTTGTCCTTCCTGAAGCACCCGGAGCAATTTGGGCTGCAGTTCGAGAGGCAGATCGCCAGCCTCGTCCAGGAAGAGCGTGCCTCGGTGTGCGAGCTCGAACCGGCCGGCCTGGCTCGTGTGCGCCCCGGTAAACGCGCCGCGCTCTCGACCGAACAGTTCGCTTTCGATCAGCGTGGCCGGCAACGCCGCACAGTTGAGGGCGACAAATCGACTGTGACGACGAGGGCTGCGCTGATGGATGGCCCGGGCAATCAATTCCTTGCCCGTACCGGTTTCTCCAAGGAGCAGCACCGTGGCATGCGTCGCGGCCACCTGCTCGACGCGGAACATGACGTAACGCCACGCCACACTTTCGCCGACGATATCGTCCTCGATTCCTCGGGTCAGACCCGAGTCGAGGTGCCGTTCACCCTCAGCCGCCAGGGATTTGTGGTTGCCGTTGGTCCGCTCGGCCTCGGCCGGTGCATCACCCCGGCCGATGCCATCGCCCAGGAGAAACTTGCCCAGCGTTTCCGTGAGCCCAACCAACGACTCCAGCGATTCGGCCTCCCACTCCAGGGCTGAATGACGCAGGCACAGCAACGCGGCTCTTGTGCTTCGGTCACCGTTTCGCCAGGGTGCACACACGAGTGTGCGCACGCCGGTCGCCCAGAGCCGGCGGTGCTCGTCGGCCGGGACATCGGGCGTGCCTGAGGGCGTTCCGGAAAGCAGTACCGGATTGGCCTGCTGCACGGCACGACGCAACCACGGGCGGCTCACCAGGTCCGTCAGGTGGGTATCCACCAGGGACTTGGTGCTGACCGTTACGACCCGGTTCGCCCCATTGAGCGCCAGGTCGAACGCGATGAGCGTCCCTTCATCGAACGCCAGGTTGGCGGTGAGCTTCGAGAGCGTTTCCTTGGTTCTGTCGAGGGACGCGGCCGGACTCTGCCCGAGAAAGGTGCACAACTCGGCCACGAGATTCTCAACTTGTCCGGAGTGCCAGCCGGGGGAAGACGATGAGTGTGAGGGCGTGAAGTGGTTGCTCATAAGATGAATTCCACTGTGAAATTCCACGACCCTGCCGCAGGCCGCCGAATGTCGTGTCGCGGCCACAAAGTAGGCTGTGGGGTACGCAACCGCAATGGGACAAAAGACCTAAGTAATTGTACGGGTAGGAGATGTGACAGGAATGTATCGGCCGATGTCAGTGAAGGACCGTTCGCGGAGGTTTGACGCGGCCCACGACATGCCGCGACCGGCGCGATGGATTGCGGTCGGCAGATGGCCGTACAGGCCTATTGCACCGGGTCGCGCGGCGGCACGCTGTGTGATTCTGCGTTTGGAACGTGATGTACATAGCCTCTGTGATTCTGTCGCTCCGTCACAACAAGCGTACCGAGGTGCTGAGTGCGGTCGATCAGTTGATGCGACACCTCCGCTCCACGCCGGGCTCTCTTGGTTGTCGATTGCTCGCTGAAGCGAACGATGCCGATTCGCTCACGCTCGTATCGGAATGGGCCACACGGGAAGCGCTCGAGACCTTCTTGACGTCACGTGAGTTCACAGTTTTGCAAGGGATGCGCATCCTGCTGCGCAAGGATCCAGAGACTGTGCTGGACGAAGTTGTCGGCCGTGCGACGGTGCCCCTGGCAAGGGCTCATGCGAAGACCTGACGTCGTCCACCCATCGGGCGTCGAGGAGGGACATGTTCAAAGAATTTCGGGAGTTCATTGCCCGCGGCAACGTCTTGGATCTGGCCGTCGCCGTCGTCATTGGCGCGGCGTTCGGGCGAATCGTCTCATCGCTTGTCGAAGGCGTCGTGATGCCGCCCATCGGCCGTCTGCTGGGTCGAGTGGATTTCTCGAGCCTGTTTCTGGTGCTCGATTCGTCCAGGGGCGTGCCAGCGTCGCTGGCTGACGCCAAGACCAAGGGGATCCCTGTCGTCGCGTATGGTGCCTTCCTCAACGAGGTCGTCAACTTCCTCATCATCTCGTTTGTGATCTTCCTACTTGTCAAGCAGGCGAACCGCTTTCGACAAGCTCCAGGCGTGACCAAGAAGGATTGCCCTCACTGTCTAACGGCGATTCCGATCAACGCAACGCGCTGCTCGGCCTGTTGTGCCGACCTCGCCGGGCGATGAGCGCGTAGCGGTCTGGCGATTTCCCCTTAATTTCTGCACGTCCCGACCGACCGGAGGCACACTCGACGTGTCTGCGGACTGGACAGAAGATGTCAAAACGAACACTCCCTGATGTGGCCATTTTGCTCGAATATGCTCGATGCTACTGTCGGAGCATGATGACACTTCACAAGACTCCTCACCGTCGTCGCCGAGACCAACCGAAACCGGAAATGGAGCGGGTCCGTCAGGAAACGCAACAGATGCTCGAGATGCAGTCGCGGCGCATCGCGCAGCTCGAGGCACACCTCGATGAAGTGCTTGCCACGAGTGACGAACTGCAGGCGCAGTTTCTCAAGCTTCGACGCGATGCGCTGATAATTGCCGGGCAGGCGGTCGCGCATTAGGCCAAACTAGGGGGATGTTGTTTCGCAAGGCGTTGAAATTTGCGGTCCTCGCGATTGCCGTCCTTCTGGTGGTCTTTGGCGTGCTCTATCAGTTTTTCGGCCTGCGGCTCGTGCTGGATGGCGGTGGGCGCCCACGTCTGCTCGTTGTCGAATCCAGCCAACGGCAAGCCGAGCGGATAGCACGGCACCGGGAAGCGCAGCGAGCGGCAGCCCGACAGGCCCCCGCGATAGAGTCAGGGTCGCCGGAGACTCTGTCTTCGCCCGTGTCGAACGAGGCCGCGGTACCGCCACCGGGTACTGCACCGACCGAAGATACCTCCGGGCGAGATGCGCCACCTCCGTACTGGACGAACTTTCGCGGGCCACTGCGAGACGGCGAATATCGCGAACGCGAGATCCTGACAGACTGGCCGAACGGCGGATTGAAGCCCCTCTGGAAACAGCCTGTGGGTGGAGGATATGCCTCCTTTGTCGTCGCTCGGGCCCGCGCGTTTACGATTGAGCAACGTGGGCAAGAGGAAGTGGTCGCTGCTTACGACGTGCGGACCGGGCGCGAGCTGTGGACCAACACATGGCGCGCGGAGTTCCGCGAGGCCCTGGGTGGTGACGGTCCCAGAGCCACACCCACGTGGGCGGACGGACGAGTGTACGCGCTGGGCGCGACGGGCGAGCTGCGGACCCTGGACGAAGCGACTGGCCGAGTTATCTGGCGCACGAACATTCTGACCGACAGCGGAGCCACAAATCTGGACTGGGGCATGGCCGCCTCGCCGCTCGTCTTCCACGACACGGTGATCGTGTTACCCGGCGGACCGAATGGACAGTCAGTCGTCGGGTATGACCGGGCGACCGGCAAGCGCCGCTGGTCGGCCCTTGGCGACCAGCAGGCGTACGCGTCTCCCATGCTCGTCACCCTGAATGGCATTGAGCAGCTGCTGGTCTTCAGCGCAACCAGGGTGATGGGGCTTGCCCCGGGAGACGGCACGTTGTTCTGGGAGTACCCGTTCCCGACCTACAATGGCATCAATGCTGCCCAGCCGCTCGTCATTGGCAACAATCGGATCTTCGTGTCGGCCAGCTACGGCGCGGGCGCGGCGATGATCGAACTGTCTGGCAGTGCCGGCGCGTTCTCAGTTCGTGAGGTGTGGCGCAATACGCGGATGAAGAACCGGTTTTCGGGTTCAGTCCTTCGCGACGGCATCATTTACGGGCTCGACGAATCCATTCTGGCGGCCGTGGATGCGGAGACGGGCGAACTCAAATGGAAGGGTGGACGCTATGGATACGGTCAGGTGCTTCTTGCTGGCAATAATCTGATCGTGCTGACCGAAGACGGCGACCTGGCTCTCGTACGTGCGACACCCGAACGACATCAGGAAATCACACGCTTTCGGGTCCTCGAGGGCAAGACCTGGAACGTCCCGGCTTTGGCCGACGGCCATTTGCTCGTTCGAAATCTGGCAGAGATGGCCGCCTTCGATCTGAGGCTTCAGCGATAATCGGCGTCTACGGCTCATGAGTTTCTCCGTTCGGCAACGAAGTCACGACATTGGTGTACGCACGTCCTGGGTGCTTCGCCAACCCGCATCCGGAGGATTGTCATGAGCGAAGGCCTGATCCTCCGAACACAATAGGTCACCAGTGTCAAAGCTGCGCGGAAAAATTGCCCTTGTGACGGGAGCGAGTCGTGGCGTCGGTAGGGGCATCGCGCTCGCCTTGGGAGAGGCCGGTGCGACGGTCTACATCACGGGCCGAAGCAGCGATACCGACACCACCGAAGGGCTGCGAGGGACGATCAAGGAGACTGCGGACACGGTCACCGCGAGAGGTGGCCACGGCATTGCCGTCCGCTGCGATCACACGGCGGATGCGGAGGTCGAAGCGCTCTTCGAGCGAGTGAAACGCGAGCAGGGGCGACTCGACCTGCTCGTCAACAACGTGTGGGGAGGCTACGAACAACAGGACTGGGCACGCTTCGGCGCCCCGTTCTGGGAGCAACCGCTCAGACTCTGGCCGAGCATGTTCGAAGCTGGTGTAAGAGCGCACCTGGTCTGCAGTCGATTGGCCGTGCCACTGATGTTTTCAGCGGGCGGGGGCTTGATCGTTTACACGACCGCGTGGGATCGCGACAAGTATCTCGGCAACTTCTTCTACGATCTCTCAAAAGCCACCGTGAACCGGATGACATTCGGCATGGCGCGCGAACTGCGCGACCGACAGATTGCCGTGATCGCACTTGCGCCTGGGTTCGTTGGTACCGAGCGTGTGCGTGCGGCGTTCGGTTCACACCCGCTGCCCGAGAACGCAGAGTCCCCGGAGTATGCGGGACGAGCCGTCGTTGCGCTGGCAACCGACGACAACGTCATGGCCAGATCGGGTCGTGTGCTGACCGTCGGAGAGCTGGCGAAAGAGTACGGATTCACGGACGTCGATGGTCGCCAGCCGCCACCATTCCACATGGAGAGCTAGACCAGGGGCAGCCTACCGGCCCAGTTTTCTCACCAGGAAGGGCCACGCCGTGTCCCAGTGCATCGAGCCGAAATACTGCGCTGCTCGATCCGCGGTTTCGTATTCGTAACTCTGTGGGTCTGCGCTCCGGGGCACATGCTCTCCAAAGAGGATCTGGTGAGCGAACTCATGGACGGCAGTACGACCGACGCCTCTTGCAATGGCTTCAACGAGCGCGGCGCGACCCGTTTCAGCTGGTGCGTAGTGGATGACCAGATCGGCTACGGCCTGAAAGCTCACAGATCCCTGGCCGCCGAGGGGTCCCAGTGGAAGAGACTGCCCGACCGGGCTGGGGGGACCTGGACGCGGCGGGTACCGCTGCACGACACGAACCCGATACGACCCTGTCGGATCTTCTGAAAAGGCCAGTCGGAGACCTGCGTACGCCGTCTGCAGCTCCTTCAAGGCTGTTGATCGAATTGTGTTCTGCTCCTCGCGGGTGATCGGGCGGTCGAGTCCGGAAACCTCGAACGTTACGTGATCGAACCAGAAACCGGCCTCGGCGACGTGCTGTTTCGAACGTCGATCGAGAACAGCGACGAGCGAAACCGTCGCCACCAGAGCCGTGGCCACGACAAGCGCTTGAACGGCGATGCCTTCCTGGCGGAGAGGGTGCATGGACTGACGCCGCGTCGCTAATTGCGTGGCCTGCCAACCGAAGCTCTCGGACACTGAGCGCCCGCCTTCGCCAAGGCTACGGCGGGCAACCTTCGCCTGGATCGAGAGCGAAGGCTGGTGGGCCGCCCGGGGATCGAACCCGGGACACCGTGATTAAAAGTCACGTGCTCTACCACTGAGCTAGCGGCCCTTAGTGCTCAGGCCCGAGTAGTTTAGCGGTTCTTGCCGAATCCTGCGAGGCGGGTGTGACCATCGTGTCATATAGGGGTTGGGTGTCTTGCCGATAAGCCTGCTGATGACGATTGCCGGGCGCAGACGCGTGCTCCTGGTCGAGGATGACGCCTCGGTCAGACGGCCCCTTCAGAAGTTTCTTGAAATTCACCACTTCCACGTTGGCACCGCTGAAACCGCCGATGAAGCGCTCGATGCAATTCGACAGTTCAGACCGGCGGCGGCAGTCGTGGATCTACGGCTGGCACGAGGCAGCGGGCGAGACGTGATCGTCTCGATGCCGCCAGAGGTGCCGGTCATCATTTTCTCGGGGCTTCCTACCGAATCGTGCGAGCTCGAGACGATCCGCCCGCGAACGCGCCTGATCGTCAAGCCTTTCTCGCTCGTGCTGCTTGTCGAAGCGCTGGAAGAAATGTTGGGGCAATCTGCGGTGGGTCCCGGCGTCGGCAGCCCTCAGTAAGTTCTCTACAAAATCTTCATCCCGAGCGCCGAAAGTGCGAGCTCCGTCGCGACCTGGGCGGTCTGGTTGCGGACATCGAGCGTGGGGTTCACCTCGACAATGTCGAGCGAGGTCAGCCTGCCGGAGTCGGCAATGATCTCCATGATGAGGCGTGCCTCTCGATAGTTGAGGCCCCCGTTGACCGGCGTTCCCACGCCGGGGGCAATCGAGGGATCGCACACGTCCATATCGAACGACACGTGCAGGCCTCCGGTCTCGCGTGAGGCCAGAATCACCGCTGTTGCCGCAACCGTGGCAATGCCCATTCGATCGATATCGTTCATCGTAAACACGTGAACTTTCGAATCGCGCACGAGCACACGTTCGCGATCGTCGAGGTTACGGACACCGACGAGCACCGTATGTTCCGGCCGTACCTTTGGAGAAAAGCCGCCAATACCTGCGAGTTCGGCGGGCTCGGATCCGAGCAGGGCGGCCAGCGGCATGCCGTGCACGTTGCCGCTTGGCGTGCTGCCGGGCGTGTTCATGTCGCCGTGGGCGTCAATCCAGATGAGTCCGAGAGGTTGATCCTTGCGCCGTGCCTGATCGGAGGCCGCCGCCACCGAACCGGCCCCGAGGCTATGATCTCCGCCCATCACGAGGGGCAGCCCTCCGGCTTCGAACGTGGCGAGCGACATCTGGTACAACTTCAGGCAGACGCGCGCAATTTCTCGTGCGTACTTCTTGTTTCTGTCGCCGACGCCTTTGAGTTCGCGATTGGGGGCGGGGAGGTCCCCCTTATCGACAACCGTATGTCCGAGTGCGGCGATGCGTTCAGCAAGCCCGGCCACTCTGAGAGCGGATGGCCCCATATCCACACCGCGCCTTCCGCCACCAAGATCGAGCGGCACGCCTATCAGATGGATGGGCACCTCGCGGCGCTGGATGCCACCAAAGACTGGATCTGTACTCACCTTGTGAATCAGCGTCGCCGAAACGAGACGGACATACCTTCTCCAGACGGCGACACGATGGTCGTCAGGAGATCGGGATGCCGCTGGATGGTCGTCAGAAAATCGCCCATCTCGTCGCGTTTGTTGACCACGTTGTGGGCGAGAAACAAGGCGCCGCGCGTGAGCTTGGGATATACGAGGTCGAAGTACTTCTGGTAGTCGCGCTTCCACGCATCCACGAACGCAAAGTCGAATGGTCCCGGCTGCTTGGGAATCTCTCTGAGGGCATCACCGGTCACGACCTGCACGATATCTGACAGGCCGGCCTTCTTGATGTTCTGCACGGCTTCGGCTGCGCGCGCCTTGTCGTACTCCAGCGTGAGCAGGCGGCCGCCCGTTTCACGCAGCCCGAGACCGATCCAGATGGCGCTATAGCCGCTGGCCGTGCCAATCTCGAGGGCGCGTTGCGTTCCCTTCGACGTGACCAGCAGGCGCAGGAACCGGCCGTCTTCTTCGGAGACCGCCAGTTGACCTGTGTCCGCAACGCGAATCGCACGCAGCACCGTGTCAACCTGCGAAGACCCGGTCTGCGCCCAGGCAACGCCATTGTGACCACAAAACGCAAAGAGCAGAAGAAGGAGAAGGCTCTGGCGCATCAAAGTAAGAATACCGGAGTCGGAAGACAGAAGACAGAAGATAGAAGACGGAAGACGGAATCAGACGAATAGAGACAGAATGAGAAGATCATTCTGTCTTCCGTCTTCTATCTTCTGTCTTCCGTCGAGCGAAGCTCATTAGCGACCGCTCGTGCAGTTGTGCGGCCGTCGGCAATGCAGTCGGGAATCCCAACCCCACGGAGCCCTGTGCCGGTGATGAACAGTCTCGGCCACTGTGCCAGGCGCCGATCGATCTCCGCCATCCGCTTCACGTGTCCTACCTCCTGTTGCGGGCTGGCGCGATGCCAGCGATAGACCCGGGCGAGGGACGGGCGGGCGTGGATGCGAAGAATCGCGCCGAGATCACGTTCGGCCGCTGACACGAGCTCTGCATCACTTCGTTCCACCGCTTGTGGATCGCGTGCGCCGCCAAGAAACGCACGCAGCAACACTTGGCCTTCTGGCGCACGCTTCGGCCATTTTGACGAGACCCAGGTGCCAGCCGTAATCGTCAGGCCTTCGCGACGTGGGACGACAAATCCGGTTCCGTGCAATGGATGGCCAACAGCGGCGGCTGGATAAGCGAGAAACACCGTCGCAGTGGACCAGTACGGAATACCGCAACACATTCTTGCCAGTTCCTCGTCGAAAGGCTGAACCAGCGAGGCCGTTGCCCACGCCGGCAGGGCCAGCACGACGGCTCGAGCTTCGATCACACCATGTTGATCCTGGTAAACGCGCGTCCATTCTCCAGGCTCGATCCGTTGTACCAATCCGCCGCAACGGAGACTTCCTTCCGGCAGGCTCGAGATGACTGCGTCAACCAGTTCGCCCAATCCACCTGGCAAGGAGCGGAAGACACCGTCACCTCCACTTTTTGCAGATCTCGTGGCAAAGGCGCGGATGATGCTCCCGGTTGTGGCCTCTGCCTCGACAAGACGCGGAAACGATGCGCCGATGGACAGGTGATCCACGTCACCAGCATGAATGCCGGCAAGGAGTGGTTCGGCGATGTAGTCAACCGCCTCGCGACCGAAATGCCGCTGCACGAACGACGCGATTGATTCGTCCTCTCCCGATTGTCGCGGTCGCGAGAACACCTCGCTCGCCATTCGGAGCTTGGCAGACGGGCTGAACAGGCTGGATGTGACGAGCGGCCAAAGGCGCGTGGGGAAGCCGAGGATCGAAGCCTCGGGAATCGCGTGCAGGGCGCCGCCCCGATACACAAATGCCGTTCGCGGTACTTGCGTGGCTACCAGACGATCCGAGATCCCCAGCTCGTGGCAGAGTTCTGGGGCAGCCGGTTTTTGCACGAGGAGCGAATCGGGGCCGGCATCGACGAGAAATCCGTCATGGTGCTCCGTCACGATGACGCCGCCTGGTCGCGGCCGTTTTTCGAGAATCCGGAAGGTCAGGCCTCGAAGCTGGAGCTCATACGCGGCGGATAAGCCAGAGATGCCCCCGCCAACGATGGCGACATCAACGCGATGAGGCGGGTTGTCACTGGCGGGCTCGGCCATCATGCGCGTGCCAGTTCGCGCGCCACGAGGTCTCCGAGCATCCGAATGAACGTCGGAGCCGTATTGAGGGACGTCGTCCGTCGGAGGGATACGCCGAGATCCCTGGCGACGCCGGCGGCCTGCACATCGATGTCAAAGAGAATTTCCGTGTGGTCGCACACGAATCCAATCGGGACGACCAGGAACTTGGAAACTCCCTCGACGATGCGCTCGCGAATGAAATCGGACAGATCGGGAGCCAGCCACGGTTCAGCTGTGCGACCGGCGCTCTGCCAGGCTTGCTGGTAGTGCTTGAACCCGCACATGCGGGCGATAGCCGCAGCGGTGGCGGCAACTTCATTCGGGTAGGGGTCACCAGCATCGACCACACGAGTTGGGAGACTGTGAGCCGTGAACACGATCTCTTCGTCTGGTTGTGGCGCTGCCTCGCGCAGTCGCCCGGCAAACGCCTCGACGAGCGAGGGGTGATCATGAAACGACCGGATGCAGACAAACGCCATACCCGCTGGCAGCGCGGCCTCCGCCGCAGCCACGTACTTCTGGACGCTCAGCGACGAGAACTGCGGCGCGAGCGGAATGCCTACAACCTGCGTGACGCCGGCTTCGGCGAGCGTCTGGACGGCATCGGCAATGAACGGCTTCCAGTTACGCATGCCGACGACGACGAGCGACGGAATGCCGTTGTTGTCGAGCAGTTCTTGAAGTGCGCGACCCTGAGCGCGCGTGATCTCTGTCAGCGGCGAACGCCCGCCAATGGCGGAGTAGTTGTGCCGCATTTCCTCGACCAGCTCTGCGCTGGGCGCGCGGCCACCCCGGACCAGCTGAAGATACTCCGGCATCTCGTCCAGCGATTCCGGAGTGCCGTGGGCCATGAGGAGAACACCGATCATAAAAAAAGAATATAGAAGATAGACGTCAGAAGACTCCGTCTTTATCTCTCCATCACCGGATCCTATGCTCCTTGATGTAACGGGCAAGCGTTTGGACCTGCTCGACACTCGTGGGAGGCAGGATGCCGTGACCCAGATTGAAAATATGACCGGGGCGGCCGGCGGCTCGTTCGAGTACGGCGTCGGCGCCCTTCAGCATGCGCTCCATGGGCGCGAGCAGAAGCGTCGGATCCAGATTGCCTTGAATCCCGCGGTCGTACCCAATTTGCTCCCAGGCATCATCGAGCGGAATACGCCAGTCGGCACCAATGACATCACCGCCCGCCTCGCGCATGTCCTTCAAGATTGATGCGGTGCCCGTGCCGAAATGAATGGTCGGCACGCCAAGGCCTTTGAGTCCCTGGAAGATTCGCTGCGTGTGGGGCATTGCAAATTCCCGGTAGTCCGCGGAGCTCAATGCTCCGACCCAGGAATCAAACACCTGCACGGCCTGCACGCCGGCCTCGATCTGTGCGCGCAGGAAATCTGTTACCACGGTCGCAAACTTCGAGCAGAGCCGGTGCCACGCCGCTGGATTCGAGTACATCAAGTGTTTGGTGATGGAAAAATTGGATGAGTGCCCGCCTTCGATTGCGTATGAGGCCAAGGTAAACGGTGCACCCGCAAACCCAATCAGCGGTACTCGACCCGCGAGCTCGCTCCGCACAAGCCGGATCGTCGTCAACACGTGCGCAAGGGCTTCGCGAGGATCGAAGACGACCAACCGATCGATGTCGGCTTCGCTGCGGACAGGTGTATCGATTGCGGGACCTTCACCACGGACAAAATCGAATGGCAGCCCCATCGGTTCGAGCGGCAGCAACAGGTCCGAGAAGAGAATGGCCGCATCCACGTCGAGCCGCCGGATTGGCTGCAGGGTCACTGTTACGGCCAAGTCCGGCGTGCGGCAGATGTCGAGCAGCGAGTGACGCTCGCGGAGTGCCCGGTATTCGGGCATGTACCGCCCGGCCTGTCGCATGAACCAGACGGGTGTGGTCGGGACCGGCTCGCGCCGGCAGGCGCGAAGGAAAATGGAATCGGGGACCAAGGTAGTCGTCAGTCGTCAGTCGTCAGTCGTCAGTCGTCAGTCGACAGTCGTCAGTCGACAGTCGTCAAGCGTCCAGACGTTCATCTGCACCTATCGTACTATGAGCGTGGAGATTGAGGGCTGGTAGGGCGGATCCTATTACTACGGCTTGAGGAGATTGCGCGCGAGGGCGAGCAGATCCTCCAGCCAGAGGGGCTTGAAGCGAAGATCGGCGCCCAGCTCGCGCAGTTCGTTTGATACCTGCTGATCGAGAAAGTAATCGCCGGTCACGATGGCCACGGGCACTGCCTGAAGACCAGGCTTCGTCCGAAGGATGCGCAGGAACTGCAATCCATCGGTCAACGGCATCCGGAGGTCGAGGATAATCGCGTTCGGAGACGCGTGCTCAGCTTGAGAAAGACCCGCCTCCGCAGAAAGAGCCGTCACCACGTTATAGCCCTCGAGCCGCAGCATCCGCTCGAACGTTTCGGTGACGCTCGGATCGTCATCGACAATCAGGATGGTGCGTGTTGCCGTTGGTGTGGAGATGGCCGTGGCCACGGGACTATTGTGCGAGGTCATGATTTGTGGGTCAAGCGCCACCCTTCGGCGCGTTCCTGACCAGGTTCACCTGCCGGGTCAGCTCATGCGTACTTATCGGCGCGAGCGGTGCCGGCATTACCTGGGTGGCGGGGCGTTCTTGGCACCCTGACACTTTGCCCAGACTGACCAATTGGGTGGTATCGTGCGCCGATTGTGCACAGAATTTCTCCGAACTGGTGTTCGTGTTAGACTTACGAGTTTGATCGAGGGTTCAGCACGCCCTGGGAGGCCGTGTGAGTCCAATCCTGGTGCGGCCCGTCCGCGAGCAGCTAGAGCACGATCGCGTTATCCGCTTGCTGCAGACGCGTTTCCGCCGCCGTTATGAGGTCGGCATCAACCCGGGTCAGGAGCAAAATGCCGCCGTCGGGACCGGCCCCTCTGCGAACTACCCCGACGTCGTCCTGCTGGCGTCAGACCGGGGGCGACGGTTACAGGGGGTCATTGAGGTCGAGACGTCCGAGTCGGTCAACAATCTGGAAGCAATGGCCCAGTGGGCCCGGTTGGCAAAACTGCGCGCTCCCTTTCATCTGTATGTTCCGGCCTCGGCGGTCGACGTCGCGCGGCGGCTGTGCACCGACCACCAGATTGCGGTGGCCGAGGTCGTGAGCTATCACAGCATCGGTGACCAGCTGCGGTTTACCACGGTGTACCGTGCGCCAGCGGAACCGCGACGCGCGTCCGTCCGCGTTACTGCCTCACGTCGTCTGGACGCTCCTCGACCGAAAGCCGGTGCCAAACGACCCGTGCGCAAGCCTGCACGACCGTCACGACGAAAGTAGAAACCGAGTGCCTCACCTGCGATTCACCCGCGACAAGCGGGGCTATGAAAATACGTACGTCGTCCATGCAGTGCGACGCCGTGGAAAAGCGCGACAGCGCATTCTGTACTGGTTCAGGACCCCGCCCAATGTCCGAGTGGGCCGTGCAGCCCTCGACGAAGACGCGATCCGACTGATCGAGGAAAACAATCCGGACATCGAATTCGACTGGACCAAGATTCTCGAGGCTCAGCCTCCTGTCGCGCCGGCTCCTGAGGAGACTCGAGATCGCCGACGACGGGTGCGGGGTCAGACAGCGGCAGGGCGCGCGCGAGTGGCGGAGGCCGGAGTGCGCGAGCCGGTCGCCGAGCCCGCTGCCGAGCCTGGGGCAAGTGCTGCAGTACCTGACGCGGCACCAATGGGTGATGCACCGCAGTCCGAGGTTGTGACACCCGAAGTGGCGGACGTACCCGAAATCGAACCTCCCGTGCTCGTGCCAGTCACCGTCTACCACGGCGGTGCCGATGTGCTCGTCGCAAGCGTCGTGGACGAATCGCCGCGACAATCGGCCGTCGAAGCGCGTCTGGGTTCTGAATTGCTCGGCCGCATTCGCGCCCGGTACGCGGAAATCTCGGCGCGGATCACCGAACGTGTTGGCGGTGACCCCGCGCGTTTCGAAGAGATGCGACGTGCGGCCGAAGCGCTGAATCCTGATTTGTGGGTCACCGAAGACGAGATTGCCGCGGGGTTGCAACACTTTGACGCACGGCTCGGCGAGATTCGCCGTGCCCTTGGGATCAAGCGCCGCCGTCGGTCCCGTCGTGGCGGGCGTCGCCGGCGAGGACGGCGGCCCGATCAGAGCCCGACTGCGACGGCGGGATCGGCTCCAACAACTTTAGAAACTGGACCGCCGGACCATGCCGATGAGCTCGACCAAGGTGAGGTGGGGGACGACGAAACGGACTCGGACGACACTGACCACTAACCACTGACCACCGGCCACGCCGTGGTTTATACTGGACCCCATGAAGCACCACTATGTCTTGACCCTTCTTGTGGTCGGCTGCGTCTGCGCGGTCCTCAGCGGCAATCAGGCGCCGGCCCCCCAGGCAATCGGCCAGGAACCGCCGGATTTCAGAGTGGCGGTCGATCTCGTCACGACTGATGTCATCCCCCGCGATGCGCGCGGTCAGTTTGTCGCGGATCTCAAGAAGGAGGATTTCGAAGTCTACGAGGACGACGTCCTGCAAGAGGTCACCTCGGTCGTTCTGATTCACGGCGGGCGCGTCTACAACCAGGTGCTTCCGCCCCCGCCGCCTCCGCAAGAGGGCATCATTCTGCCGCCGACTCGGCCGATGAACGACACGGCTGGTCGCATCATCGTGTTATTTGTGGACGACCTCCACATGCAGTTCCGTGACACCGCGCGGATCCGCGACCTTTTCAAGCGGATTGGCAAGACACTCATACACGAAGGCGATCTGTACGGGATTGTGTCGACGGGACCTTCGTCGTTGTCAATCGATCTGACGTACGACCGAACCCGCCTCGATGAAGCCATCAAGAAAATTTCCGGGAATGGCCTGAAGCCATCCGAAATTATCAGCGGGCCGGAAAGCTCGCAGGGTCCGACCGAGTTGCGCTATCGGGCGCACGTCGCGTTCTCGACTGTATACGACCTGCTCAAGAACATGGAGAAGGTCACCAATCGCCGCAAGGCAATTCTCTATGTAAGCAGCGGCTACGACTTCAATCCGTTTGCCGCAGCCCGAGCCGGACTACCCGAAGGCTCACCGTTCCTCAGTCGGCCGGGCGCGCAACACAATCCCAACGATCCATTGGGGGCCAACGATCCCACGCGTCAGGGACAGCAGTTTGCGGATGCGGATCTCGCGCTGGAACTCGGGGAGGTGACGCGCGCCGCGAACCGTGCGAACGCGACGCTCTATACGATTGATCCGCGGGGACTGGTGGCCGGGCCCGATCTCGACGAGGAGGTCGACCCGCAGGAGTGGAACAAGTACATCATGAGGACGCAGGATAGTCTGCGGCTCATGGCCGAGAACACCGGGGGCATTGCCGTGGTCAACAGCAACGACTTCGACAAGTTCCTCAAGCGGATCGACAACGAGACGAGTGACTACTACGTGCTGGGCTACACGTCGAGGAATCCCGATCCCACCCGGCGCACCCGCAGGATCGAGGTCAAGGTCAAGCGATCGGATTTGACCGTGTGGTCCCGCACCTCGTATTCACTACGTCCGACGCCGCCGCCCGCGCCACCTCAATAAGTGCTGGGGATTCGGGGTTGGGGATTCGGGGTTCGGGAATCCCGAATCCTGATTGTCGAATCTCAGTTGCCTGATTGTCGAATCCCGATTCCCGAATCCCGAATCCCGATTGTCGAATCTCAGTTGCCTGATTGTCGAATCCCGATTCCCGAATCCCGAATCCCGAGGTAGTCTTACCCCCGTTACATGTGACCGCTAGTCTACCGGAGCGGAGGGCCAACCATGACGAGCGTGCGATGGACCCTGAGGCTGTCGTTTGTGTGGATGCTGATGTGTCTCGCGATTCCCGTTGCGGCACAGACGGCTGCGACCGGGAATATTGAAGGGGTGGTCACTGACGTCAGCGGGGGCGTGCTGCCCGGCGTCACTGTCCTCGTGCGAAATGTCCAAACCAACGTGTCACGCGAAACCGTGACCGACAGCGACGGGCGCTTTCGCGCAGGCGCCCTGCAACCGGCGGAATACGAGGTCAGCGCGACGCTGTCCGGCTTCAGCGTGCAGCCTGTGACCGGCCTGCGGGTGCTGGTAGGACAAACCGTGACCGTCGATCTCCAGATGCGACCGGCGGGGGTCACCGAAACCGTATCGGTCACCGCCGAGTCACCGATTCTCGACACGCGCCGCACCGACGTGAGCAACGTCATCACCCAGGAAATGATGCAGAACCTCCCGATTACCGGGCGGCGCTGGGACAACTATGTGCTGATGAGTCCGGGCGTCACCAATGACGGAAACTTCGGGCTCGTCGCGTATCGGGGAATCAGCGGTCTCTACAACAACAACATGGTTGATGGCGTCGACAACAACCAGGCGTTCTTTTCCGAGGCGCGTGGCCGCACCCGGACGGTGTATTCGATCAGCCAGGCCACCATCAAGGAATTTCAGGTCGGTATCAGCAACATGTCAGCGGAGTTCGGACGCGCCGCCGGCGGCACGGTTAACGCGGTCACCAAGTCCGGAACCAATAACTACAGCGGCGAGGGGTTCTACTTCCTCCGGGATGATTCCTTCCAGGCCAAGAATCCGTTTGTCAACATTCCCGGGGATCCCGGAGGTAAACCCGACGAGCGACGTCAGCAGTTTGGTCTTGCCCTTGGCGGGCCAATCAAGAAAGACCGGGTGTTCTTCTTTGGTGGGTACGATCAGCAGGTCCGCACGTTCCCGGCTTACACGTCGCCTTCGAATGCGACGTTCCTGACAGCCCCTTGCACCGCGCCGGCGGCAAACTGTGCCGCAACCTTGAGCTTTTTCAACTCGGTGGCTGGTCTCAGCCCTCGAGAGGGCAACAACAAGGTCAGCTTCATCAAGGTGGATTCAACGCTGAACGGAAACCACACGCTCACCCTGAGCTATAACGGCCACCGGTGGGATTCGCCGAACGGCATTCAGACCCAGCCGGTCATCACGGTCGCGGACTCCATGAATGGCTCCGACCTGGTCAAAACCGACTTTTTCGTTGGCAGTCTCAATTCAATCCTGGGCCAGAAGTGGCTCAACGAGTTCCGGGTTCAGATCGGGCGCGATAACGAGGAACAGCAGCCGAATGGCGTGCCGCCCGGAACCACAGTCACAGGGGGTATTGGTTTCGGCATGCCCGATTTCCTCCCTCGGACGGCGTTCCCACACGAACAGCGATATCAATTCATCAACGCCATTACCTCCTACTGGGGCGCGCACAGCGTGAAGGCCGGCGCGGATATCAACTTCGTCAAGGAACTGCAGATCAACCTGTTCCGCGGCGGGGGCGTATACAGCTATTCCAGCTTTAGTGCTCTGGCCAACGATTGTCCCATCGGCGCAAGCGGCTGCACGCCCGTGGTCGATGCGGCAGCCGGTCGACACTACAGCAATTTCCAGCAGGCGTTCGACTTGAACGGCCTCGCCGGCAAAATGGCTTTCAACACGTGGGATTACAACTTCTACGTGCAGGATACCTGGCGGGTGAACAACGCCCTGCTCGTCAACCTCGGACTTCGTTACGAATATCAGCAGCTGCCTCAGCCAGGGGACGTTCAGGTTGACGGCGTGACGTTCGCGGGGAACCCGCTCTACCCGGAGACGCAGGAGTTCAACCAGGACAAGACGAACTGGGGGCCCAGGATTGGCGTCAGCTACGACTTTGGAGGAAATCACGCCACGGTCCTCCGCGGAAGCTACGGCATCTTCTACGGGCGAACCAGCAACAGCGCGGTGGCCAATGCGCTGACGAACACCGGTAATGCGATTGCCGGTTACTTCTTTACGCCAACGACAGCGGGAGCACCGGTGTATCCGGCGATCTTGAGCGCGCCGCCGACTATCGCGGGCAGTGTCCCCGACGTTCAGTACTTTGCGACCAACCTGAAGCGCCCGATGATTCAGTCCGTCGACGTCACGCTCGACCGGCAGGTGATGCGCGACGTGACTGTCTCGGCGTCCTACCTGTTCAGTCGCGGCAGCCGGTTGCCGGCTTTCCGTGACATCAACTTCAATCCGGCCAACTCTCAGGTGAGATACGTCTTGGACGGGCAGGCGCTCGGGACGTTCCCCTTGTATAGAGGCGCGAGACCGGTAGCCACAGCCACCCGCATTCTCGTACTCGAGCCGCGGGTTGAGTCCATCTATCACGCCCTGGTGCTCGCAGCCAACAAGCGGTTCTCTGGCGGGATTCTCCTGGGAGCCAACTACACGCTGTCCAAGGCCGAGGACGATCAGCAGAACTCGAGCACGTTTTTTGGCGGAAACCAGCCGTACGACACGCTCAATCTGGATCTCGTGGATGGCCGTACGACCTCGACATTGGACCGGCGTCACAAGTTCAGCGCCAATTTCCTCTATCAACCACCCCAGCTCTGGGGGATTGGTATCAGCGGCGTGTTGGTGCTCGAGAGCGGGCTACCAATCAGCGAGACCATTTCGGGCACGCTGTCGGCGGCCGTGGGTGCGACCAACAGCTCGAGCACCAACGGGACAGGCGGCGCTACGTTCGCGCCCTGGTTGGGGCGGAACACCAATCGGTATCCGGGACGGGCGACTTTGGATTTGCGGCTCTCGAAGAGGTTCGCGCTCGGTCGCGGGACCGAAGCCGAGGTCCTCTGGGACATGTTCAATCTCTTCAACCGGACGAACGTGACGACCGCGTCGGACATTGCCTTTAACGTGGCGAGCTCGACCTTCGACGCAGCGGCAAACCTGGCCACGGTCAATCTCACTCGCAATGCTGGCTACCTGGTCCCGACGAGCTCGAGTAATACTTTTATTGGATCTCGCGACATGCAACTGGGCCTGCGATTCCTCTGGTAAACAAAAAAAGGGGTCGGGAATCTTTTTCGCGTTCGTGAAAAGACTCCCGACCCCTTTTTGTGAGTGTAACAGTGTACCGTCTACTATGTACTCCTTACAGTCTGCGTTCGGTCGCTTGCGTATCTGTCAGTCGTCTGTGAGAGAGCAGGGGACCGTCTGCGCTTGTGGTGTTCTGACTATCCGGCTTTGACGGCGTCGATCACTTCGAGACCCTGACGACTTCGCACTTCCGACGGCAGCGTGTGATTTCTGCGGTGCGTGTGGGTCTGACAGGTGCCTCCCTTTTCCTCGACGTATGCGAGTTCGCGACGCGTGGCCACCTCGCGATAGCGACCAACGACGCATCCGCATCCCAGCGTGGTGAACCCAAGAAGCAGTACGAGGCTACCCATAACACCCTCCGACAAAAGGGATCAGTGCAAGTCCTGTACCTACTGACAGCCTTGGGTGAGCCGAAGCGTGGCCGCCAGGTCACCAGCGGGGCCATTCGGGATTCTTTGGGGAACTCAGCCTTTCATGGTCGCCAACGCGCCACTGGCCGGCCGGTCATCTGTGAAGCCAGGGGCCAAGTGTGCCGAGAAATGACGTCGTGACGATTTTTGACAACAAAATTTTGGAGCCTCATCCAAAAATTCTTCATTTCATCACTCCGTCCAGCGGCCGGAGGTGTGCCGTCCCACGACCTGCCGCGATGTTCGTGGGTGCTAGTATTTCGGCTAGCCCTACACACTGATGCGTCGAATGATTCTGTCAGCGGCGCTCCTGGTCAGCCTGAACTTGATTGTTGCGGCGGGTGCGGGACTGTTTGCCACTCAGGTGGCGGAGATCCCCGTCCCGTCCCAATTCCTCAAGCTCTCGATTGGCGGCAATGGCGTGCTGGCATCCTACGACCAGATCGTCGCCTACTGGCGCGCCGTCGATGCGCTGAGCGATCGCATCGTCGTGCAGGAACTCGGCAAGACGACGATGGGCCGTCCGTATGTGGCGGCGATCGTAACGTCGCCGGAAAACCAGAGACGTCTGGAGGAATATCGCCTCATCAACCATCGGCTCTACGATGCCCGCCGAACGTCGGATTCGCAGGCTCAGGAGCTGATTTCGCGCGGCAAGACGATCGTGGCCATCCAGATGGGAATTCACTCGGACGAGGTGGCTGCGCCGCAGTTGTCGCTCGAACTGGCGCACCAGTTCGCGACGGATAACTCGGCGCGAATGCTCGAAATCCTCGATCAAACCATCATCATTCTGTCGCCATCCCACAATCCGGATGGGACGCAGATGGTGGCCGAATGGAACCAGCGAACCCTGGGGACGCCCTACGAGGGGTCCGTTCTGCCGTTCCTCTATCACCACTACGTCGGCCACGACAACAACCGCGATTGGTACATGTTTACCCAGGCGGAGAGTCGCATTACGGTGGGGCAGATTTGGAACCGGTGGCATCCGCAAATCAGCCACGACCTCCACCAGATGAGCCCCGACGGGGCCCGCGCGTTCGTGCCTCCGTATCTGGACCCCGTTGACCCCAACATCGATCCCATCCTCCGTGAGCAAACCAATGCCCTTGGGTCGCGTATGGCAGCCGAGCTGGCTGCCAAAGGGAAAGACGGCGTGGTGACCAATGCCATCTACGACCTCTGGACACCGGCCCGGGCGTATGTGAACTATCACGGGGGCGTGCGAATCCTGACGGAGGTTGCAGGCGTGAGGCTGGCGAGTCCCGTGACGCTCAGTCAGTCGTCGCTCAGACCCGGGATCGGGTTCGACCCACGGCGAGCCTCGTGGAATTTCCCGAGGCCGTGGTCGGGGGGCGCCTGGCGCATGCGCGACATCATGGACTACCAGCACGTGGCGGTGGACGCGCTGCTCGATCACGCCGCACGGAATCGCGTGTCGTGGCTGACTCGATTCTGGCAGGTCAGCAAGCGGGCGAGCAGTAGGAGTGGCGGAAGCACAGAGCGGCGCCAACCCTACGCCGTTGTGATTCCGGCAGCCCAGCGTGATCCGCTGGCCGTCACCGAGATGCTGCGCGCGCTGCAGCTTGGCGATGTCGAGGTGCATCGGGCACGGGCAGCATTCAGGGCCGGCAACGGGCGGTATCCGGCAGGAACCCATGTGATCCTCATGGCCCAACCGGCTGGCGCGTTCGCAAAGACGCTCACCGAAGTGCAACGCTATCCGGACGTCCGACCCTACGCCGGTGCCCCCCCGCAGCAGCCCTACGACGTGACGGCCTACACGATGCCGCTCCTCATGGGGGTCACGGCGAGACAGGTGACGCAGCCGTTCGATGCCGATCTTGAATTGGTGCCTAACCCCGTTCCAGCCGTTCCCGGTACGCTGGGACCGACGAGCCGAGGCGGGTACACGTTGGCTCACGATAGTGCGGGCACTCGTGCTCTCATTCGCTTGCTCAAGGGACAAGTGCGGGTCGGCTGGGCCCGTCAGCCATTTGTGGTCAACGGGAAGAAGCTCCCTGCAGGAACCATCGTGGTGCCCGAGGGACAGCCCGGCGCCCGAGACCTGCTTGCCGGGATTGTCCGCACGCTGCCTGTGAAGGTTGGCGTTACCGACGGGGCGTTGCCCCCAGTTTGGTCGCTCCGTCTACCTCGGGTTGGCCTGTACCGCTCCTATGCCCCCTCGATCGATGAAGGCTGGACGAGGTGGATCCTCGATCAATGGGCGCTGCCGTATTCGACCCTCGAGAACGGAGACATCCGGAACGGTCAAGCCACGCTGCGGACCAGGTTTGACGTCATCGTGCTCCCCGATCAGTATGTGACCGAGATCGTCGATGGGCTCGGTTCGGGACAAGTGCCGCCCGAGTATGCAGGTGGCATTGGCGACGAGGGCGTGGGCGCCTTGCGATCGTTTGTCGAGCAGGGTGGAACCCTCGTCGCGCTCGACTCGGCATCGTCTCTTCCGGTCCAACGGTTTGGCCTGCCAGTCGAGAACGCTTCGCACAATGGCATTTACGGGCCCGGGTCCATTCTTCGTGCGCAAGTGGATGTGGGTCACCCGATTGGCTATGGCTCTGAAAGCGGGAGTATCGCCTGGTTTGAGCACAGCCTCGCATTTCGGGCCCGGGGAAATGCCCGATCAGTTGTGACGTACGCCCGGAGTTCGGAGCTCTTGCTGAGCGGCTGGCTGATGGGCGGGGAGCACCTGGCCGGGACCGACGCCGTCGTGGAGGCGCCGCTCGGACGTGGCCGAGTGATTTTGTTCGGTTTTCGCCCTCAGTATCGCGCGCAGACCTGGGCGACGTTCGGGCTGTTCTTTAACGCACTGTTTTATTCGACGACCACCAGCCACTGACCACGAGCCACGGACCACTAGTCACGGACCACAGACCACTGGCCATTGTCCTTAAGCTAGCCGCTGTCCTTGAGCCTCCGGAATCTCTCCAGGTCCTTTGCGCGCTGGGCCGCCGCGTACAAGCGGGTCCGAAGGATTCGCAATGCAAAGCCGGCATGAGCCGCGCCGGCTGCCAGGATGAACACGGGCTGGCCTGTCAGCCCGACAGGCACGAGGTTGAGCAGCAGCGCGGCGGCGTACACAAGTGAAAAGAGCGGGTCGATGCCATCTCCCGACGGTTCGCGACCGAACGCCATCGCGGTCCTTTCCCAGGCTGGAAGATGACCGGCCTCCTCGTAGAACACCTGCAGGTATCTCCCGATTCGTTCAACCCCCACATGTAGTGCGTAGACGGCTTCGAAACCAGCCACCAGCACCATGAGGGCACCGAAAGTCGCGAAGCGCCCACCCTGCTGCAGACCAAGCACGAAAATGAGGGCCCAGACCGCCATCGATAGCACGAAAAGCGTAACCCGACGGGTTCCACGCTCGCGAATTGTGGCTCGAAGGGCTTCGTATTCCGCGCGGGATGTATCGCCGTTCATCCAGATCCCATAATCGTAATAATTCCCGTGCAGACAGTCTCGGGAAATTACTGATTTGTCAGTAGTTTTGTTCTTTGCGCGCTATAGGACCTTTGTTACAATACCGATACACGAGGTTAGGCAAGCAGCACCGCTCCGTGGAGGATCCCGTCAAGTGATCACGAGGCGCGCGTCATGGTTGGTTCGTTGTGTCCTCGTGGTCGCCAGTCTGGCCGTACCTGCGAGTCACGCCGGAGCCTCCACACAAAGTACGTCGTCAAAGCCCACCGCCAAGTCCAGTACTAAAGCCAAGAAATCCACATCGCGACAGCGAGCAAGTTCTCGGGCGCGCCGAGCGGCTGCACGACGTGCGCAAGCTGCTCGAACACTGCGCGAAGCCTCGACGCCAAAGTATCGCGTCGATGAGATCACGGGCGCACTCGTGCCCGACCTGCGCGCTGATGCGGCAATCATTTACGACGTGAAGACCGGAGAGGTCCTCTGGGAGCAGAACGCACAGGATCAGCGGTCGATTGCGAGCATCACCAAGGTCATGACCGCCGTCGTGTTCCTCGAGGGTAATCCGGATCTCACGCAGGAAGTGGTCATCGCGCGCGACGACATGCGGGGGGCGTCGACGACCTTCCTGCGCTTGAACGAGCGTGTGAAATTTGATGATCTTCTGCACCTCACGCTGATCCCGTCGGACAACGCGGCCGCCAGGGCTTTGGCGCGGACGTATCCTGGTGGTATGCCGGCATTTGTGGACCGCATGAACCAGAAAGCCCTGGATCTCGGTCTCCAGAACACGCACTATGCCGACCCCTCGGGACTGAGCTCGGACAATGTTTCCTCGGCGTACGACATGGCTCGGCTTATCACGTATGCCGCGTCCAACGACAAGATTGCCAGCGTGATGCGCACCGCGGAGTACACGTTTGGCACCAGCCGGCGAAACCGTGTCACGGTGCGCAATACCAATCAGCTGGTCCGTCAGGGTGACGTGGACGTGCTCGGCGGCAAGACCGGCTTCATCCGCAAGGCGGGCTACTGCCTGGCCACGCTACTGCGGCTTCCCGAAGGCGGCCCCGAAATTGCCGTGGTCGTCCTCGGCGCTCGGTCGAACGTCGGACGCTTCTGGGAAACCCGGCATCTGTTCAACTGGTTCGCCCAGAACACCCGCAGCCTCTTCTCAACGTCGATTCCGCAAGAAGAATAGACTTCTGTCTTCTGGCTTCTGTCTTCTGACACGCTCTTAGTTACCCCAGATATCCCTTCTGAATTGCCGCGGCGTCGAGCGGAAGTGTAGCCACGGAGTCCACGGCCAGAAGGGCACCGCGGGCGGCGTTGCGACCGTCGAATGCTTTGAGATAGCGATGGCAGACGTCGCAGCCGTACAAGCGATAGCGACCGTCGCGGCTGGCAAAGGACGTAATCCGCGTCCGGTCGTGGTTGTCGCAGAACGGACAGGCCAGGGGATGGAAATGCCACGACCCTGTGCAGCGTCCGCAGAGCAGCAGGCGATCGGCTGCCGGCGTGATGGCAGCAAATTCCGGTTCACCCCCACACAACGGGCATCGGGCGGCGTCCCAGCCCGCCAGATCGAGCTGCGGCAGCAGGGTTTCCGCACACCGCGCCAGGAAAGGTCGCATCGCAAGCGACAGAACCTGGTCGAGCATGCCGGTGGAGTCGGCAGGCGCGGATGCCGAGTTGCCGGTGGCCGTTGACTGATACCACCGCTGAACGATCTGCTGAAACTGTTCGGGCTGGCGCGCAATAGCATGCAACGTCATGCTGCCTTCCTCGTCGAGCGAATCAAACCGTCTCAGGATATCGACCGTCTGTCGCACCATCAGCCTCATCTCCGTCCAGTCGAGCGGGATCTCTTCGAAGGCAAGAAGCGGTCTGCGATCGGCCACGTGCCGTTGCACGCGCGCCTGATCGATCCGATGGGTGGGGATGGGGACCCGGGACTGGACGCGACGCTGCAGCTCGACGAGAGCCAGCTGCATGTCAATGGCCGAACTCAACTCAGGATGAGTGTCTTTCAGCTTCTTGAGTTCGAGGACTTCACGGGATTCGGTTCGTGGCGGGCGCTGTGGCCGATTCTGATGCGGTTGATGCACCCCGCGATTCTCGTTCAGGTAGCGGTGGGAAGCAATGCGGTTAGAGTGTCCCCGCCATGCTACACTCCGAAGTTCAGGTCCCTGCCGTAAGGCGACACCAGGTCCATGCCGAAGCGCCGACCATCGCGCGTTCCCAAGCCCGACGCTGTGCCGCGATCCGTGACGTTCGTGGGGTCCGAGGTCCTGCCGTTTGCGAAGACCGGCGGTCTGGCAGACGTCCTGTCGGGGCTGCCTCGGGCCTTGGGTCGTCTGGGGTACGACGTGACCGTGGTGATGCCACGGTACAAGGGGATCGATGCAGGCGTCTGGACTGGCCGGCTTCGGGTGCCGTTGCCGGGCTCGCCGCCTGAAGCGGATATCTGGGAACAGGAGATCGCGGCAAACGTCCGGATGACGTTCATCGACTGCCCGACTTTCTACGATCGTGACACGCTCTACGGAGAGGGAAACGACGACTACGCCGACAACCCGCGTCGGTTTGCCTTTCTCGCCCTCGCCGCACTCGAGTACGCCGCACAGCAGTCGCATCCACCAGACGTCATTCACGCGCACGATTGGCAGTGCGGGCTCGTGCCGGTGTATCTCCGGGCGCGGCCGGGGTCATTCGAGACCTTGGCAAACACCGCAACCGTCTTCACGATTCACAATCTGGCCTACCAGGGGCTCTGTGCATCGGACTGGATGCCACGGCTCGGGTTGGACTGGAGTCTGTTCGGCCTCAATGGACTGGAGTATTGGGGACGCGTCAGCTTTCTCAAGGGTGGGATCAACTTCTGCGATCTCGTAACCACGGTCAGCCCGACCTATGCGCGGGAGATTCAAACCCCTGAATACGGGTTCGGGTTCGAAGGGATCCTGGCCAGACGATCGGGGGATCTGGTTGGGATCGTGAATGGCATCGATGCGGAATGTTGGAATCCCTCGCGGGATCGACATCTGCCTCGGCCGTACACGGCGTCGACAGTCACCGCGGGAAAGCGTGAGGCCAAACGCGTCGTCCTCGAACGTTACGGACTTGCTGGCGATGAGCAGACATTGAGCCGGCCATTGATTGGGATGATTTCCAGGATGGTCGACCAGAAGGGATTGGATATCCTGACTGCGCTCGGCGACGAGCTCGCGCGACTCGGTGCGTCACTGGTCGTCCTCGGCACCGGGGATGGACGCTACGAGAACTTCTGGAGGGACATCGCGACAAGGCACCCTGCGAAGGTCGGGGCCAGGATTGGGTTCGACGAGTCACTCGCGCACCTCATCGAGGCGGGCGCGGACATGTTCCTGATGCCGTCGCGGTTCGAGCCGTGCGGGCTCAACCAGATGTACAGCCTCCGGTACGGGACGGTTCCTATCGTCCGGGCGACTGGGGGTCTGGACGACACGGTTCGAGACGTCGGGCCGCAGAATTCTGAAGGAAATGGCTTCAAGTTCACGCCGTACTCTTCGGCCGCGCTACGCGGCGCCGTTGAGCGGGCCCTGACCGCCTACCCGGACCGCCGGACTTGGAAGCTGCTACAGGCCAGAGGGATGCGGGAGGATTTTTCCTGGGACAGATCGGCCGACGAGTACGTCAAACTGTATGAGCGGGCGATCGCCAGCCGTCGGGTCGCGGTTATGACGTAGGCCGGACCCTTAAGTCCGGCATCCCGGCTGTGCAAGCAGCGTATTTTAGAGCAACCGTAGAGGGGGTCTTCAGACCCGCCTAGGGAGAGGGCATGGCTTCTGACAACGTACAGACGATCACGGACGGGAACTTCGAGGACACGGTGCTGAAGGCGTCAAAACCGGTGCTGGTGGATTTCTGGGCCGAGTGGTGCGGCCCCTGCCGACGCCTGGCGCCCACAGTGGATGCGTTGGCCGGTGAGCTGGCAGGCAGGCTCACGGTTGGCAAGCTCAACGTGGACGAGAATCCGTACACGGCCGGACGATTCAGCATTCGTGGGATTCCAACCCTGCTGTTGTTCAAGGGTGGGCAGATCGTCGAGTCCGTTGTGGGTCTGGCTGACAAGGATCAGTTGAAGCAGGTCATCGAGCCTCATCTGTCATGAACGCTCCGCGCAACGTCATCATTATTGGTTCGGGGCCAGCGGGCCTCACCGCGGCTCTTTACGCGGCCCGCGCGAACCTGTCGCCTCTTGTCATCGAAGGACTCGACGCCGGCGGGCAACTCATGCTGACAACGGCCGTCGACAACTTCCCGGGCTTCAGGGACGGCATCCTGGGACCGGACTTGATGGCCGAAATGCGCGCTCAGGCCGAGAGGTTTGGGACCGAGATTGTGCAGGGTTCGGTGACGAAGGTCGATGTCAGGCGTCCTCCTTATACCGTGACCACCTCGTCCTCCTCCTATTCGGCGCTTTCGTTGATTATTGCCACCGGCGCTTCGGCACGGCTGCTGGGGTTGCCATCCGAACGGACACTGATGGGGCATGGTGTCTCAACGTGCGCAACCTGCGACGGGTACTTCTTCCGTGGGCGGCCCATTGCGGTCGTGGGGGGCGGTGACTCCGCCCTCGAGGAAGCGACGTTTCTGTCGAAGTTCGCTTCGCACGTCACGGTCATTCACCGCCGCGACAAACTGCGCGCGTCGAAGATCATGCAGGACAAGGCGTTCGCCAACCCGAAGATCTCGTTCGTCTGGGACACGGTCGTTGAAGACGTTCACGACGCCGCAAAAGGCGAGGTCACGGGTCTGACGCTGAAGCACGTGGACACGGGAGCTCGCAGCGAGCTCGCAGTCGACGGGTTGTTTGTGGCGATCGGCCACACCCCCAACACATCGTTTTTCGCCAATCAGCTGGAGATGGACGCCAACGGGTACATCGTCACGCGCACGGGCACGCGAACGAGCGTGGCGGGCGTGTTTGCCTGCGGTGACGTGCAGGATCACGTCTATCGTCAAGCCATCACCGCAGCCGGCTCCGGTTGCATGGCGGCTATCGATGCCGAGAAGTACCTCGAGGGCATACCGCATACCGAGACCCATCAGAAGCCATCAGCCATCAGCCATCAGCCTTCAGCTAAGGCTGGCACCTAAGCTGAAGGCTGAAGGCTGACAGCTGAAGGCTGTTATAATCAATACATGTGGACGAAAATGATGGGTGGTCCTCGGAAAAAGGCTCCGAAGACCATTGCGGTCATCGACCCCGACCGCTGTTTTGGGGCATTCGCCTGTTCGATCTGTCAAGCGGCGTGTCCCGTTGCCGGATGCATTGTCGAAGAGCCAGACCGGGATGGCCGAATGGTTTGCGCCGTGCGTGCCGACCTCTGTATCGGCTGCGGTCTGTGTGTCACGTTGGGAAATCCTACCGCTCCCCAACAGCGGGAGTTTGGCTGCCCCGCGGATTACGACGCGATTGACATGATGCCGTTCGAGGACGTCGTCAAGGCGATCCAGGAAGCTGAAAAGGCTGGAAAAGTCGGCGCGGTGGCATCGTAAAAAACCAGAATACAGAATACAGAATACAGAACGGGAATTCGGAAGCCGGGTTTCTCAAACTCCTCTTCTGTATTCCACATTCTGTATTCTGAATTTGGTATTCTTCTTTTTCCTACATCCGAAACACTCCAAACCGGGGAAGTCCCATCGGCGCGTTGAATGCGGCGCCGAGGCCGAGGGCGAGAGCCTGTCTCGTCTCGGCGGGGTCCAGAATTCCATCGTCCCAGATCCGCGCGGTTGAGAAGTACGGCGATCCTTCCCGTTCGTACTGCTGCAGGATGGGATCGCGGATGGCGGCTTCTTCTTCCGTTGTGGGTGTCCGGCCTTCCCGCGCGAGCTGGTCACGTTTGACCGTCGTGAGAACCCCCGCGGCCTGCTCAGCGCCCATCACTGAAATGCGTGCGTTGGGCCACATCCAAAGCAGCCTGGGCTCGTAGGCGCGTCCGCACATGCCGTAGTTACCGGCGCCAAACGATCCGCCAATGATGACCGTGAACTTCGGGACGACCGAATTGGCGACCGCGTGCACCATCTTGGCGCCATCCTTCGCAATGCCACCCCGTTCGTACTGCTTGCCGACCATGAAGCCGGTGATGTTCTGCAGAAAGATCAGCGGCACGCCGCGCAAGTTGCACAGCTCGATAAAATGCGTGGCCTTGAGAGCGGATTCTGAGAAGAGCACGCCATTATTGGCAATGACTCCAACCAGAAAGCCATGCAGCCGCGCGAAGCCCGTCACGAGCGTCTGACCGTAACGCTGCTTGAATTCGTCAAATCGGGAGCCATCAACCATCCGCGCAATCACCTCGCGGACGTCGTACGTCTTCCGCAGGTCGGCGCTGACAACGCCATAGATTTCGCGAGGGTCGTAGCGTGGTTCTTCCGGTGACGTGACATCGACCGGCAGAAACTTGGACGTGTTGAGTGTTGACACAATCGTGCGCGCCAGCGTCAGCGCGTGGGCATCATCTTCAGCCATGTAGTCGGCCACGCCCGACACGCGTGTATGGACGTCGGCCCCGCCGAGATCTTCGGCGGTCACTTCCTCACCGGTCGCGGCTTTCACGAGCGGTGGGCCGCCCAGGAAAATCGTGCCGGTTCCCTTGACGATGATCGTTTCGTCGGACATGGCTGGGACGTAGGCCCCGCCCGCCGTGCACGAGCCCATCACGACAGCAATTTGAGCGATCGCCTCGGCGGACATCCGGGCCTGATTGAAAAAGATCCGCCCGAAATGGTCCCGATCCGGGAACACGTCTGCCTGAAGAGGAAGGAACGCCCCACCGGAATCCACCAGATACACGCACGGCAGCCGATTCTCGAGCGCGATTTGCTGCGCGCGCAGATGTTTCTTGACGGTGATCGGGTAGTAGGTGCCGCCTTTGACCGTCGCATCGTTGGCAACGATCATGACTTCCCGTCCTGAGACGCGTCCGATCCCCGTTACCAGCCCAGCGGCGGCAGGAGCGTCGTCGTACATCGCGAAAGCCGCCAGCGGTGAGAGCTCCAGAAACGGAGACTGAGGATCGAGCAGCCGATCGATACGTTCGCGGACCGGCAGCTTGCCTTGAGAGCGGTGACGCTCGAGGGACTTCGGACCTCCCCCGTCGCGGGCAGTCGCCAGACGTGCGTTGAGCTCGGCGACGAGATGCCCCATGCGTTCCGCGTTGTGGCGGAATTCCGGGCTGTCGGTACGAATGCTGGTGTGCAGGACCTCCATGCGGAAGAATATAGAAGAAAGAAGACGGAAGACGGAAGACAGAATTTGGACATGTCTTTCATTGTCGAGCGCGTGACCCTCTACCTGCGGCTGACGTCGGCGGCGGCCTGGCATGCGCTCAAGAGGTTCTACAGCGGTCATGACCTCACTTATGCGGCGTCAATTGCCTACTGGGCGCTGCTTTCCCTGTTTCCGTTCCTGCTGTTGATCATGTCACTTGTTGGCGCTGCCACGGCGGAAGACGCAGATCGAACGGCGGTCATCCAGTTCGCGCTCGACTACTTTCCCACGCGAGTGGAATTCGTTACCCGGCAGCTCGATGCTTTCCGACAGACGCCGCTGCAACTTGGGATTGCCGGCGTTGCTGGCCTCACCTGGGCTTCGTTGGGCTTTTTCGGATCTGTAAGCACGGCGGTGAACTACGCCTGGGGAGTCGAGACCCCTCGAAGCTTCCTGAAGCACCGGCTGTTTGCGTTCCTGATGCTGGTGACGGCCGGCCTGATGTTCGTCGTGGCAATGGTCATGGTGAGCGCGGTGCCAATCATCGAGGCTTCCTGGTTTGCTCAGGTTCTTTCGCGCTTCCCAGGATTGTTGGTGCTCCAGAGCCTGGCGGCGCGGTGGATTTCGACCGTGCTGCTCATCATCGTTCTGGGGTTCATCTACTATTTCGTCCCGAATGCCAAGGTCCGCTTCCGACACGTCTGGGTGGGCGCCGTCTTGACCGGGTTCGTCTGGCGGGCCGCATTTGCCGGGTTCTCGTGGTACATCGGCGACGTGTCGGAGCTGAGCCGGATCCACGGATCCATTGCGGCCGTCGTCATTTTCCTGTTCTGGATTTATGTCTCCGCCGTCATCCTGCTGTACGGCGTGCAGTTCACGGCCGCTTACGGACGGTTGAGGAGCGGCCACCGGCTGGAAGCAGCCGTAGAGGAAACTGAATGAATCGCCTGGCCACCGAGCAAAGTCCGTATCTTCTTCAGCATGCCGACAATCCTGTGGACTGGTATCCGTGGGGCGACGAGGCATTCGACAAGTCGCGTCGCGAGGACCGACCGATCTTCCTGTCGATTGGGTACTCGACCTGTCACTGGTGCCACGTCATGGCGCACGAATCTTTCGAAAATCCCGAAATAGCCGGGATCTTGAACCGCGAGTTCGTGTCCATCAAGGTCGATCGCGAGGAGCGTCCCGATATCGACCATGTGTACATGACGTTCGTCCAGGCCACGACCGGCTCGGGCGGCTGGCCAATGAGTGTCTGGCTGACTCCGGACCTCAAGCCGTTCTTCGGCGGGACCTATTTCCCTCCGAGAGCGGCGTGGGGGAGGGCAGGTTTTCCGGAGTTGCTCACTGAGATTGCCCGGGTCTGGAAGGCTGAGCGCAGTAACGTACTTGCCTCCGCCGCGACAATCGTGGAGCGCCTTGGTGCCTCTCAGGCGACCGAGCTTGGCGTACAGGTGCCGTCCGCGGAGATGCTCACCCAGGGGGTCAGGCAGTTTGCTGGCGCCTTTGACCAGCGACGTGGCGGGTTTGGCGAGGCGCCCAAGTTTCCGCGGACGTCCGAACTCTATTTTCTACTTCGCGAACACGTCCGGACGAACAACGACAGCGCGCAGCAGATGGTGCTCAAAACGCTTCATGCAATGGCTGTTGGTGGGATGCGTGACCACATTGGCGGAGGCTTTCACCGTTACTCGGTTGACGCCGACTGGCGCGTCCCGCACTTCGAAAAGATGTTGTACGACCAGGCTCAGCTTGCCCTGGCCTATCTCGAAGCCGTGCAGGACTCCGGCGATCAGTTTTTCGGGCAGGTGGCGGAGGATACGTTGCAGTACGTGCGTCGCGAAATGACGGACCCGGCGGGGGGCTTTTATTCAGCCGAGGATGCCGATAGTGTCCCGCCAGAAGACGCTGCGGATCCACACGCACATAAGAAGGAAGGCGCGTTCTACCTCTGGCGCGAGGAGGAGCTCGTAGAGCTTCTGGGAGCAGCCGACGCGGACGTGGTTCGCCAGCGTTTCGGAATTCAATCGAATGGCAATGCGCCTCACGATCCGCAGGGCGAGTTCACGGGGAAGAACCTGCTCTACTTGGCGCGATCTCTTGACGACATTGCGCAAAGTCTCGGCAGGACGCCGGCCGATGTGACAGAAACGCTCGCACGCGCGCGGCTGGCAATGTTCGACGCTCGAATACGCAGGCCGCGCCCTCACCTGGACGATAAGGTCCTGACGGCCTGGAATGGCCTGATGATTGCGGCATTCGCACGAGGCGCGCGCGTACTGGCAGACGACGGCGGCACGGCATCGGGCGCCATCGCTCACCTCGCGACAGCGCAGAATGCGGCGCACTTCGTGCAAAAGGCCTTGTGGAATGCTGAAACCGGCACGCTGCTTCGACGGTATCGTGACGGTCACGCCGCGATTCCCGCCTATGCCCAGGACTACGCGTTTCTGATCTGGGGACTGCTCGAGCTGTTTCAGAGTGACGCGAATGCGGAATGGCTCGAATGGGCGCTGGTACTCCAGAAGCGGCAAGATGAGCTGTTCTGGGATTCGGAATCCGGCGGCTGGTTCAGCACGACAGGGCAGGATGCCTCGGTGCTCTTGCGTATGAAGGAAGACTATGACGGCGCCGAACCATCAGCGACCAGTGTCTCGGTCTACAACCTGCTGACAATGGTCCACCTGACCGGCGATGCTGCATTCGCCAATCGAATCGAGCAGGTATTCAGGAGCGTGACGCCCAAGCTGCCACAGCTCGCGAGAGCCATCCCGATGATGTTGTCGGCTCTCTCGATGTATCACGCCGGAATGGGTCAGACGGCGATCGTTGGGGCAGCAGGCCACGACGACACAAGACAGCTTTTCGGAGCGCTCCGGGAATCTTTTCAGCCGTTTTCGGTGATCGTTGGCGTGCGTCCGGGTTCGGATCAAGCCCGCCTGGCTCGCTTGCTTCCGTGGGTGGCCTCGCTGACAATGCGTGACGGCAAAGCGACGGCATATGTTTGTCGGGAATTTGTGTGCAAGGAACCGGTCACCTCTCCCGACAGGTTGATCGGCCAGCTGACGTTTGACGTCTGAGCTGTCATGCGCTAACGACTGACGACTGACAACACTCCATGACCTATCCCATCGACATCTGGCTTCGGGGCACCGATTATGCGACGACCCGTGAAAGCACGACGGCGTCGGAGCCTGCTGCCTGGACGGATGCCGATGTCGAAATCGTGCTGAAAGACATGCTGCGGGCGGTGGACCGCGAAAAAAATCCCAAGTCCGAGGAACGTCCGGTCTTTTTGCGCGGGTTCAGTTGGATCGTCAACCCCTACCAGGACGGCGGGGTCGTGATCGCCATCGAACTTCAGGCCGGAGCAGCAGTTGCAGGCCCGTTTGACATCGGTCGCCAGGAGCTCGAGCAGATGGTCACCCGGGTCATGACTCAGGGACAAGTCCCTCCGGGCGTGCACTAGCCACCCAACTTTCCGGGCTCCACTTCCGTCTAATCTCGCACATGACCACCTCGAGCGGGCTTTGTCAGGCCCCCCTTGACGGCACAGATGCTAAGAAAATAGCATAGTGCCAGTTTCTTAGCATCAGGAGCGCGACCGTGGCCAGGCCATCTCCAATCAGCCAGCTCAGCCGTCGTGAACGGCAAATCATGGACATCCTGTACCGCGATGGGAAAGCGACGGCCGCCGAAGTGCGATCGAGCCTCCCCGAGCCACCCAGCTATTCCGCCGTGCGGGCCATGTTGCGGATTCTCGAAGACAAGGGGCATATCCGCCACGAAGAAGATGGCCCCCGATACGTCTACATGCCCATCGTCACTCGCGACAAGGCAAAGCGCTCGGCGCTGCGCCATGTCCTCAACACCTTTTTTGACGGCTCGGCGTCGCAGGTGCTCGCGGCGCTTTTCGAGATATCGCCACGGGACCTCGACGAGCAGGAACTCGCCCGTCTCCGTCGAATGATTGACGCGGCCAAGAACAAGGAAGGGGAGTAGTCATGTCGGCATCGCTCCTGTTACAGATCACCCTGAAGGTCTCGATTTTCCTTGCGATGGCGTGGCTCGCGACACGGGTCATGCGGCGCTCATCGGCGGCCGCCCGTCATTTCGTCTGGGCGACTGCCATTGTCGGGATTCTTCTCGTACCGGTGATGGTCCTCGTCGGGCCGGTGTGGAATCTGAGCGTGCTTCCGGCTGGCTCGGCTCTCGGGTCTGGGCGCTCGGCGCTCGTGGAATACGGACCCGAACCCCGCTCGCTCAGATCCGAGAGCCGAGCGCCCAGATCCGAAAGCCGAGCGCCCAGATCCGAGAGCCGAGAAACAGACCTTGGCACGGCTATGAGCTCACAGCCTTCGGGGCTAGGCATCGAGTTCCCCGAGAGCCGAGAGCCTGGATCCGAGAGCCGAGTGACCTGGCAACCAATGCTGATGGGTCTGTGGGCAGCTGGCGTCACCTTCGTGCTTCTCAGATTGGGGATCGGCATCGTGTGGGTCTGCTGGATTGCACGTGGCGCGGAGCCCATTAAGGATGCCCCGTGGCTGACCATCCTGGACGAGGTGACCTCGACGCTCGGTATCCGAGAACGCGTATCGTTGCGGCGGAGCGACCGAACCACGGTGCCTGTCGCATGCGGGCTCTGGCGACCGACGCTGTTGATGTCCATGGATGCCGACGAGTGGTCAGCTGACCGGCGCCGCGTTGTTCTATTGCACGAGCTGGCGCACGTCAAACGGCGCGATTGCCGTCTGCAGGCGGTTGCCCAGCTCGCCTACGCCTGGCACTGGTTCAATCCTCTGGCGCACGTCGCGGTCGCGAAACTTCGCGCTGAGCAGGAGCGCGCCTGCGACGATCTCGTGCTTGCCGCAGGCACCGATGGGCCGGCATACGCCGATCATCTCTTTGAAATTGCGCGGGCTTTTCGATTCGATCCGTTACCCCGATGGGCGATGCTGGCCATGGCCGCTCCCTCACAACTGGAAGGTCGTGTTCTGGCAATTCTTGACGCTGGGCGACGCCGACACACGCCCAGCCGATTGGCTCGGACGATGGGTGCGGTTGTTGCGGCTGTTGCAGTGGTGTCGCTCGGCGCCTTCCGATTGTCGGCCGCCACCGCTGGTTCTTCAGTTGCCACGAATGAAACGGCCCAAAGTGTATTCCTTTCGGATGCTGCACAGGCCGATGTGGGCGTCACTGACTCACGGGGTGAGCCTGGCGTTCTGATCTATCCACCAGATGCGACGGTCATGTCGCCGCCCGATGTCGCGGCGCCTGACGTGGCGCTGCTTGCGGCGCAGGGTCCAAGAATAACCATAAGTCCCTGGGTCGACGGGCTGGCAGTTGAACCGCAATTTGATTTTCAGCCGCCGTTGCCGCCATTCGATATCGATCCCGACCCGAATCCGGACTTCGACTTCCAGTTCGACTTCAATTTCGACGGTCTGCCGCCCGTACCTCCAATGCCTCCGATTCCTCCGATGCCACCGATTCCTCCGATGCCACCGATCGCGGGATCGGTTGGTATCGCTAAGCCTCAGGCGGCTGATGCCGTGCCGGAAGAGACACGCCGCCGCGTGGCCGACGCGTTGAGTGTGGCGCTCAACGACGAGAACGAGCGGGTGCGCGAACAGGCAATTCAAGGGCTGGCCACGATGAGAGATCCGCGGGCTGTGCCTGCGCTCATCAAGGCACTGCAGAGCCGCGACGTGCGGCTTCGCCGTATTGCGGTTGGTTCACTCAGCCAGTTCGACACGCCTGAAGCGGCACAAGGATTGGTGACGGCACTCAAAGACGAGAACCCAGACGTGCGCCGGCAGGCGATCTCGGCGCTTGGCCGTCGGCGCGATGACAAGTACGCCGACGCGCTCGTGACGGCGATGCGTGATCAGAATCCGGACGTGCGCCGCCAGGCCGTCGCGGCGCTCGGCCGGAGCGGGCAGTCGGCAGCGGTCGTGACGGCGCTGGTTCAAGCTCTCAAAGATTCCGACGCCGACGTCCGTCAGCGTGCGGCAGCGTCGCTGGCCCGTACCCGATCGCCCGAAGCGGTGCCGGGGTTGATTGCGGCGCTCAAGGACGCTGACCCGGAGGTTCGTCAGATGTCGGCCGTGGCGTTGGGCGCCATTGCGGATGCGCGCGCAATTGATGCGCTGACGGCCGCACTCAAAGATGCGGACCCACGGGTGCGCGAACGGGCCGCGATCGCGTTGAGCCGGATTGCCCGCGGACAGCGGCGTGGAACGGGGCCCTTCCCGATCGCGGATTCCAATTTCAAGCAGCTTGAACACGAAATCGTGAGAGTCCAGCAGGTGGAGCTCGAAAAGGTCCACAAACAGCTGAGCAAGTGGCAGCTGGACTTTGGAAAGGGAAGCGCGTCAGCCTGGGATTCCGACTCCCTTGATCCACGCGAAATGGTGGATGCGGCCATGCGGCAGGCAGACAGGGCCTTCAAACAATACGAGGACAACTGGCGTCACTTCGAACAGGACAAGGGCTTGCCGGAGCCTGGGACGAAGGGCCGCTGAGCGGAAGGACCAACTATGTGGCGTGCATATCTGGTCGTCGGCGCGCTGAGCCTCTTGTGCGTGTCCGGAACAGGCGAAGCGCAGATAAACCGGCCGCGTAGTACTCCGGCCGCCATCAACGAGCAGATTGCCGGACTCTCGGCATCAGATCCGGCAGCTCGTGCGCTGGCGGCGTGTTATCTGGGGGGCATGGGACGCCGTGCGGCGTCAGCCGTGCCGGCGCTCATGCGCCTTCTGGCTGATGCGACACCAGTCGATTGGGTTGCGTGCCACGGCGGTGGTTTTTGGACGTCGAATTTCAACGACCGAACGAAATCGTCCCCTGGTCTCGAAGCCTCCCGCGCTCTCGGCCTGATTGGTGAGGCATCGCTCGATTCCCTTTTGCAGATGGTGGGTCAGAGCAACCCGGTCATCCGCCGTCACGTCGCGCACGCGCTGGGCATCATTCGCCATGAGCGAAGCCTGCCGCCGCTCCTCACGATGGCGAAGGACGCCGACACGCAAGTGCGAGCTGAAGCTGCAGCAGGGCTTGGCCGGCAGGGTGACGCGCGCGCATTCGATTCGCTCGTCGTGCTCACGCGCGACCCGGCCTCAGACGTCCGGCAGCAGGCGACGCGAGCGCTCGGTCAGTTGCGACAGAGCGACGTAGTCAAAGTCCTGGTGGACACGGTCAAAGACGCAGACGAAGCCGTTCGGTGGGAAGCCGTGGGCGCGCTCGGCCGCGTGCGCCACGATGAAACTGGCGGCGACGTGGTCTCAACGCTCATCACAGCGCTCGGAGATCGGTCTCCGTGGGTGCGTGAGCGTGCCGCCCAGGTCCTCGGCAGGTACCGGGACGAACGTGCGGTTCAGCCACTCGTGACGCTGCTGAAGGATGGCGATCCGGAGGTGCGTGAGGAGGCGGTGACCGCGCTGGGACGTTTTAGGGAATCCCAGGCCACCGATTCGCTGATTACCGCTCTGAAAGATCCAGACGCCGGTGTGCGCGAGCGCGCAGCCCGTGCCTTGTCGCGAGGCCGCTATCGTCAATAACGAATCCGACCCCCGAATTCGACCCCCGAATCCCTGCTCTACTTCACCCCTCCAGCCATCTTCCGGATGGGCCTGGCGAAGATCAGCAAGAGGAGCCCGAACCCGGCGGTAAACAAGCTGACGCTTTCGAAGAGTTGCGGCAGCGGTAATGTCTCGATGAGTCCCGCGACGCGTCCGGCCAGCAGGTTCCCGAGCGCGCTTCCCATGAACCAGACGCCCATCATCTGACCAACGAAGCGCGGTGGTGAAAGTTTGGTGATGCTGCTTAGTCCAACCGGGCTCAGGCACAGCTCACCGGTCGTGTGCAGGAAGTACGTCACCACGAGCCACGAAGGACTGACGAGGGATCCGCCGACCGCATAGGTCGATGCCCACGCCATGACGACAAACGAAAGTCCCAGCTGAATGAGGCCGTATGCGAACTTGGCAGGGATGGACGGGCTGCGCGTGCCAAGCCATAACCACAACGCGCTGAATGCCGGAGCAAAGAGGATGATGAAGAGCGCCGGGACCGATTGCAGCCAGCTGGCAGGCATTTCCCAGCCGAAGATGATGCGATCGGTCAGTCGCTCGGCAAAGAGATTCATCGAAGAGCCTGCCTGTTCGTAGCCCGACCAGAAGACCGCCGCCGACAGGAAGCACACGGCAATCACCCCGACGCGGCCGCGCTCGACTCCCGTCAGGCCCCCGAAAAACAGGAGATAGCAGATAAAGAGTCCCGCGAGGGCAACGATGAAGTACCCGGTGGCATCGACAAACCCCAGCAACGTGATCGCAATGAGGCCGGCCGACTGCAACCCGACGAGCAGCAGGACGATGCCCAGTACGGCGCCCACGCCGAGCGCCAGACTTCGCCACGCGCGAGCACGGCTATCCTGTGAGTGGGCGTCGGGTCTTGGCAGTCCGGCTTCCTTGAGATGTTTTCCGCCAAGCGAGTACTGCACCAGGCCGAGCACCATTCCAATGCCCGCCGCGCTGAAACCAAGGTGCCAGTTGATGTTCTCGCCAAGAAAGCCGCAAATCAGAGGTCCGAGGAAGGCTCCCACGTTGATGCCCATGTAGTAGATCGAAAAGCCGGCGTCCCGCCGCGCGCCGCCTTCGGGATACAAATCGCCGACCATCGCACTCACGTTAGGCTTCAGGAGACCTGTTCCAAGCACGATCAACATCAACCCGCCATAGAACGTCGTGATCGAGGGCACCGCCATGGTGAAGTGCCCGGCAGCAATGATGACGCCGCCAACGAAGACCGCGCGACGCTGACCGAGCAGCCGGTCCGCAATCCAGCCACCAGGCAGGGCCGACAGATAGACGGCGCCAGTATAGAGGCCATAAATCGCCGTAGCCGTGCCGTCGGTCATGCCCAATCCGCCAGTTGCAATGGCGTTGGTCATGAAGAGGACCAGGATCGCGCGCATCCCGTAGTAACTGAATCGTTCCCAGAGTTCCGTGAAGAAGAGCGTCGAAAGGCCCCGGGGATGCCCAAACCATTGCCGGTCCCGCGGCGCCGGAGGGGGCGGGACTACTCGTTGATCGAGTTCGAGATCGGCCAGCGTTCGTGCCATTCAGCGTCCTTTTTGTCGAGTATAGCAAATAGCTTTCCAACGCCCGGGCCGATTTCGGCGTTGATTTCAAGTCGCATATGCCCAGCAGTGTCATCGTTGCGGTACGTCAGCACTCAGACATGAACTTTGTATTGCAAAGTTATGAACGAAAAAAAGGTCACGCAGGAACCCATCCGACCTTGCCCGGTGCCCGCACGATTTGGGAGGGGCGCACACCCTTCGGACGCGCGTCGCGAATGACACGCTCGAGTTCAGCCAGATACTCCACAAACCGTCGTCGTCCGTCGGTGGTGAGGCGATAGAGCGTTTGCGGTCGCTTTTTGTCGTAGCCCTTCCAGATTTCCACCAGTCCGGCTTCGCGAAGGACTTCCATGTGACGACTGAGATTGCCGTCGGTCAACGCACACAGCTGCTTCAGCTCGACGAAGAGGAGGCCGTCTGGCCTGGTGATGAGCGACGTCATGATGCCAAGACGAGCTTTCTCGTGCACGATCCGGTCGAGACCTTGGTACGCGTAACGACCGGTTGCGTGTTCCGTCTTCTTACGCATCGAACACCCTCTCCCGATTCCAGGTGAGCGCGGCTGCTGTACTCAGTTGGCCAACAGCAAATGTTCCACCCACCACCCAAGCGCTCGAGCTCCCTCGTCCGAGGAGGAGGAGCATTGCCCCTGCGGTGAGGTAATAGAGCGCGACCCATCCGGTCGTGCGGGGGAGGTAGGGGCGAGACGCAAAGATGCCCAGGCCGAAAACCATCGCCCACAATCCGGGCAGAAACGGCGCAAGTCGAGTGTCGACGACACCGACCAATGTGATCACGACACCGGCTAGAAGGGCAGGGCCCAGCTGACCGAGGACGCGCCGCGTACGACGGCGGCCGTGTTCTGATTCCCACAGATAGTTCAGCACGGTACCAGACCCGGCGACCAAGCCGCCGAAGACGGCGACGATGCCCCAATACACCACCCAGGAGCGGACGTTGCCGCGCGGTACCAGGTACGGTTGAAACAGCGACCCGGCTGCACCACACATGCCCGAGAGGGCGACTGGCAGAGGACGATATCCTCGATAGATCTCAGTTTTGACGAGCTGCTGATGAATGGCCGAGATCTGATCGGCCGCGCTGCTGTAATCCACGGTGTTCAAATACTTTGCATGACAAAGTATCGTCAAGTCAAGCCTGCTAGAATTCGGCGCGATGCAAGCCTATTTGGACGATGTTATTGCTGAGTACAAGAAGCAGAAGCAACTGGCCGAGCGGGCCATCGCGCAAATTGGCAACGACGCCGACTTGTTTGTGCCGATGGGCGACGGTGAGAACTCGCTCGAGATGATTGTCAAGCATCTGGCTGGCAACCTGCGGTCTCGCTGGACTGATTTCCTGACCACGGATGGCGAAAAGCCGACTCGACAGCGGGATGTCGAATTCGAACACGAGAAGGGTGAGACGCGTGTCTCGTTGTTGACTCGATGGTCGATTGGCTGGCGCGCGTTGTTCGAGACGCTCGAAAAGCTGACCCCGGACGATTTGTCACGGACGGTCTACATTCGAGGCGAGCCCCATACCGTCATCCAGGCGATCAATCGCAATCTCGCGCACACGGCGCATCACGTGGGTCAGATCGTGTTCCTGGCCAAGCACCTGACGGGCGATGGGTGGCGCACGCTCAGTATTCCGAGAAAGAAATCATAAGTTCAGGTTGTTTCCCCGCGTCAGCCGCAGGACGACCAGCGCCATGAGGGAGAGCTGAACTGTGGCGGCCGCGGCAGCAATGAGGAGATCCCGAAGAAGTGCCCGAGGCCGGCTCAGGTCACCCAGCACACCGCTGAGGGCGAGGAGCAGTGCGGCGGGAAGATAGAGCGATCCGATTGTGAATCCGGCCGCAGCGGCAAATGCAGCCGTGAGTCCGCAGGCCGCCCACACGAGGCTGGTCCTCCACGACATTTGCGTCACGACGGTTCCCAGCACGATCACACCAACCAATCCCATTTCGAGCAGGTAATAGCGGACGAGAGAACTGGCGTAGATCGGGTTCGTGAGCCTGGGCCAGAACAAGAACCCGGGCACGATGGCCGCGAGTGAACCCGCAAGGCCCGTGACGAGTGACACATGACGGAAAGCGGCGCTCCACATTTGCGTCAAGGGTAGCACGCAGCTCCTTGCGGCTGGGTAGCCACTCGAGAACGGGTCGCGATGTCGCGGCTGTAAATTTTCGCATCTGCGTGTCTCAATTCCGAAGACGGCACGGGTCCCGGTGATACCCTCGGCAGAAGCCGTCGCATCGGTAACAGTCTGCGATTCTCTCACCTCGGCGACGTCTCGGCTCATCAGCTCGCCAACTGACTCTTCTAACAACCTGGTTTCGGCACCGGTGATCGATGATCTGGACGCCTTACAGCACTGCGCTGAGGAAGCTCGAGCCGATGTTCAGGCAGTCGAAGACGTGGAGGCCGAGCTTGGAGGCCAATCCGACGCTGACCTCGATGCCGCGACAACTGTTTCCGTGCTGGTCCAGGCGGGGTGAGTAGGTGGCAATCCCCAGCTGGCGGTTGACGACCGACAGCACGGCGCCGCTCACTCCGCTCTTGGCCGGCACGCCCACCCGGTACGCCCACTGACCGGAGTAGTCGTACATCCCGCAGGTAAACATGACCGACAGCACGTCGCGGACACAGCGGACGTCGAATACTGCTTCGCCAGTGATGGGGTTGCGGCCCATGTTGGCCAGAGTCGCCCCCATGAGCGCCAGATCCCGGCAGGTGACGAGAATCGAGCACTGTTGGAAGTAGACATCAAGCGCTGCTTCCGCCTCGGCGGGGATCATTCCGAAATTGAGCAGCAGATGCGCGATCGCCCGATTGCGATGGCCGGTACAGCGCTCGGAGTGGTACACAGCCGTATCGATGGTCAGGCGTCGCCCTGCGGCAGCGCTCAACCGGTCCAGGAGATAGTCGACAGCCCGGTCGCCGTGGGCCTCATAGAGGAGCGCTGTGACGGTGATGGCGCCCGCGTTCACCATCGGGTTGTGCGGCCGATTCGTCTGATCCTGCAGCGCGATTGAGTTGAACAGATCGCCGCTCGGTTCGACGTCGACCCGTCGGTGGACAGTCTCGCGGCCGAGTTGCTCCAGGGCCAGGCCGAACACGAACGGCTTGGATACCGACTGGATGGTGAAGGGAACCTCGCAGTCCCCCGTCATGAAGACCTGGCCGGCAGCCGTCGCCAGACAGATTCCAAAATGCTCGGGGTTCACCTGGCTGAGCTCCGGAATGTAGGTGGCCACCTCGCCGTCGGTCAGCGGCTGGTACGTCCGGTGCAGCGCCTCGATCAGTTGCTGAATCTCATGCGTGTCGCGAGCGTCGGCTGGGTTCGTCGTATGAGGCGTCACGAGTCGCGTCGGGTCAGCTAGTGGTGTTGGTTTCGGGAGATCCGAGGAGCAAGAGCTGTTCCATGACGAGGGTCGTGTGGAATACGAGTTCGCCGCAAGACACAGCGTTTGAGCGCCGCGGAGGCCGCCCGGTCATGTCGCTCATCGAGGGGACGGGTTCGAATACGACGAAACTGTTCCTACTGCGATTGAAACAAACCAAACTGTCGGTCGTGGCTCTCGGCCCTTTATCGGAAAAGCCAAGGAAGTCTCTGATTTGAGGGCAACGGTCGCTACAGCCCGAATGACTATAGACAATTTCGTTTGGACAGACGCCGTGTGCGACATTATTGTCCAAAAGAGACGCAGGATTCATCGACCTGGGCGCAGCCGCGCGCGCGACTGACGTCGCCGGGGATGAGTACTCCGGGCCTGATCTGGTCGTGGAGAGCGTTTCCAGCCATGACAATCAGGTAACAGCCGCATGACGATGGTGAAAATTCTTGCTGATGTTGTGGTGTCTTGGCATCTATTCCACAACTAATGGTTGCCAGCACGTTTTTCCGTCTGTTACCGTTCCGTGACTGTTCACGCTTCTCGTGTTATGGCCCGCTCGGAATCCCGTGCGCCGACAAGCCTTCGCGACCTCCTCAAACGCCACAAAGCCGGCGTGGTGCTCGGCGGGTTCCGTTCCCATGGGCAGGTCGTCAACGTCCGTTTATCGAGAGCCGTGGCGCAGCCGCACGAACGAAGAACCTCCACCACTAGAACAATTGCCGTGGTCAACCAGAAAGGGGGATGCGGCAAAACGACGACTGCGATCAACCTTGCCGCCTTTCTCGCGAACGCGGATCGCAAGACGCTCGTTGTCGATGCAGACCCGCAAGGGCACGCCACGCTTGGGCTTCAGCGGGCGCTCGATATGGATACGGGCACGATGTTCGACGTATTTGCGCGGGGCTCAGCCAAGAGCCAAAGGCATCACAACGGCGTCCTGAAACCAGTCTTTGAAAACCTCGACCTGGTCCCGGCTGACATCCGTTTGAGCGCGGTTCCGGAATTGCTGACGAACGTCAACGGTCGAGAGGATATATTGGCCGGTTTCCTCGCGGGCCTCAATGCGACGTACGACTACATCATCATCGACTGTCCGCCGAATGTAGGCCTCCTGACATTCAACGCGCTGAAGGCGGCTTCGGAGGCTCTCATTCCGATGGACCCCAGTTTCTTTTCGCTTCATGGTGTCGGCAAATTGTTTGAGACGCTCGACGTCGTGGCGAACAAGACAGGACATCATGTGATGCCGAGGGCGTTCGTGACGCTGTACTCGGGTGGCTACCGATTCGCGCAAGAGGTCGTTCAAGACATTCGAAAGCACCTTGGCGCCAGGTGTTTCAACACAGTCGTCAGGCGGAGCGTCAAGTTGGCGGAAGCGTCAAGTCACGGGGTGCCGATCAGTCGGTACTGCGACCACTGCGCGGGATTCGCCGACTACGCGGCGCTGACCGGGGAAGTGTTGCAGATGGAGAGTCGGTGTTGAGGACGACTGGCTCCCCGCACTCCAGGGTGGGGGCAAGTGCCGGGAGCCGCAATGGAACTACGGTGTTACAGGGTGGCGCATCAAGAACTCATCAACTTCGCGTTTGGCTTCGTCCTTGGCATAGCCGTAGCGTTCCTGAATTCTGCCCACCAGTTTGTCGAAGCTTCCTTCTACGCTCATCAGATCGTCATCGGTCAGTTTCGCCCATCGGGACTTGACCTCACCTTTCAGTTGTCGCCATCTGCCTTTCAGCACGTCATCTGCCATGATTCCTTCCTTTCACGGAACAGAAACGCAAGGAGCGTGCCGGCCCAAAACGCGGTGTAGAGGTTGATTTCCGGAGATGCTGTGTCAGTAGACGAACAGAGCGTCTCGGTTGAAGACGTCCTCGACTAACGCCGGCGCAGCCACATCTTCAGACGTTCGCTAATCAGATCGCGTCGCTCTACGCCTTCTCGAGTCCCCTCGATGATCTGCGGGTATTCGTCAAGGAGCGCTTCAGCAAAGGCCGAGTGCTCTTCCCGCCACTGCAATACCTCGAACGGACCCCGGTCGATTTTCTCGCGCCATTCCCTGAGCGTATACGGATTGAGGGTTTCCA
>DATBJG010000322.1:0-15160 GCA_036556585.1 Vicinamibacterales bacterium
ACGGCCATCTTGTCGGTGGCAATCTTGCCGTTCAGCGGTGATCCGTCACGCTTCGCTTCAGCCTCGGCCCAGTTCAGCGCCGCGCGCAGGTCGTCGGCGTTGGACTGCCGTTGTGCCTGACCTTGAACTGCAGCCGTCGCCATCACCAGGAAGCCATGCGAGGCGATAGTCGTGAGGAAGCCTCCATAGCGCGTACTGTTGATTGCGCAGCCGCCATTGCCCCAGACCATGACGGGCAGCGTGTCTTTCGTTGGGAACCGAGCGAGGTCGGCTGGACGGAACACGACATGGCCCGGCGAGCCGAAGGCCGGCTCCGACGTCACCTCGTAGGGTCCGGGCACAGCCAGCGGTGCACCTTCTACGGGCAGCGCCGTCGCGATCATCTCTCGCGTGATCCCAGGCGGCTGTGCGCCGCTTGTCTCCGCAAGCCCGAGGATACCGACGACTCCACAAACAACCGCAACGATGACTTTTTTCATGAGTGACTCTCCGCGTGATTTGTGGGTATGGTCATCCATGCGCATCTTTCGATCAAGTGACACGCCGGTCGGCCCCGCCGACCCGGCAACCTTCATTGGCCCGGCGACGGTTCAACGCCTGGCCCATGACGAGACCGGCGTTCCCGTAAGCGTATACCGCGTGACGTTCTCAGACGGTGCACGAACGAACTGGCACAAACACTCCGGTCCGCAGTGGCTCTTCGTCCTCGCGGGCCGAGTACGCGTTCAGGCGGAGGGCGCCGCCGCACAGGATCTCGAAGCCGGCGATGCCGTCGTCATTGCCCCGGGCGAACGTCACTGGCACGGCGCGGCTCCGGGCCGCGCAGGTATCCACATCGCCGTAAATGTCAATGCGGCGACCACATGGATGGAGCCGGTGACCGACGAGCAGTATGCACGCTCTGTCTAGCCCCTCGTCGGACGTGATCTCGCCGATCGCGTACACTGTCAGCTGAAGACTACTCCATTAGTGAACCTTCTGGAGCCGATGACGGGCACTCCGGTGCCCGGGGAGTTCGAATCATGTGTCGCAATATCAAGACCCTTGCGAATTTTGCGCCGCCCGCAACCGACGAGGAGATTCGGGCGTCGGCCCTGCAATTTGTCCGCAAGCTGAGCGGCGCCAATCGTCCATCGCGCGCGAACGAGATCGTATTCAACCGTGCCGTCGACGAAGTGACCGCGGCCGCGCAGCGATTGATCCACTCGTTGACCACGACGGCGCCGCCGCGGAATCGCGAGGAAGAGGCGCGAAAAGCTCAGGAACGAGCCCGCGAACGATTCGCCTGAGCGGATTCCGCGAGTCGACTATTCAACGTAGCTGCTGCGCGCCAGCACATTGCCCTCCGAGCGGACCAGACGAACATCGATCCGGTGAAAGGCCTGGCTTTGCCTCAGGCTTTCCCGCGAACAGGACGTGGTGCCCGGCCCATCAGGAGTATTTCCTCGATGTAGCGCCAGGGTTCGCCCGGATGATAGCGTTACCGCGATGTTTACACTCGATCAGGTCGTCCCCTGGGGACGCTCGTTCGAGGAGTATCGGCGGATGTTCGTGTTGCGTGACGCCGAGCTTCGGATGAGCATCCTCGGCTGCGCCGACGGGCCAGCCGGCTTCAATGCCGAGGCCACTCGCCGCGGAACGCGGGTCATTTCATGCGATCCGCTCTACCGGTTTACAGGTACCCAAATCCGCGAACGGATTGCGGCCACTCGCGATCAGATCGTCGACCAGACACGCCAGAACCTCGCCGAGTTCGTTTGGCGCGATATTCAGTCCGTTGAAGAGCTGGAGACCGTGCGAATGCGCGCGATGGACGCATTTCTCGAGGACTTTGATCAGGGGCTCCGCGACGGCCGGTACGTTGACGCCGAGTTGCCAACGCTCCCATTCCGCGACCACTCATTTGAGCTGGCCATCTGTTCGCACTTCCTGTTTCTCTACTCTGACCACCTCGGTGCACCATTTCACCGCGACGCGATTCTGGAACTCGCTCGCGTCGCGCGAGAAGTACGCGTGTTCCCGTTGCTGGAACTGGGAGGCCAACAGTCACCTTATGTCGTCGGCATCGGCGACGATCTCCGCCGCGCCGGCTACCATGTCTCCATCGAAGAGGTGCCCTACGAGTTCCGGCGCGGCGCCAACCAGATGATGCGAATCCGGCCATAATGTGCGCGGGGTTGGACGTCATGGTGGCCGTGGAGCGCGAATGACAAAAACGCGAGGAACGATGCTGGCGGTGGCGGTTCTTGCGGGTGTGAGCATTGGATTCTGGCAGGCACAACGCGTACGGCAGCGGCAAACGCGCGTTGCGCTGCTGGCAGAGCTGCAGCCAGTCGTTCTGAAGAACTGCATCTTGAAGCGGTTCGGCAGCGTGAACGATGGCGGGTACCTGCTATGCGACAACCTCAGCGAAGGAATCGCGTCGGCCTATTCCTATGGAGTTGGTTTGAATGACGAATTTGGCTGCGATGTCGCCAAACGTTGGGGCGTCGCCGTCCACCAGTACGATTGTTTCGATCCCGGGCGGCCGAAGTGCGACGGCGGCCGGTTCGTCTTTCACAACGAATGTATCGGGCCCCGGCCCGAGCGCGATGAGAATCGACGCGTCTTCGACACGCTTCAAAATCAGATATCCAAGAACCTTGACTCCGGCAAGCGGCTCATCGTCAAAATCGATGTTGAGGGAGCCGAGTGGGACTCGCTGCTCGCAACCCCCGACGCGGTGTTCGACCAGATCGACCAGATGCCGATGGAACTGCATGGTGCGAACGAACAGCGATTTCTGGAGGTCGTTCGCCGGCTCAAACAGAGGTTCTATCTCGTCAACCTGCACTTCAACAATCACTCATGCATGCCGGAACTAGCGCCCATCCCGGCATGGGCGTACCAGGTGCTCTGGGTGAACAAGCGGATTGGAATTGTGGACGAGTCAGCGCCAATCCCGGCGCCCGTCAGCGCGCTCAACGCACCCGACGGGCCCGGAGTTCCGGATTGTCAGCTATAAGGCGGAGTCTATCGGCCATTTTCCTCGACCCTGGCCGCACTCAATATGTTCTCCATGGAGTAGTTCCCTTCATGGCACGCGTACTCGAACACAGGCCCGTCGACCTTTTTCATCGGGATTTCGCCCGACCACGGTCGGGTAAATGACTGCGGATCCTCGACCGTGAACTGATAGAGCAGCGTATCCGCAGCCGTGCGTGTGAAGCGTTCGATCACGCGCAGGTTCACGCCGGATCCACGAAAGTTCGTCCGGTCCGTGAAATTTGTCGTTTCAACGACCAGCGTGTTCCCTTCCCACCGACCCCGCGAATCCCCGAGATACTGCTTGATCTCCTTCGACAGACCCGGACGCTTCCCCAACGGAATGATGCGCGCATCGTGGATCATCTCGATAAGGATGACCACCTGTTCGGCGTTCTGAATGATCTGATAGTTGTTGTTGTATCCGGCGGGAAGCATGGGCGGTCCCGTGTTGGCGCGCACGATGCACCGATCGGCCAGAGTCCTGTCCTCCGGACCATCAGCTGGACGCAATACTCTCGCTTCGGCACGCGCGGCTGCCTTGCGCTGCGCTTCAGGTGTGAGAGCTGGGATCCTTCCGTCAGGCGGATCCACGATGATCGAGGTCCGCCGAGTCGGTACGATGGTCGTGCCTCGATCCCACCAGGCGTCGTTGTACCCGATGGCGAGATCCGCTTCGGCATCGCTGTTGCGACGGTCCGCGTTGGTGCGCTCGCGCGCCCGCTTCACGTACTCCGCCGCTTCCTGTTCGGTAAAGAACGCTTTGTCACCGAGCTCGAGCGGACGTTCGAGCGGTGTCAGGGTGGAGTTGGTCCAGATGCCCTGCAGGTCCGCATAGCCGTCGACGGTCCGTGGAACGGGAGTCTGGCCGTCCAAGGACCCAGACATCACCCAGGCGACCGCAAGAGCACCGCTGAGTGCACCGAGTAGTCGAACCATCATGGTTGTAACTCCCCAATCTCCTAACCTCTGTTGAAGTATCTCCTGAACTCCTGGTCTTCCTCTTCACGGCTCTCCGGGCAACGGCCCAAAATCCGCTGGCGGTGTGCGGTGTCTGGTTGCCGCCTCGTACGCAGCCGCGATTCTCAGCAGCAGTGGCTCGTCGAATGGACGCCCGACAAAGTCGACCCCTACGGGAAGCTTAGCCGGAATCGGTCCAACCAGTTTCGTGGCGGGCGGACCACCCGCAGCTTTCGGTGCCTCCGGATCGAGTACCCGATCCCACACTTCCGTCGTAAAGCCTGCCGGCACGGTGATCACCGGGAACCCCTGCTGACCCAGAAACGACCACCCGATTGCCGGACGGCCGTTGAGGTTCGGTTCGCGCGGTCCGTTGAGCTTGGGTGTGGGGATACTCGAGGTTGGCGCGGCAAGGGCGTCGAGCCGCTGCTCCTGCATGCATTGCAGGACGATCACCTGCAGCGCGAATCGGTTCTGCAGCCGCACCGCCGTATCGAGCACGACCTGCCGCTCGGCAATTTCACGCAGCTGTTTCCGATCTGGAAAGTTCGGGTCCTGATAAAACGTCGCCTTGCTGATCAAGTCGGCGTTGCTCTTGATGTTCGCGTCCCCGCGCTCTCTCAGGTACTTGTTCATCATGTACCTGCCCTCGCCTTGCGCCGGAAATGCGCCGAGGCTGCGCAGTGAAAGGCCTTCCGGTACACGTGAGGGGTCGGCGTCCAGCTCCACCAGCGTCCCTATATGATCGCCAGTTGGTTTGCCGGCGGCATCGACCGGAAACAGTTTCGGGTACTGCGCCGTGAACGCCGCATTGTAGAGCTGCGGGGCGTATCGCGTGATGCAACCCTGAAACAGCGCACCATCGGGACCCGGATCGACAATGGTCGCACCCAACTTGCGGAGATCGCCGAGCGCCCGTTCGACGATGTCAATACTCTGCTCGTCAGGTTTCGCCAGCAGTTTCCTGTTCATGTACTCGCGGATCACGCCAATTCGCACGCCTTCGAGCCGTCCAGGCGCAGCAGCGTTTGCATAGGATTGTGGCGGCGTCCTGCCGACACTGAATACGGTCAGCTCGTCTTTGGGATCGTATCCGGCAATGACATCCAGGATCCTGGCGGCATCCTGCACGGTGCGACAGATTGGACCCGTGCGCATGTTGAGTCCGGCGCCCATCATCCCGTCGCGACTCACCAACTCCTGCGTTGGTGCCAGGCCCACAAGATTGTTGACGGCTGCCGGCCAGCGGATCGACACGACGGTTTCCTCGCCAATGGCACACGTCACGAGGTTCGCCGCCACCGAGGTCGCCGATCCGGCGCTCGACATGCCCGGAGCTCGCTCGGTGTCGTACGGATTGCAGAAGGTGCCGCCGAACGAGCTTCGAGCCCCGTCGGTGGCGTATTCCGCAAGATTTGCCTTGGCGAGGATGATGGCCCCTGCCTGACGCAGACGCTGAACAAATGTCGCATCGTCTGGTGGACGGTCGTTGTGATACTGCGCATCGGCGCCTGACGTCGTTCGCAGGTCAAACGTATCGTACTGATCTTTGATGGACATCACCACGCCATGAAGCGGTCCGCTCAGCTTGCCTGTCCGTTTGAACGTGCGATCCTGTGCGGCCGCTACCTCGAGAGCATCGGGCATGTCTGGTGCGTTGTCGAGAGGATCGGTCATGCTCCGCGCCTTGCGCGCATCGAACCCCCATGCCTTGCGGGTTGCCGGCCGAAGATTCAGCGTCACGAGCGCATTCAGCTGGCCGGCTCGTGGGATCGTCGTAATCGGCCCGAGGATCCCCTGGGGCTCGTTCACGCAGGTTCCGTTATAGGCCTTGATGCGCTTGAGGTACAGCTCGACCAGACCGACTGTGGTGATCCGCTGTTTCTGGATCGCTTGCTGAATCTGAGCGATCGTCGCTTCCTGTAGACGGAATGTGGACGATGCTCGCTGAGCGGACGCCGGGCTGACAGCACCACCTAGACATACGGCTCCAAAAAACAGACACCGACCGAAAGAGAATCGTCGGACCATTTGGGCGCCTCCAGAAATCATCCGTCGACCAACAATCGTCCCGCGTCCATGATCAGTCGATCGTCGAACCATACAGTGGGCTGCTTGACCAGGCCGTCGAGATGACTGGCCACCCGGACGGTACCACCCATCGATTTGTTGTCGCCAAATGCAATGTGAATCGTCCCCATAACCTTTTCATCCTCGAGTATTACGCCACTCAGCTGCGCGCGATCGTTCGTGCCTATCCCAAATTCGGCAAGATTGCGGCCAGGCTCACCGTGCGGCTGGAGCAGCGCCACCAGCTGTTCTGCCTCACGTCCCCCAGTGATATCCGTGGCCTGACCGTTCTTCACCACAATGCGGATGGGCTTGGTGACCACGCCAACGCCAGCCATGGATCCATCAACGACAACCACGCCGTTCGACTGGCCCTCGAGCGGCGCAAGATACGCCTCCCCGGTTGGCAGGTTACCGAACTGTCCACGTTCCCTGAACAATCCCGTGCTGGCAATCGGAAGGCGCCCTTCCACGGGCATGATCATGTCGGTACCGGCCGGTGCCACGACACGAATCATTTTTGAACCTTTCATGAGACCACAGAGCCGATCTGTCCGATCCGCAATCCGTTGATAGTCCGCGTTCATGCACCGAACCATGATGGCTTCCGTCACCCCCGGCAGCGTCCCGACGCGCGCCCCCGCTGCTGTCGCGGTTCGCCGTGCTTCGGTATGCGTCAGAGACTTCGATGTCGGGCAGAGGACGACGTCGACCGTGGTCATGAACTGGGCCACGTGAGGTGGTGGCTCCGCGCCGTGGGTCGGGCGAGGCAACATTTCAAGCAGCATGACGTCGTGGCCGAGGTCCCTGGCTGCCTGGCGCAGCGCCAGTCCGATGGGACGTAGTGGCTCGTCGGTCACGATGAGAACGCTTTCGTTGGGTTTTGCGCCCATGCAGTCGCGAATGGCAATCGTGGACGCCGACAGCAGCTCGGGCGAAATAGATTGACTCACGATCGACCTCCACGAATATCATCGCCGCCATGCCAACGTCACCGGTCAGGAGCTCAGCTATCCCGGAATTTACGCTCAAGGCCGTTATTGCCGGCGTGCTGCTCGGCATCGTATTTGGCGCTGCCAACGCCTATCTTGGCCTGCGAGTCGGCCTTACGGTGTCGGCTTCGATTCCCGCAGCCGTCATGACAGTGGCGCTCTTCCGGCTGTTCCGCACAGGCGGTACCATTCTCGAAGCGAACTTATCGCAAACGATCGGATCGGCCTCCACGTCCCTGGCCAGCGGAACCATCTTTACCATTCCGGCACTTTTCATGTGGAACATGGTACCGCCGTACCTCCAGGTGGTCATTCTCTGTTATCTGGGCGCGCTGCTTGGCCTCGCCGCCATGATTCCGCTCCGCCGGCTGCTCGTCGTCCACAGCCACGACGAACTGCCCTATCCGGAAGGGACGGCGTGCGCCGAAGTTTTGCGAGCCACGAGCGGCGGCGCAACCGCCAGCGTGTGGATCTTCAGAGGGATGGCGCTCGGCGCCGCTGTGAAGTTGCTCGTGTCGCTGCTGTTCCTGACGCCGAGTAGCGTCCAGTGGCTCCTCCCTGTCATCCCAAAGGCAGAGTTAGCCATCGAGCTTGCGCCCGCCCTCATCGGTGTCGGGTTCATTCTGGGCTACCGCCAGTCGGGCGTCCTCGTCAGCGGTTCGCTCCTCTCGGCGATTGTTCTCACGCCGCTCATTGCGTGGATTGGCGCCACACTGTCCGCGCCACTCTATCCGGAAACCACCCGCCTCATCGCAGACATGAGCGCCAACGAAATCTGGGCACGATACGTCCGCTATGTCGGCGCGGGCGCCGTGGCGGCGGGCGGGATCATCGCGGTCCTGCGAGGCCTCCCGTCAATGGCTGGGGCGTTCATGGCCGTCGCACGCGGCATTCGCGGTCGTGGAGGTCTGGAGGGTTCGGAAGCCGGAGGCGATACCAATCGCGATCTCCCCGGGGGATTTGTGGTTGGCACAATCATCTTCGTCGTGGCGGTCGCGGCGATCGTGCCTGGAGTGTTCGGCGGCAACATGAACGCCATCCAGCGGGCCGTTTGTGCCGCCGGCGTAGCAGTGTTCGGCATCCTCTTTGTGGCCGTGGCGGCACGGATTGTTGGCATTGTTGGCGTGTCCTCGCAACCGACTTCGGGCATCACGCTCGTGACGTTGCTCGGAGTTGCGTCAATCTTTGCTGCTGCTGGTTGGGTTGACGAATCAGCGCGTGCGGCGGTCCTCACTGTAGGAACCATCGTGGCAGTGGCCGCCTCGAAGGCCGGCGATATTTCACAAGATCTCAAAACGGGCTATCTCGTCGGCGCAACGCCAGCGCGTCAGCAATTCGGGCAACTGATTGGCGCGTCATTCGCATGTTGGGCAGTTGCCGGGACCGTGATGTTGCTGGGGACTGTCTACACCTTCGGCTCGCGTGACATACCGGCGCCCCAGGCCACGCTCATGAAAACCATCATCGAAGGCGTTCTCGCGGGTGCGCTGCCCTGGGGTTTGGTCCTGTCGGGAGTCGGATTGGCAATCACAGCTCTGTTGTGCGGCGTATCCGCGCTAGCGTTTGCCATTGGTGTGTACCTGCCGCTGGCTACGATGGCCGCAATCTATCTTGGCGGGTGCGTGAGAGCGTTGTGCGAACGACGCGTCGCAACGCACGTGCGAAACGAGGATCAGCGCAAGGACAGCGTAGACCCCGGCATCCTCGCCGCATCAGGATTGGTTGCCGGAGAAGGTCTCGCAGGCGTGGCACTGGCAGGACTCGTCGCGGCCGGGGCCATCCCGCGCGCGATGGCTCCCCGGATTCCAGGCCTACTTGGCGAAGGAGCCGTTCTTGCGATCCTGCTGGCGGTGGCCGTTTTTCTCTATCGCGCCGGATCAACGAAGGAAACGTTCACTCAGCCGGCTCGATCCGCATGAGAGACCCGTCGGCCTCCTGGACGAGCGGACAGCCAGTACACGGGCTAGATGGGTCTGTCTCGAAGACCAGCGGTCGCTCGACCGGATCTGATTGACGTCGTGGAACCTGGCTTGGTGCGGCGCGCACGACGCCAAGCAGGACCAGTAGCAGCATCGCACCTGACAACACTTTCACGATGTCGCGAGTTTGTGAAACGGGTGGATCTGAATCGTTGCCTGGCACATGATCGGCTGGGCATTGCGGCGCGTCAAGCGCCACCGTACACTGCTGCCGGAGGAAAAGCGATGTCTCGCTGTCCCAGAAAGCCTTCCGCGTCTCGCGCATTGTGCGTGATGCTCTGTGCAGGGGTTTTTGGCTGCTTGCTTCCGAAGGTTGCGCGCGCGCAGCAGCGTACTGCTCGCGACGGGGTGCACACCGCAGAGCAGGCGGCACGTGGGATGGCGCTATACAAAGTGCAATGTGCCTCGTGCCACGGTGTGGGACTCGAAGGTCTTCAAGGCCCGCCGCTCGCGGGTGACGAATTCATGCGGGTCTGGAGCGGACCGCTGGCGGATCTCGTGAGCAAGATTCAGCACACGATGCCCGCCAACGCGCCGGGAACACTTACGGCTCAGCAATCTGCCGACATCCTGGCGTACATGCTTCAGGTCGGAAAGTTTCCAGCCGGCAAATCAGAGTTGAGCGCCGATGAAAAGATGCTGAGCCAGATTACGTTCCCGCCAGTGCCTCCTGCCCGCCAGAGTGTCGTACCAACCCCCGCACCAACGTTTCCGGCGGCAGGCAACATGGCCCAGCTGATGCGCGCGATTCTGTTTCCAAGTTCCAATCTGATTTTCACCGTGCAAAGCCGCGATCCGGCTGCACCCCCGCCCAAGCCGTCACCAGATCAATCAGGTGCCGGGTTTTCGTTCAGCGACTGGGGCGCGGGGATCTATACGGGCTGGGAACTCGTGGACTATGCAGCCGTGGCGCTCGCGGAATCGGCGCCGCTCATGCTGACACCAGGACGCCGGTGCGAGAACGGCCGACCAGTCCCGGTGAACGAGGCTGACTGGATCAAATACAGCATCGAGCTTGCCGAAGCGGGGCGCGCCGCCTACAAGGCATCACAAACCCGAAATCAAGAAGCTGTGAGCGCTGTGACCGAGCAGATTGCCTTGTCATGCTCGAACTGCCACGGAGCGTATCGAGACAAGCCCGGCAAGCGCACGACGATCGATCCGTCGAACAAGGCGGCACGGTGTGTGAGGTAAGCCACGTCTCAAGGCTGAGGGCTGAAGGCTGAAGGCTAAGAATGATCATCGAACGCGAAGAGGACGTGACACGCGCGGTGCTGTCGGAACTGGAACGCGCGCCAGATCCGAGGTTCAGGCAGATCATGTCGGCATTTGTTCGCCACCTGCATGAGTTCGCCCGCGAAGTCAGACTCACCGAACAGGAATTTCGTACGGCTATCGGCTACATCGTCAGGCTGGGGCAAAAGACAACCGACACCCACAACGAAGCGGTGCTGATGGCCGGCTCTCTGGGATTTTCGCAGCTGATCGTGATGCTCAACAACGGCAACAACGGCCAGATGGAGACCGATGCAAGCATGCTCGGGCCCTTCTGGCGTATGCACGCACCGTCAACTCCGAATGGCGGCTCGATCGTGCGCTCGCCGACACCAGGACCGGCACTGTTCGTTCGCGCGTGGTTCAAAGACACCGACGGGGCCCCCATCGTCGGGGCTGAAGTCGACGTGTGGCATTCGTCGACTGAAGGTTTCTACGAGAATCAGGATCCAGGGCAGGCAGACATGAACCTGCGTGGCAGATTTCTGACAGACCACGATGGTTTCATCAGCTTCCGGAGTGTGTTACCGGCCGGATATCCAATTCCGGTGGATGGTCCCGTTGGCGATTTACTGCGTGCGCAGGGACGACACAACATGCGTCCGGCTCACCTCCACTTCCTGGTCTCTAAAGAAGGCTTCAAGACGCTCATCTCGCAAATCTACCGACAAGATGATCCTGTTCTCACAACCGACGTCCAGTTCGGCGTGACCCGCCGTCTGATCGGTAATTACGCGCGGCACGAACACGAGGCAAGCCCGGCGACCGATGTCACGTCTCCGTGGTACTCCCTCGACCATACGTTCGTCATGGAGCGCGGACGCGCTCTCTTGCCGGTGGCACCAATCAGGGGAAAGGCTGAGGGAGAGCGACCACAGATCGAGCGACTTGCCGCCCGCAACACCGAGAAATAGGTTCGCCCGACTACGGCAAGCCTAAAGCTCGCGCTACGGGTGACGAATCACATTCAATTTAATCAGTTCCCCGCGCGGGTTAGCATCACAGCTACTCCGCCGGGTACGGGCACAGGCAGCAGCGTGTAGTCGGATCGGCCATGACGTCCGACAACCGTCCAGCCGGATGCGATTCCCAACGACGCACCAAACAGGACGTCGCTCAGGAAGTGTCGGTTATCGTGCAAACGAGACATCGCGACGTAACTTGCGACCACGAATGTCGGCCAGGCACCTCGGTACCCAAAGTGGCGCTCGAGCACTGATGCTGTGGCAAACGACGTGGCCGCATGGCCCGACGGGAAGGCGCAGCATTCGCCGGTCGGGCGCTCGCGACGCACGGTGTGCTTGATGGCCTGTGTCAAGGCCTGCGACACGATTACGCTACGAAGCAGATCGAATCCGAGATGAGAAATCTTGTTGGTCCTCGACTGGCCGTCCTTCTTTGGAAGCATGTAGCGGCCAATCGCATACAGCGTCACGGCGGCCCCGGTCTGAACGTAAGTCGAACCGATGTACTTGCCGGGGGCAAAAAACGCTCCGACCGTGTCTGAACCGACGAGCTTGTCGTTCACATCATCATCTGCCGGATGCGCCAGAGCGGCCGCGGCCCCCCCGATCGCCAGAATCACCCAGGTCGATCGGCGCCGCGGAAAGGCTTTGAAGTCAGCCGCAGTCGTAAACACCAGCGCTTTCAGACCCGTGTGTTCGCGTTCGGGTGGTTTCTCTGTCTGGAGGAGCGTGAGATCGAGCGAACCAAGAGCCGACAGCCGAGGGACCTGCCATGCCGGGCCGAGCTGCGGTTCGAACAGCTCGAGACTCGACTCGTTAGATATGAACAGCTCACCGTCCGGGTCTTGAGCGCTCACCGGAACGGCCGTCGCGATGATCATCGCAGCGAGGTACAACGCTGGATATGCAAGTGTTCTCATTCGCTGTCAGGATCGAGTATCGGTTACCTCTTCAGGGAGCTTCAGCTCGACGCGGATTCACGCATTTTCCTGACCGCCGTGTTATGCTCGACGCGTCCACCCGCCTTAAGGAGATCAGCATGAGATCGAGCTTGCTGTTGGCTCTTATCGCCTGCGTGGGCGCGACTGCCGCTGCGGTTCCCGCCGTTGCTCATCACGCGTTCGCTGCCGAGTTCGACGCCAACAAGCCGCTCACGATCACCGGTACGGTCACCAGAGTCGAATGGACCAATCCGCACGCGCGCTTCTATGTGGACGCGAAAGACGACAGCGGGAAAATCGTCAACTGGGACTTCGAGCTGGGACCTCCCAATGGATTGATGCGACGGGGGTGGACGCGTAATTCGCTGAAGCCTGGACACGTGGTGACTGTCTCAGGTTTCCGGTCGAAGACCGCCCCGTATGTGGCGAACGCCAGGACTGTCACGTTGAGTGACGGGCGCCAGGTGTTCGCGGGTTCGTCGTTCGACACCGGTCCCGGCCAGTAGCGGCGAGTGGATCGTTACTGGGCGCGGAACCGGTTGTTTTCCGCGCAGATAAACTCAATCAGATCCGTGTCCACCATAATCTGTTGATTCACTCGAACGGTCCAGGGCTTGGTGTACGCCTTTGGATCGTCCACGGTGACATCGATTTCCAGCCGTCCGAAACTCACGCGCCGGATTCGCTCGGTGAGCCTGGCCGCGTCGGTCAACGGGCTCCCGACAATGTCGAGCCACCCGTCATCTCGCAGGTTGTTCGTCTCGACAACGAGCGTGTCCCCTTCCCACCTGCCGATCGAGTAGCCGTACCACCAGGGCTGCGGATCGTTGGTCGGCAACGGCCGACCATCCGTGAATATTTGCCGCATTCCTGAACTGGCCTCGTACAGGATGACAAGCACCGTTGGCGTCTGAATGAATTTCCGGGGTGCTCCCTGCGTATGGAATTGCATGATGCCCATCGGAAGGCAATGCGCTTCCGGATTGTCCTGACTGTTGCGAGCCTGGCGGGCTTTCAGGATCTCGGCGGCCTCCGGGCGGAGCGGCAGCCCCTCTTTGAAATTTGCGCCCACATTCCGGAAGGTGGCCAGCGGGACGCCGTCGACCACCTCGACCTTCCCCGCCGGTTGACCGAACATGCCCCCACGCCACAGTCCTGACAGATCAGGTTTACCGTCAGCGGTCCGCGGCACGGGGCCGTCAGGGTTGACTTCTCCATTGGGAAGTCTGGGAACTCCGGGCGTCGGATGCTGAGGCCACTGAGCAGCGACCGTTGAAGACAACAACGCGGCCAACGCGATCGCGACGCCCGTGCTCAACAGGGGTTTCATGAACGTAATCTATTCACGAATCACGCGCTTTGCAACGACCTCGGTCCACAAACGACGACGCGTCATGAACCGCCAAGACACGACGATCACGACGTCGTTCGTGTTGTACTCGGAACCTGCTCATTCTTCGTGCCGTCGTGGTTCATTCCGTTTCTTCGTGGTTGAAGATCCGCGTTTCTTATCGGCGGGGGGCGATCTCGCAGCTGGAAATAGAATCCAATCGCAGCACGCCCAGACGGCGTTCTCCAATACCCGGCCACGACGCAAAGTAGCCCACTCCGGTGATGGCAACCGCATCCTGATCGAACGAGGTCGACATCAGCAGCTTTCGGCAGTCCGTGAACGTCTGGGATTTTGGAGAGGTAATGGTCACTTCGAGATAGGGATCGAGCGCACGATTGGCGCCGGCGAAGACGGTTCCTCCGCCATTGATTTCGACGTAGCCGGTGCCACTGATGAACGCGCTGCCGCGCACCGAGCGGATCGGATCAATCCGAAAGAACCTGACGACCTGCTTTTCTCGTCCATCGAGCTTCTTGCTTCGCAGCGACACCCCCGGGAGAACCGGCAGCGAGTCTAACCAGTTTACCGACACTGGCGCCTGGGCACGATAGGAGCAAGAGGCCCCGAATATCGTCGCAAGACAGCACATCAATACGGAGACCCGTGTTCGCCGCAGAGCATGTAACACACGCATTCTTCTTCCTCCGGACCCTATCGATGACGTCGTTTCGCGAGTGCGTCCTCCAACAGCAAGATAACCTTGTCGAAGTCGCGTTCAAACAACGGCTTGCCATCCGAGACGAGAGGTTTACGGAGTCGGTTGGCTTCCTTGGCTGCTTTTGTACAATCGATTGCGGACCTTCCCTCGACTTTGCGGGCTGGATCCGCTCCCGCATTGAGCAGAAGGGCAACAACCCCGGCATTGCCTATACAGGCGGCCTGCCACAGTGGTGTCCGACCGTCGGTATCGTGGGGTTCATCTGCATGACCTCCAGCTTTCAAGAGCAGTTCCGCAACGGCCGGCGCAAGATGCGCGGACCAGCCAAGCGGGGTTCCCCCATAGTCATTCTTGGCGCCAGGGTTCGCGCCCTTTTCTAACAACAGTCGTGCAGCGGAGGCCGACCGAATCATCATGAGCGGTGGCGTGTTTGTTGAGTAATGGCTACCGTTCGGGTCGGCACCCGCATCGATGAGTCCATCGATCAGGGCAAGTTCGTCGTATTGAAGCGCCTTGTGAAAAAGGTCGCGGAGCTCTTCGGTGTCCGGTGACCAACCGTCCCGAACCAATTGACGAAGCGTGTTTTCGTCCAGAAAGACCCAGCGCTTTGTTCGCGTGACTTCGTCGATCAAGTCCTCCAACTGCTTTAGTCCTTCAGGGGCACCGAGATTGTTCTCGACGCGCTTGGTCCGCCCCTCGCTGGTGATGGTCGTGAAGGTCGTTGGCCTATCCGTCACCATGGTCTCAGTGCCGTCGGGGTTCAGAATCCAACGATATTGATCGTTCAATTCAAAGAAATGAATGCTGCGGGCCATTTCGAGGATCCGCACGACACTTGAGAGCGGCACACACCTTTCCTGCTCGCAAACGTCCAGCCACACGCGTCGACGCGTGATCCGGCGG
>DATBJG010000323.1:0-11814 GCA_036556585.1 Vicinamibacterales bacterium
ACATTCCTACCGGTAACCCCGCTCCCGACTTCGCCAACGACGTGCGTTCGGGAGCCAACCTCTACACCAACTCGATCGTCATTCTCGATGCCAAGACCGGCATCTACCGCAATCACTATTCGCTGGTGCCCGCCGACTTCCACGACTGGGATCTCTCTGCCGCGCCGGTGCTCGTCACGACCAGGGCTGGCAAGCGCATTGTCGCCGGAGCGCCGAAAGACGGGTTGCTCCATGTCTACGACCTGACGAACGACAAGAAGCTCTACGCAATGCCGATCACCACCCGCGAAAACGACGAGATGCCGCTCTCGACGAAACCGACCCGTTTCTGTCCTGGCGCGGCCGGTGGGACCGAATGGAATGGGCCGGCTTACAGCCCCGAGACGAACCTGCTTTACACCGGCACCGTGGACTGGTGCGCGACGGTGACGCTCGATCCGAGCGAGCTCAAAAAAAAGCCGGGGCAAGCATGGACCGGTACCGAGCTCGCGAATCAATTTGGCAAACGCGACCTCAATTGGGCTGGATGGGTCACGGCGACCGATGCCGACACAGGGCAAATGAAGTGGCGCTTCCGCGCTGGTGCGCCGGTGTTATCGGGCATCACGCCCACAAGGGGCGGCCTCGTGTTTGCCGGCGACATGGACAAACGTGCCTACGCGTTCGATGCGACGACCGGTGAGGTCCTCTGGCGGACCGATCTGCCCGGCGCTCCGGGTGGCGGGGTGATCACATATTCAATCGGGGGCAAACAGTACGTGGCTTTTGTTGCGGGTACACGGTCACGAGTATTTCCGGTCTCCGCGGCCAGCGCGAAGATCGTCATCTTCGGCTTGTGAAAGCTGAAAGCTGAAGGCTGAAGGCTGATATGCCTCGGATCTTGAACCGACGCCAATTTCTTTCCGTTGCTGCGAGCGCTACGACGTTCGCGCGCTTCTCCTCGACTTTGGGAGCGCAAAGGTCGAAATACGACCTGATCATCCGAGGCGGGCGCGTCATTGACCCCTCAGTTCGCCTTGACGCGATTCGCGACATGGCAATTTCAGAAGGGAAGATTGCCGCCATCGAGCCGACACTGGCCGCCGACGCGGCCGACACGATCGATGCGCGCGGCAAGCTCGTCGTCCCCGGCTTGATTGACATCCATACGCACACGGCGCGCGCCGCCGAAGGCCCGGGAATGGTCCTTGAGGACGGCGTTACGGGATGGATTGATGCGGGATCACAGGGGGCCGACCGCATTGCCGAGCCAATAGCCATCGCCCGCTCGGCACCGCAGCAAGGTCGAGTGCTCATCAATATCGGCCGCGCCGGCATCCTCGGGGACGGTGACACGATGGATCTTACCCGCGCCGACGTCGATGCGGCGCGCGCGGCGATTGCCAAGAACCGAGACTTCATCGTTGGCGTCAAAGCCAGGCTCTCGCAAAACGTCGTTGGCGCGAACGACGTAGAAGTGCTCCGGCGTTCCCAGGAGGTTGCCACCACCTTCGGCCTCCCCCTGATGATTCACATCGGTCAGACGGCGTCACCAATGTCGAAGCTGATGCCGCTTATGAAGCGGGGCGACATCGTGACGCACATGTTTGCGCCGCCCCCGAACGCCATTGTCGACGACACCGGTCACATCTTCCCCGACGTGCTCGCAGCCAGGCGTCGTGGGGTGTGGTTCGACATCGGAAACGGTCAGACCGGACACATGAGATGGGACACGATTGACACGATCATGAAGGCCGGATTCTGGCCCGATACATTCTCCACCGACTGGAATACCAACAGTCGTATGACCGGCGTGATCGACCTGCCCAACTGCATGTCGAAGCTCTTTGGTCACGGGATGACGATCAGCCAGGCGGTTGCACGCGCGACGGTCATTCCTGCGCGGACGTTTTCGTTGTTCAACGATCGTGGGACGCTGAATGTGGGTGCCGTCGCAGACGTCGCGGTACTCGAGCTTCGGGAGGGGACGTTCGAGTTCCTCGACAACTACAAGAACACGATCACGGGACGCCAGCGGCTTTTCCCCGTTGAAACTGTGCTCGCAGGCAAACGAATCAAGCGCGGGGCGGGCCTTTAGGCCCGCCCGGGGTACTGCCGACCTGGCGGACCTGAAGGTCCGCCCTACTTCTTGCCTTTCGAATAATCGATGAACCCCTGCTCCTTGCAGTTGTCCGTCGTGTACGGCGCGTCCGCAATCTGGATGACGTCCGACCCTGTGTATTGGCCCTTGAGGTACACCGGATCCTCGGCGACATAAGAGCGCGTCAGCTTCAACGTTGTCGGATCAAGCGCGAAGCGTTCGATGACGTGCAGTTTGTCGCTGTTTCGAACCGGTGTGACCAGGAACCCGGGCAGGAATCCCACCGTATCCACGACGAGCACGTCGCCCTCCCACCGCCCGATGGAATGCCCGGCGCGGCTGGCCTTGATATTCGAGGGATGTTCCTTGAGCGTCATATGAATCGTGCGCTTGAGGCCCATCTGCCCGTACTGAACGACGATCGTGTCCTTGTTCTGCGTGATTCGATTGACCGGCCCGTCGAACGTCCAGTCGAAAATGATGCTGGTCGTCTCGCAGCGGAAGCGCGGATTGTCTTCGCGCTTGAAGTTTGCGGCCTGTTGCTCGCCCAGTTCTGTCAGTTCGGTGCCGCCGTAGCGTCGGGGGCCGGTTCCGGGACCAGCGCCGCGGCGTCCACCGCCCGTTGCCGGTCGTTCGCCGGGCTTGACGTCGCCAACGCTACTGAGCGGGACCAGCCCGCCGCCGGTGCCTCGAGGATCCGCCATCACGAGTTGTTCCGGCGCCCAGTCTCCCGAAATGTTCGGTTCGCCGGTGGGCCGTTTCAGCTCCCGCTTCGATGTCGCCACCTGGATGGGTCCACGAATCTCTTTGAGCCCTCCTTCGGGCGCCTTCACATACTGACCGTACCGATCCATCCGGCTGCCGTTCTCGAACAGAATCGTTTGTAGATAGCACGAGTTCGGATCGAGCTTGTCCGGCGACGCCGTGATGTCGATTCGCTGACCGATCGGAAAGAAGTCTTTCGTCCAACCGGATCGGCGCAGGACGTGCGCCGACCGCATCTCGCATCGATGCTTCGAAACCCGCCCGTGCGCGTCCGTCACCTCGAAGTAGATCCACGAATGCGGATTGATGAACTCAATGCGTGTGAGCTTGGCGCGCGAGAAGCTGACGGTCTTGCTCAGGTCGAACGTCCCAGCGCCATGATGCCCGAACACCGGTGCAGTCATGGTCGTGAAGAGCGCCATCAACACTGCTAGTCGAATCATGGTTCCTCTCAGGAGTAGCCTTCAGCTTTCAGCCGACGGCCTTCAGCAGCCTTCAGCTGATGATAGCTGACGGCTGACGGCTGATGGCTATATTCATCGCCACTGACCGCGTGGCTCCCAGTGGTGTGTGACGTGCGCCTGGACACGATCGCGACGCTCGAAGATCTTGACCAGGACGACCCCGGCGACAAAACCGCCGACATGCGCCCAGAAGGCCACGCCCCCGCCCCGCTCGGCGAAGACGCTCCCGATGCCGCCGAGCAACTGCAAGGCCATCCAGTAGATCAGCATGCCCCAGGCCGGCAGCGCCATCGAGTGCATAAAAAATCCGAGCGGAATCAAGGTGAACACACGGACCCGGGGGAACAGCACCAGGTAGGCGCCCATCACCCCGCTGATCGCCCCCGAGGCGCCGACCATAGGCACCTCTGACTGCGGATTCGCCACGACCTGCGCGACCGCTGCGGCAAGACCGCTCAGCACGTAGAACAGCAGATACCGCGGCCGCGTCATCGAATCCTCGATGTTGTTGCCAAACAGCCAGAGGAACCACATGTTGCCCAGCAGGTGCATCCATGAGCCATGCAGAAACATCGATGTGAGGAGATGCTGGGGCGCACGGCCGGGATCCATCAGGCACGCCAGCCCTTCCCCCATCGCGAATCCAGAACCGGGCGGCAGACTCAGCGTCAACTCTCCGGGAATCAGCCCGTAGTTGCAGACGGACGCAGCCAGCGCCATCTCCGTTCCCGCGCCCTGCACCAGCAGCCAGGTCAGCACGCAGGCCGCGATCAACGCGATCGTGACAATTGGCGTGCGCTGCGTCTCGTTTTCGTCGTGATAGGGGAACACAGAAAACCGTCTTTACAGATTACCATCGGTCGTGCTCGGGCCGCGCAGCCCCTGACGCGGCAAGCCATTCCGGAATCATGTGCAGGTGAGCGCCTACCTCAAACCGAGCTTCGCCCCAGCTGCCAGGCGCGCGATCGATTCGCGAATACGCCTTTCGCGCGTTTCCGGTCGCTTCGCGGTATGAATCCACGCGACAAAGTCACGTCGGTGGGTGGGTGCCAGCTTCCGAAAGCAATCCCACGCCTTGGAATTGGCCTTGAGCGCCTTGGTGATATAGACCGGCAAGGTAGGAATAACTGGCCGAGGTGCGTAGGTGTTGCCGGTGGGTGCGGCCGCGAGACCGGCCGGCATCAGCAGTCCGGCCGCCTTGAGTTCCACCCACCGTTTCCGATTGAGCTCCGACCATTTGCTCGTGGGCTTTCGCGGCGTCACCTTGCGAACGTATCGGTTGTCATCCAGACGTTTGACAAGGCTGTCAATCCATCCGAAGCACAGCGCCTCACGAACCATGTCTTCGTAGGGGATCGACTGAATGCCCGTATGCGCCTTGTAGAACACGATCCAGACTCCTGGACGTGACGTGTGGTGCTTTGCGAGCCACGTTCGCCATTGTCGGCGACTCCGAACTTGCAGCCTCCTGAGTTCTGCCGCCATGCTCATCCGGCCTCCGGCTACTTCTTCGCGGGCAGACACGGCTCTGTCGAAGACACTTGCTGACAGGTAGTTGGACGAGGAACCAATAGCCGGGCCCGCTCTGAAGGAATCGCCAGCGTGTTTTGGGTGCAGTTAGAGTAGTTCGTTGAACGCTCCGCACACTTGACAAAGAAAAACGATATTGGTGAACACGAGCTTCGCAATGCCGGTGACCAGGGGTGAGCCACAACCTCCGCAGCAAATGTTGGGGGCCGATTTGTCGGCCCCGCTGACCAGCGGGTTTGGTCCGGCGTGTCGGAAGATCACTCGGGTTTCCGGCTCAGGCTCGGGAATGACTTTGAGGCGAATGTCAGGCTTTGTCATGCCGCCCTCCAAACCTAGGAGTATCTCGGAATTGAATCGGGAAGTAAATTCTCTGAAAAATGCCCGAGTTGAGACGGATTGACGCGATTCGATTGCGTTGAAAGATGAAGAGTGTTGGCTGATCGCACCCTCAGGGGAGCCCAGCGCACACAAGGGCCACCCTGGCCCGGCGGGCATCCCGGAGCTTCACCGCCGTGGGTTGACTCTTTTGAGCATCGGTCTCCGCGGCAATCATGTGGTCGCGCATGTCCACGACCTCTCGGACGGGATTTGGTTCTCGGGCCATGGCTTCCACCATCCGTTTGGCGTCCCGCCATTGATCAGACGCCATCACGGTCGGCAGATTCAGGAAGTAGTCCTCCACGTTCGCGTAGATCGGCACTGCGGACCCGGGTACGTTGTTGGCCAATTGAAAGTACGGGGGCACGAGTGTGTTGGTCGGCCGCGAATAGGAGGGCACGCTATTAAAGGTATAGGTGTCCCCGTAGCGCCGTTGCGCAGCCGAGTGGGCGTCGACCATTACGTCGCGGCGTTCGGTCGTGATGACCTCCATTGACCGGTTCAGCAGTTGCTCTAGCTGGTTCACCTCCCGTTCCAACTCCGCGCACCGGTTCCGCGTCAGCGTGAATCGGCGGAGGTCGGCGCGCCCCGCGGGTTGACAATCGTTGAGCCTCTGTCCATAGCGTTCTCCGGAGATCTTGTCCGGCTGGATGACGTCCATGGTGAAGTCGGTCTCATACCACGACGGTAAGCCGCATTTCTTCACCAGATCGGGGCTGCCAGAGCACACGATCATGGTGCCGGTGAACGTATCGTTTGTCGCGCCAGGGGTTATGGCGACGGAGGGTCTTCCATCCAGGAAGTCCGTTCGCGCATACCCGTCCGAGCATTTACCGCCAGAGATGAACGATGCCTTCAGCTCCCTTGCGGTGTGCCTAATCAGCACGCGGTCCCCTTCGGTACCCTCGATGTCCCAGACGCCATTCAGGTCGATTTTGGGTGGCGATTGTGCATTTGCGGAGGGCTGCGTGGAAGGTGCTGTTCCGATGAACACGAGTATGAGACTGAGGCTGATGGAGCGGATAGTACGTGTCATCTTCAACCCTCCGAGGGTTCGTCCCCTGGCAAGGCGCCAACAGCTCAACGAGCCTTAGGTATCCATCGGCAGAGGCTCAGAATGGCCCCCGAGCCTCGCGCGACGGGAATGGAATTCAGAAGCGATAACCGAGTCCTGCCCGCCCTCCCACGATCCAGTCGAGTCCTTCGCCGAACCACATCACACCTTCGGTCCTGATCACTATTCGATTCGTGATGTCCCACTCCCCTCCGATCCTCCCGTGCAGGAGCCGGATCGTTTCGGTTCGGTCGATCCGAAACGGCGGAACGTTGGCATCGGTGTGCGCCCACTGCAGTCCTGCGCCGCCGCCGGCGATGAAGTGGGCGCGGCCGTCCGGTGTAGACCGGAACAGCAGACTCCCAGTGACCGTGGTTTCCGAGAAGTTGTGATGGTCGCGGCCAAAAACATGGCTGACGTGGGCGGTGTGGACATCACCCTCGACCACAAGACGCGCCGTCAGGTGAAAGCCGACGGCGCCCCCGAATATCGGCGCGTTCCCCTGCTCCGAGTCAGCGTGGCCGAGCCCGGCACCCCCGATCGTGCCGATGACGACGGCCCTGGGCTCCTGAGCCCAGACCGATGCAGCGAAAAGGCTGAAAACCAGCGCGAAGCGGCAAACTCTGGCAATCATCGAGAACACCATGTCTCTGAATGCGCGAACCGCCGCCCGAAGAGGTCATCGTCGCGCACTCCATCGACAAAAATTACAGCCGACGCCAGGCAAGATGGCGACGCGGCTCTCGGACTAGACGGCAACGATTCGAAGCAGGTTCGATAGGCCGGAAAAATCCTCTGGATTGCGGGTGTACAGCGGAAGGCCGGCAGCAACCGCCGTGGCAGCGATCAGCAGATCCATCGCGCGCCGGCCGCGCGCCTTACGCCCTGACGCGGCCACCGCGGCGTAAACACGGCCGTACGCGCGCGCCACAGCGGCGTCGACGGGCAGCGGCTCGAACGTGGCCTCTGCCCGTTGCAGCCGGTCTTGGCGTTTCGCGCGTTCCGCGGGGTTGGTGGTTGCGTGGGGACCGGCCGCCAGTTCCGCCAAGGTGATCGCCGAGATCGCGATTTCCGCGGGCAACTGGTCCAGATCGATCCCCGGGAAGTCGATGACGACGGACGTGTCAATGAGTCCGCGCGAGGGATGCGATTCAGCCACGGGGCGTGGCATCCTGATCAATGACGGCGTCGACGTCCCTCCGGAAGCGGGCGCGCGCGATGCGCGGCGCACCCACGAACGCGGCTCGCACGGCGTCGGAGGGCACGAACACGCGTTGACGCAGCGGGCTCAGCTCTCCAACGGGTACGCCGTTGCGCGTGACGACAAACGCCTTACCTTTGTCCAGCTCACGCATGATTCGACCGCTATCGTTGCGAAGTTCTCGTTGAGTGATCCGTCGACGCATTTCCCGACCATTGTAGCACACGCGCTACACGGACCACCATTCTGTGCGTGCGACGCGAGCAGGGATCTGTATGAAGGCAGCGCGGAGCGGTCGCTCTTGCGTTATGCTGCGCAGCGAATCGCGTCACGTGTATGCGGGAGCTATCTGTCCATCAAGAAGCCGCCAGATATAGCGTTCGTGGTTGGCTTCTGTTCTTGTGGATCTCGTTGGTCTTGGGTTTGGTCCTGAGCCTCGGTTCACTCGTCGTCCGCCTCTCCTTCTGGCTTCCCAACGCCCACCGCTACAGCAACAACGTCCTGCTCCTCGTCATCGACACTGTGCTCGTCGTGTGCCTCGCTGCGCTGGGTATGCACGCAGCGATCGCCCTGATGAGAGTGAAACGGACGGCTGTCCCGTGGACCAAGTCGTTCCTCGTCGTGTTCCTGATCCATTCGGTGTCGTCCGTGTCCGTGCCGTTCGCCATCACGGGCGTGCCCTTCGATCGTGAAGCAGTCTATGTGCAGGTGGCGGTCGCTATCATCGGGTCGATCCTCGCCGTCTTCATCTGGTACTCGTACCTGTCGAGATCGAAGAGGGTCGCTGCGACGTATGGAGCAGCCCAGATCGAGCACGCGGTACGGTCGCATCTCACTGGCATCAGGGACTTGAGCCAGGCAGTGCCGATCAGGCGCGACGGCTTCAGCACCTTGACGGCTCTGGGGTTTTTCATCGCCACGCTCTTCTCCGTCCAGGTGTTCTCGACGCTCGTCTTCCTCATGTATCCCGAGACCGTCAACCCCCGGAGTCGCCCGGGCGCATTCACCGACGCATTCACGACTGGCCTGCGCGGCGCACGACTCCTCGTCGAGCTTCCGGGTGCGCTGCTCTTCACGGCGATCCTGGGTCTCACGACGAAACGGTGGCAGCTGGCCGCTGCATGGGCGCTCTCAGCTGGCCTGCTCGCCGTTGTCAGTAACGGCCTTGGACTCGCGGCCATTCCGCACGTGGCAACGTTCTTCGGTGCCGAGGGAGAGATGCCCGGCGCCTTCACGATGTCCCGCGCCCTCGAAGCGTTCCTGTACGGAGGAATCAACGGGCTCCTGGTTATCGCGGGCCTGATGATCGTGATCGGCGTGTGGGGACTACGGGGATGGAGCGTCGCGATTGGCTGGATGGCCGGAGAGATCGCTTTCTGGATCGTGCAGGCGATGGCTTTCAGTAACGGGTTGGCCCTTGACGTCACCCTTGTCGGGGCGGGGGCGGCGGCGCTTGTTTACGGAATCCTCGTCTACCGGGGGATCTTCCTCCATCACGTCACTCGTTACCGGGAATGGTCCTGACGGCGAAAAGCGGCTGGCGGTACTCGGCGTTGCGGCTTGAAGGCGCTGCGACGATGGACGTTGCGCCGCTTAGATCAACGATCGCTGATTAGGCTTGGAGAGTATCCCTGATGCGTTGATTACCACCCTGATCGACGCGCAGTCGCGAGACGGTCTCTAGCCGACGGTTTGTCGAAAGTGCCGTCGCGCAAACTCCCGGCCAGATCCCGTCTTCAGGTACTTCTCGAACAGGACCGCGGGCTCTTCGTCGTCGAACTCTATGCAGACGAGCGTTCGCCACGGCCGATGGCGTGCTGTGTGAAGTGACAGCCCGGCATTGTGTGATCGCAGACGTCCGTCCGGATCCGACGTCAGCCCGACGTAGTACTCGTGTGGGTGATGAACGCTCTTGAGAATGTAGACGAACCGTTTGGGCCCGGACATTCAGCGGCGAGACCCAAGAAGTGCGCCAACCGTCCGCGACGGGCTTGCTGAGGAATCCGATGGTGTGACGTTCCCTGTACGCGAGAAGTGCCACGTCGTGCACGCTGAGAGCGGCGCAGAAGAGGTGATCCCAAATGCTCTGGCTTGGCAGCCGGAGCCTCTCGGGGATAGACAGTGACAGTCCGCCTACGCGTCGCTTGGCGACGGCTCCGGCGGATCAGCCTTCGCCTCGATCGAGAGCGAAGGCTGGTGAGCCGCCTCGGAATCGAACCGAGAACCCGCAGATTAAGAGTCTGCTGCTCTGCCAGTTGAGCTAGCGGCCCATGCGCTAACGCGCAGAAGAACGAGGAGGTTAGGGGGCTAAAGCCCCCTGCTTGGGGGCGGCTTGGAGGCCGCTGTGAGCATACAATCGCAAAATTCTCTCCCGAGCATCCAACAGTCTATCAAAGCAGGAGTATATCTCAGGAATTGGAGCCCGAGGACCGCGAGAACCTACTTAACAGCCTTTGCTCGGGAGCGGTCGATTGCCATCAACCCCGTTAATCCGCTGTCATTCAAGACGACGTTCCATGAGCTCGCCCAACTCTTCGGAGCGATCTTTTTTTGGGCGGGGTTCTTAGGAATCGTCGTTGAGGGATGCTCCATAGATCTCACGACGTGGATGCAAACTGCGGCAACGGCCTTCCTGCCGGGCGGCGTGACCGCGTCCCCCTGCGGAAGCGGCTGGCGCCTACTCTGTGCTGCCTCCTTCTGGCTGATTCTGTCGTTGCTGATTGCCCCAGCAGTCGGAAGAATGGGCGACCGTCAGAACAAACTTAACGACACACTAGTTGAGCTGCGGCGACCTATTCGACTTTATGTAAGACAACTCCGCGACCACGAGGGACAAATGCAACATTTCATAATCGAGCTTGACGGATTGGAGCAGAAACGGGTTTCAAAGAATCGAGGCGCGACTGATTTGGTGTAGGTTGAATTCGCTCAAATGGGAAATGGCTGCAGGCGGTAGCTTTTTGTCATGGAGTCCCGGGTTCGATCCCCGGGCGCGGTCAGAGACTGTCAGGGACGACAGACGCGAAGACTCGGATTGGCTGATGTCCGTCCTTAAATCCAGCGGCGGCTCAGATCAGGTCAGAAGAAACTCTTCCACAACAGAAACAGAAGAAGGGCAATAATCAGCGAGACATTGATCTTGAAGTGCCGCTTGCCCCACCAAGTGCTGCCAAACAATGGTCCAACTTTGGAGGCCACCGCTTCTCCTCCTGCCCAACCGACGGACCGAACCCCATTGGACTGTCTCAGACGGTATAATCAACAGAAGGATTCGTAGTGAGTCCCTTCAAAAGTCTCGATAAACGCCCCCATCGAGATTCTTCACAATTCCTCGATTAAGAGTCTGCTGCTCTGCCAGTTGAGCTAGCGGCCCAGTTGTCGAGGAAATCGTGTGGGGAGTTACTGGCTTCGTCACAGATTATATGCTCCACATTGTGGAGGGTCAATTTACCCCGCTGCCCCTGAATGCTCAAAAAACGCGTCTCTTCTGCTCGACCACGAAACTGACGAAGGAACTCGAAGAAACGTCTCGTTTGTGGTCCCTCCAACAAGTGGATGAGCAGCACCGAGGGAGCCGCTCAGCATGTTAGAATCTCCGACCATGAAAATACGTGATTACGCTCATCTTGGTGCGGCGGCTCGACTCGAACAGCTCCAAGCAGAAATCGCCAAAATTCATAAAGAGTTCCCCGGACTCAAGCGCACGACTCCTCTCGGCATGACTTCCACGAAGAAACGGTCCGCGCGTTCCAGGCAGCGAGCCAAAAAGAAGGCTCGATAGCGAGCACGCCCTCCTCGCGGTGGCAAGTCCGAGACTCCTCTCCAGGACTCTGCAAGACCTCACGGTTCGCGATCGATTCTTGCTAGCACAAACAGATACCGTTAGAAACGTTCGAAAAAAGCGATGTCAGAAGCGGTCCGCTGTCTCTGACCGCGTCATATCAGTCAAACGGTGTAGTCGATCGAGACACGGCGTTGGTGTCTCGAAAGGCCTGGAGTGCCAATGTCCTCTTTCCTGAGCGTCCTGGAAGTCGGGCGAACCCCGCGGTGCGTGTCCTAATCGTCCGACAGCCAGCGGGTGCAGTCGATGGCGTTCCTCTCGCTCCTTATAACGTGGGGAAGTCGTACGAACTGCCGCCGACTCTCGCCAACTATCTCGTTGCGCAAGGATTTGCCGTTTTCGAGGATTCTGACGACAAGAATCGAGAGCGGCAATCTGTCGAACCAGCGCGTACACATCGTCGCTGACGGCGTGTGGCGTAGTCGGTAGGTCGACCCCTCAGGGTTTCTTGCTGAACGGAACCACTCGCGGGCGACGTTGCGAGGAACGGCTGGTGGAGGT
>DATBJG010000324.1:0-6076 GCA_036556585.1 Vicinamibacterales bacterium
AAACGACCGGCTGTGACGGTTCATCGAAGACCAGGCGCCATTGGCGCCGTAGAATTCCTCGAACTCCGCGCTGCGGCCGCTAAGCACGTTAAATTGCCAGACGATCGCGATCATGACGATGACTCCCGCCGCTCGATGCACATACCGTGCCTTTGTGTGCTATAATCTGCCAATTCGAATTTAGCCGCTACGCTTTCCCCGCTGTTTGAGCCGACCGAGCTGTTCCTCGACTCGTTCCTCACACTACGCTGCAGGCAGAGTGGGTGGTCCACTCAGGCTAGGTTCCCTATTGGTAGGAGAAATTCATGAGTCGGAAACTGTTCGTCGGTAACCTCCCGTTCAGCACCAGCGAGGGCGAGCTTCAGGACCTGTTCGAGCAGGCAGGCGCCATCGAGTCGGTGCGCGTCATGCGGGACATGGCAACCGGGCGCGCACGAGGATTCGCCTTCGTCGAGATGCAAACCGACGAGGATGCCCAGACCGCCATCCAGCGGTTTAACGGAACCGAGCTCGGTGGACGTGCCATTGTCGTGAACGAGGCGCGCCCCAAGCCGGAATTTGCCGGTGCGGGCGGCGGCCGCGGTCGCGGTCCCAGCCGTCGCGAGCCGCGCTGGTAGCTCGCTCAATTCGGTGACGAGGCCCGGCGGGTGGTTCCGTCGGGCCGTATTTGCAGGCAGTCGGTCACACTCCATCACAAAGACAGAGGCGCCCATGCCCCCTCCGGCCAAAAAAAGTGCTTCCGAGCTGCAGACCCAGGAAAACGAAGTCTACAAGACCCTACGGGCGTGGTACATGATTCCCGGAATTCAGCGAGAGCTCCGCAACAAGGAAAACGAGGCGGTGCAGACCGTGCTCGAAACGCTCGACCGGCGGCGGAGAACTCGCATGGCCAACGAAGGATAACCGACCCGACGTCAATCCTCTCGCGGCGGTTGCGGACCCGGGACGATGTCGGCGATGTCGGCATCAACACCCGGAATTCTGGGGGTGGCGGCGCGTCGAGCTTTCGCCTCGAGGCGCCGCTCCATTTTCATCTTCTGCTTTTCCTTGCGGCCCTGCTCGCGATGCCGTTTTTGCTGCGATGGACGTGATCGATTGACCATATGAGGCCTCTCCCCGGCTGAGGCGGAGCTTCGTTAGGACGAGCGAAATCCTCTCACAGTTCGATCGGATTTCCTAGTGGCCTCCCCGGCCTGATGGCGCAACGCGCAATCTGATAGGAATTCCTTTGTAATCAAGCGAATGGATAGTTAAATAAGAGTGTGAAGCAGGGTCCCTTCCCGTGCGTGCTCGCTTTGTCATGCGTGCTGGCCGGTGGGAGTCTCTCGGCAGCCGGCGATGCGCGGCTGGCCGAGGCCGCAATGAAGCGGGATTCCGCTGCCATCCGTGCGCTTGTCGCGCAAGGTGTCGATGTCAACGAACCTGGCCGCGATGGCACGCCCGCGCTGCACTGGATCGTCCGGGTGGACGATCTGGAAACGGCGCGCTTCTTGACGCGAGCTGGCGCCGATGTCACCCGCGCCGATCGGTACGGGATCACTCCGCTCTATCTCGCGAGCGCCAATGGTAATGCCGCAATGATCGAACTATTGCTGGCATCAGGCGCAGATGCGAACGCGAGCGACCCGACCGGGGAAACCGTGTTGATGGCGGCCGCGCGGGTTGGCGCCCTCGATGCCGTGCGAGCATTGCTCGATCGTAGGGCCACCGTCGATGCCCGGGATCCCACCTTTCAGCAAACAGCCTTGATGATTGCCGTTCGTGAAAACCATCCCCAGGTGGTTCGGCTTCTGCTGGAACGCGGCGCCCAGGTCAATGCCCAGACCAGAACGGGTGAGCCGCCGAAGTGGGTGCTGCCGAATTCGGTCCCAGGATTCGGGCATGGCGTGGGTATCGTGCGGGGAGGACTGCCCGAACGCGGATCGCGCGCTCCGATTCCCGGTGGACTCTCTCCTCTCTTGTACGCCGCGCGCGACGGCAGGCTCGAATCAGCCAGGATCCTGGTGACGGCTGGCGCCGACGTGAATCAGACAGACGCCAACGGCATCACGCCCCTCATCATGGCCATCGCCAACAACCACGTCGATGTCGCCAGGTTTCTGATGGAGCATGGCGCTGACATCCACGCAAGCGATTGGTATGGGCGCACACCGCTGTGGGCGGCTGTGGAAACGCGAAACATGGACGTGGACAATGCCACGTTCGAGAACAGCGTCGACCGCGAGCCCTTTTTCAATCTGATCGAGGCTCTACTCGATCGCGGCGCCAATCCGAATGTCCGGATGAAGGAAGTTCCGCCCATCAGACGCTCGATGCTTCGCGTCACCGGTTCGTTGTCATGGGTGGACTTCACCGGTCAGACGCCGTTTTTGACGTCCGCGCTGTCGGGCGATTTGCGCGTGATGCGCTTGCTTCTTGCGCACGGCGCCGATCCGCACATCCCCACGGTTGCAGGAACGACGGCGCTAATGGCAGCGGCAGGCGTCAACTGGGTGTTTTTCCAGACCTACGACGAAGGGTCGACTGCGCTTCTGGACGCGGTCAAGCTGTGCTGGGAACTTGGAATGGATGTGAACGCGGTCAATTCGATGGGACTGACAGCGCTGCACGGTGCCGCCAACCGCGGATCTGACGACATCATCCGGTTCCTCGTCGAGAAGGGAGCCAGGCTCGACGTCAAGGACAAGGAAGGCCGGACGCCACTGACCTGGGCTGAAGGGGTATTCCTGGCAACGCATCCGGCCAGGCCCAAACCCAGCTCGATTGAACTAATCAAGCAGTTGATCGCCAAGACGACCGCCGCACAGCCATGAAGTATCGAGAGAGGCACGTCTTCACACGCTCGTTGTGTGTCGGGCTCACGGTGCTTGCGGCTGTCACGTTTGTCTCGAACCAGACACCAATTGCCGGTGCTGAGCAATCCGCAGCCCAGACGCCAAACATACCTGTCGGGGCAGAATCGGCTTTTCTGAAGCAGTACTGCATAACGTGTCATAACCAGCGTGTCAAAACTGCCGACCTCGCGCTTGACACGATGGACATCCAGCAGGTGGCGTCCCATGCGGAAACCTGGGAGAAGGTCGTCCGCAAGATCAAGACCGGCATGATGCCGCCAACCGGTGCGCGCCGGCCGGACCGTGCAGCGCTCGACGCCTTTGCTTCGGAACTCGAACTCCGTCTGGATCGTGCCGCCGTCGCGGGTGCGAACCTTGGAACCCCGGCCCTGCACCGGCTGAACCGAACGGAATACGCCAACGCCATCCGCGATCTCCTCGGGATCGACATTGACGTGACAACCCTCCTCCCGGCCGACGGCTCGAGTGAGGGATTCGACAATATTGCCGAGGCGTTGGGAGTGTCCCCCTCCCTGATTCAGGGATACGTGTCGGCCGCAATGAAAATCAGTCGACAAGCGGTAGGCGACCGAACGCTGAGCCCATACCAGGTCACGTACACGGCGCCACCCGGTCTTTCTCATGACCGTCACATTGAAGGGCTTCCGCTTGGAACCCGGGGCGGCATGCTGGTCCGTCACACGTTCCCTCTGGATGCTGAGTACGAATTCACGGTGAGCGGTGGAGGTCCGGGTGGGGCAATCGGCGGTGCAGCCACGATCGATGTCACCCTCGACGGCGAGAAGGTTGCCGTCTCGAACCCGCGCAAATTTTCGATTCCCATTCTGGCCGGACCGCACACGATTGGTCTGGCGCTCGTGGACCGCCAGCGTTCCGCTGGTGTGGACGAAGTCTTCTCAGACTTCAGGGCGAATGCGGTCTTCACCAACCCGGGCGCCGTACAGAGCGTGTTGATTACCGGACCATTCAAACCCAGCGGACCAGGAGACACACCGAGCCGGCGGCGAATTTTTGTCTGTCGACCGGACTCCACGAAGGACAGCGAGAACACCTGCGCGTCAAAGATCCTGGCGACCCTGGCGCGACGAGCCTATCGAGGACCGGTCACCAGCCAGGAAATCGAGACGCTGATGCGGTTTTTCCACGAGGGCCGCAGGGAGGGCGACTTCGAGACCGGCATCCAGCACGCGCTTGCCCGAGTGCTCATCGCGCCCCGCTTCGTCTATCGCGTCGAAGAGGAGCCCGAAAAACTCCCGGCTGGTACTGTGTATCGCCTCAGCGATCTCGAACTGGCCTCGCGTTTGTCTTTCTTTCTGTGGAGCAGCATTCCCGACGACGAGCTTCTTGGGGTGGCCGAGAAGGGCCGGTTGCGGGATCGCGCGGTCCTCGAGCGACAAGTCCGACGGATGCTGGCCGACCCGAAATCTGATGCGCTGATCAAGAACTTCGCCGGGCAGTGGCTGTATTTGCGTGAGCTCGCGAACGTGGAGACCGAGGCGAAAAACTTCGACGAGAACCTCAGGCAGGCGTTCAGACGCGAGACTGAGCTGGTGTTTGGTGCGATCGTGCGCGAGGACAGGAGCCTGCTCGATCTGCTGGATGCCGACTATACCTTCGTCGATGAACGTCTCGCCCGGCATTACAACATCGCGAACATCCGGGGCAGCTATTTCCGTCGTGTCACCCTCGACGCATCGAACCCGCGCAGGGGTCTTCTCGGACACGGCAGTATACTGACCGTGACATCGGTGGCCACACGAACCTCACCTGTGTCGCGCGGCAAATGGATTCTCGAAAATCTGCTGGGCACGCCTCCGCCGGTGCCACCTCCGGGCGTGGAAACGAACCTGGGTGAAGGCGAAGCGAACAAAACGACATCGCTGCGCCAGCGCCTCGAAGAGCACCGGAAAAATCCCACGTGTGCGTCGTGCCACCGCATCATGGACCCGCTGGGCTTTTCGCTCGAGAACTTCGACCTGGTTGGGACCTGGCGCGAGTTCGATGGTCCGACACCGATCGATGCAACTGGTCAGCTTGCGGACGGAACTCCGCTGGCGGGTCCCGCGGATTTGCGTCGCGCTCTCTTGAGCCGCTCCAGCGCGTTCGTGACGACCGCAACCGAGAAGCTGCTGATTTACGCACTGGGCCGCCCTGTGAACTTCCACGACATGCCGACCGTGCGTGCGATCGGTCGTCGTGCGGCGGCCAACGACAACCGGTTTTCGTCGCTGGTGCTTGGCGTGATCGAAAGCGCGCCGTTTCAGATGAGAAGAAAGAACGAACTGAGAACTGAGAACTGAGAACTGAGAACTGAGAACTACGATAAGATCCAGTTATGTTCCTTTCCAAAACCGCACTCCCCCGCCGCACGTTCCTGCGAGGCATGGGCGCGACGATTGCGCTCCCGTTTCTCGAATCGATGATTCCTGCGGGAACCTCGTTCGCCCAGTCTGCCGCTCGGCCCCGCACGCGGCTCGGATGTATCTACTTCCCGCACGGCGCCATCATGAACAAGTGGACGCCAACCACGGAAGGGACCGGATTCGAGCTGACCGAGATCCTGCAACCGCTCAAGCCGTTTCAGGATCGACTCAACGTCATCAGTGGCCTGCGTCACGCGCTTGCGTACGGCAGCGGCGCCACGGCCAATCACAATCGGTCGGCGGCTTCGTTCTTGAGCGGCGCGTTTGCAAAAGTAGGCGCCCAGGCGCACCTCGGAATCACGGTGGACCAGGCGGCTGCGCAGAAAATCGGTCAGGACACACCGCTGCCTTCGCTCGAGTTGATGATTGAGGGCACGAGTCTGAACTGTGGCGACGGGCTCAGCTGCTCGTATCGGGACACCATTTCCTGGCAGGGCCCAAGCTCTCCCCTGCCCATGCAGAACAACCCCCAGGTCGTCTTCGAACGTCTGTTCGGAGATGGAAACACCGCGGCTCAACGCAAGTCCAGACGTCAGCAGTCTCTCAGCCTGCTCGATTCCGTCACCGGTGAGGCCTCGATGCTTCAGCGCAAACTGCCTTCATCGGATCGCGCGAGGCTCGACCAGTACCTCAGTGATGTGCGCGAAATCGAACGTCGGGTTGAGCGGGCCGGCACGCAGATGTCCGACGATCTCGCCGTGCCAACGGCCCCGACAGGCGTGCCAAGCGATGTCGAAGAGCACATCAAGCTGATGTTCGATCTGCAGGTGCTCGCCTGGCAGGCTGAGATCACACGGG
>DATBJG010000325.1:0-4329 GCA_036556585.1 Vicinamibacterales bacterium
CGCAAAGGCGCCGAGCGGGACCTATCGGCTCGAGGCAATAGACGCCCAGCTCACACCGTTTGTTGGAGTGAAGGTCGAAATTTCCGGTCAGATCAAGGCGCCATCGACGCCGGAAGCGCGGAGCAGTAACCCCACACTGCAGGTGGAGTTCGTTCAGAGGATTGCGGGGAGCTGCCGATAGGACAGCCATCAGCTATCAGCCTTCAGCCCTCAGCTAGTGACTGTCGACCGACGACTGTCGACCGACGACTGTCGACTGTCGACTAACCTACTGTCTCGTAAAATTGACCCCTTCCTTCAGGAGTTTCTCGTAGTGCGCTGGATCGAGATTGTTTTCGGCGCACACGTATTCCTGAAGCCGCGTGCCCTCGCGCAGCATCATTGTTGACTTGATGATCCACGGCTTGGTCAACACTTCGGGATCTTCCACGATCACTTCGTAGTTGATCTGATCCTTGTCGATGCGAGTATAGCGCTCGGTAATGTGCAGAGCTTCCGAGTGAAATGTTCCGGTGCCTGTCAGCCACGTCTTGTCATTGAACCCGACCACGTCCACAACCAGCGTCTCGCCTTCCCAGCGCCCTACTGAATCGCCCATGTAGGTCGGAATCAGATCGTCCGGGTGCTTCGCGTTAAGTGGAATCACCCGGAAGACGTTCATGTACTCGTAAAGAATCACCATTTGCTGGGGGGTGTGAACGATTTGCAGTGGGAACAACCCGACTATGGCCGCCCGAGGCAACCCGGGCGGCAGACAGAATCCCGTGGGATCGTCAATGCCCCGCCTGTTGAAAAACTCGAGCACCTTCTTCGCTGCCCAAGGCTGATAGGGAGCGGGCTCACGGACCACCTGCGTAGACGCCGGATTCGCCGGTGCCGTCCGATCGCGACCGGTCCCGCCCACGCCGAGTCCAGAGTTCGCTTCTTCCCAGTTCCCGCGACGGGTGCTGCCTCCCTGCCACACACCGGTCAAGTCCGGCTTCCCATCCGACATACGGGGAGTCGTCTGCGCTGAAAGAGACGCAGCCAACCAGACCACTATGATTGCCGTCTGTGCTGCGCGCATCACTTCACCTCCACCGCCGGTGTGTTCCCGCCGTCGCCAGTACCCGCGGGAGGCCCAAAGAACAGCTTTTTGCCGTCGGCAAATGTGACCTCACGTGCGTGCGCCCAGGCGGTGCCGTCCCGCGCGCGCCAGCCGAAGACCGTCACCTTGTCACCCGGCTTCATTGTCACCTGCCGCTTCCAGCCGGTCCTGTAGAGTGCATTCGGAGGATAGCCTTCGAACTTCCAGTTCGCGACCTTGCCACTCTCGTCGGTCACGTCCATGAAGAAGTAGCTGTGAGGATTGGTCCAGTCGATTCGGGTCACGACTCCCGTCAACGTGACGGGCTTGTTTCCATCGTATTCCGCGCCAAAGGAGTGATGACTTAGAAGAGATGCGGTGAATAACCCGATCGAAACCGCCACGTATCCAACCGAGGAAATGAGTTTACCCATGAGTACCTCGTGCTCAAGGTCCGTCGAACTTCAACGCTGTATCGGCGGTGGGTTCACGTCAGCGTCGAACCGGACCATCAGGTAGCGTCTGCGCAATTGCCAACGCCGCCCAGCTCGTCCCAGCTGTCGAGATCCACTGATGCCGCCCGTACGGGAACCCGCTTTCGAAATATCGTTGCTGCGGGAAGGAATGGGTTTTCACGAGCCAGGTGCCGTCCTGATACTGCGAGCCGAGGAGGAACGCGACACCTTTGCGGTACGCCTCATCGCTAGGCGAGACGCCGGCGACATGCAACGCGTACAGCGAGAGGCCGGTCGCATAGGCATCGGGCCCGGTCCGTGCAAACTGGGACCATCCTCCACTCGCGTCCTGCTGCGCGCGAACCTCACGGATCGCCTCGAGCACGCGCGACCGCGGCGCATCGGCCCACTTGAGGCCCATGAGGCGCATGGCTCGCTCCTCAGCCGACTTCGCTTGCGCGGCCAGCAGCCATTCGCGGGCCCGCCCGAGGTGGTGCAGCGTCTCCGCTCTCCGCCCTGGCAGTGGATACGAAATCAAACCGCCGACGGCGATCGCGGTGTGACTGATCGTGCTGTACTCCGACGGCGGGCGGTTGAGGCCGTTGCCCAGCCAGCGCCCGTCGGGCATCTGACGCGCAAGCAGCCAGTGCGTCATCGTTGCGGTGATGTTGTCGGGTGGATGCCCTTCCGCCGCCAGCCCGAGCTGCGCATAGCCCGTGGTCAGCGCTTCACCACCAACGGCCGGATCGCCCAGCATCATCCGGGTGGACGCGCTCTTGAAGAACCCAAGCAGGTCGTCGATATTGGCGCGCGCACGAGTTCGATCGATCTCGATGCCTTTTCTTCTGGCCGTCGCGGCAGCCATTGCCGGCAACGTGTTGTGATGACACGAAATGCAGGATGTCTTTCCTCGAAAAGATGGCGCGACCTCGAGCACCCGGCTGATGCTCTTGGTCAGCGATATCCGGGGATCGGCAATGCCGCCCTTCGCCGGCGGAGCAATCTCCTCCCGTCGTGGTCCGTTACCGCGGGTCGCACCATGACTCTCCAGGACGGCAATTTTTGCCTTGTCCCCCTTGTAGATTGCCCAATCGAGCGCCGTCTCCCCTTCCGTTGTCCGCGCGTTGGGATCCGCCCCCCGATCGAGCAGCAGCTTCAACGTCTCCGCACCTTCAGCCTCCGACGCGACAGCCGTCATGAGCGGCGTTTTCGCGTATTGCCCGGGCACGATCGCGTTGACATTCCCTCCCAATCCAATCCAACGGGACACGAGCTCGGTGGGTTGCCAGGTCGCGGCCGCGCCCAACAGATCCTCGGCGGGTGTGGGCGCGTGGGCGATCAGGTATTCCGCGGTCGGCAAGTCGTAGCGGGCAATGCCAACCCGGCGCGCGCCAACTGAAAGCGCTTTCGGATCCAGACCCCGCTCTACGAGGAAACGAACCACTTCGATATCGGACGATCGCACGGCAAGCGAAAGCGCCGTCGCGCCCGCTCGATCCTGCGCGCGCAGATCGGCCCCGCGCTCGAGGAGCAATTGAAGCACCCCCACTGTGCCCGGTAGTGAGGAAGCGACGAGCAGCGGAGTGCGCTCAGATTCCGACCGTGCGTTGACGTCGGCGCCTCGGGCGAGAAGGAGTCGCACTTTGTCGATATCGGGCGCGGCCCACATCAGCGCCGTGGCCCGGGCCGGATTGGCTTGATTCGGGTCGGCGCCATGTTTGAGCAGAAGCTCCACCATGCGGGCGTCGCCAAAAAGCGTCGCGGCCATCAGCGCAGGAGTTCCTTCGCTGTCCACGGCTTTTGGACTCGCGCCGCCTGCAAGCAGGCGCTCGACTTCGCTGAGGGCCCCACGCTGAAGGGCTGCGAAAAGCGCGTCGCCAGATGTCGTGGATTGGGCAGAAACGGCAACGACGAGGAGAACGACGACCGTCAGTCTCAGGAACATGGTGGTGGCCCTCACGGTCTCCGAGCCGCGCCCTTGTGCAGCGCCGGATGCAGCCGGCGCCGCATCAGATTATCGCATTCGGAGCGACCGCGCTATCGTGCGGATACCCGGGTTCCAGTCCGATTTATTTCCGTTCCTCACGTCGGGAAAGGTCTTCCAGTTGCCGGACCAGCCGCTCGAGCTCCAACAGCAGGGCGCCCGTAAACCCGCTCGTTCGATACGCCTCGAGCGCCGTCCGGTAGTACCAGAGCTGATCGCGCTTCGGCGCACTGAATCGGGCCCAGAAGAGCTCTCCCAGCCGCGCATAGTCGGAGAGGATCGCGCGCAGGTTGTCCACCTTATCGGCAACAGTCACGCGCAACAGACTCGGATCCGATGTACGAATCGTCTCGAGGTAGCGCTCTTTACGCTGCCGCCAGGGTCCTTTCTGCCCGCCACGATAGTCCGGTGCCGTATCGGTTGCGACGGTCACTATCTCAGCCACACGCTTTCCAAACCGGCCGGCAATGTCGTCAACGGTGATGAGCTCCGGCTTGTCTTCGAGCGAGTCGTGAAGGAGCGCGGCAATCGCTTCCTCCTCGGTCCCGCCGTCATGCTGGACGAGGGCACACACGCCGAGCAGATGTGCGAGGAGCGGCACAGGGCTCTCTTTGCGCGTCTCGTTGCCATGCAGCCGAATTGCCAGCTCGAGGGCCTGCTTGAGTCGCGGACTGACGATGCCTTCGTGTGCCATCAAATCGGTCGATCCGCCCTCAGGGGGCTGGCGGCCTCCGATCGTCGCATCGAAGCCCTTCATAATCAAATTTCCTGTGCGATGATCCCGGGGTGAATGTTCCGGCGTACCAGGAACCCGTCGACAACGT
>DATBJG010000326.1:0-6647 GCA_036556585.1 Vicinamibacterales bacterium
CCGGCAAGCGTGACGTGCGACGTGAGACGGGCGCCCTTGGTGCCCAGCGGTTCTTTGGCAACCTGGACAATGATCTCCTGGCCTTCCTTGAGGAGATCTTCAATCTTGGGCTGGGGAGGTCGCTGGCGTCCGCGTCCGCGGTCGCCACCCGCGCTGCGCTCCCTGGCGGGAGCGCCATTGCCGACGGCGGGCTCGGTGAGGTTGCCGTTCTTTTCCTTCTCGTCCTCTTCGTCGCCCGCCTCGAGGCGTTCGAACTCTTCGATCGTGTCGATTACATCAGAGACGTAGAGAAACCCGTCACGTTCGAGCCCAATGTCGATGAACGCGGATTGCATGCCAGGGAGGACTTTGGACACTCGGCCTTTGTAAACATTGCCGACGACGCCGCGCTGGCGTTCGCGTTCGATGAAAATTTCGGTTACCTGATCCTCTTCGAGAATGGCCACACGTGTTTCGTGACCGTTCGAAGAGATGATCATCTCTTTGGTCATGCGATAGACTCCTGTCCGCGCGTCCAGTCGCACGCCTGGCGGGAAGAACGGCTATGAGCGCCTGGATCAAGCCAACGCTCATCCACTTCTCCAGCACAAAACCTGGCAGCAATAGAATCACGGACATTTGATTTGTTGGCGAGGGCGGACCGCCCGGTCTCGCGAAACTCGCCGCAGTCGTGAATCAGCCTCGTCGTGGGCTGCTCAATTCGTAAATCGACGCATCCTGACGTTCAAAATCAGCCCGATGCTTGCCAGCGTGGCAATCATCGACGACCCGCCGTAGCTCATCAGCGGCAACGGCAGGCCTTTCACAGGGGCCAGGCCCACAGACATCGTCACGTTGTAAATCACCTGAAACGTGATGCCAGAGAGTAGCCCAATGACCAGGTAGGCGCCCAGGCGGTCCTTGGCCAGCCGGGCTGCCTCAATCGAGCGAACGATAATAAACAAGTACAGCCCCAGGGCCACCAGCACCCCGGCAAATCCCTGCTCCTCGGCCAGCACCGAGAAAACGAAGTCCGTCTGGGCTTCCGGGAGAAATCGAAACTGGCCTTGAGTGCCCTTCGTAAACCCTTTCCCCCACAGCCCGCCGGATCCGACGGTCACCTGCGCCTGAATCTGCTGGTACCCCGAACCCCGCGGATCCTGAGCCGGGTCGAAAAACGTGGAGATGCGGCTCTTCTGATAATCGCGCAAGCCCCACTGCCAGACGACCGGCGTCATCACGACTGCCACAATCAACGCAATGCCGAGGATGCGAAGACGCATGCCCGCGACAAATGCCACACCCCCGAAAATAGGCAGCAGCGTGATGGCCGTACCAAGGTCGGGCTGCTGCGCGATCAAAATACACGGAAGAATCGTCAACCCGCCCGCGACGAGCAAATCACCCATGTTCGGGGCGCCACGACGGTTCTCTCCGAAGAACTTCGCCAACCCGAGCGCCACCGCGATCTTGGCGAACTCCGAAGGCTGAAGATTGAACGCACCAAACGAGATCCAGCGCTGGGCGCCCTTGCTCGTCGACCCGAAGAACAGCACGTAGATCAGCATGCCCAGAATCACGAGGTAGATCAGGTGTGACTTGTCGGTGAGCGTCCGGTAGTCGATGATCAGACACACCATCAGCATGATCCCGCCAAGCACGATCGCGTACAGCTGCGTCACGTAAAGCTGGGAGTTGGCACCCCCGCCGGTGATGCTGTAGATCATCGCGACGCCGATGAAGCTCAGGATCAGCGTCGCGCTGAGAAGCAGCCAGTCGAGGTGGTGAGAAAGACGACGTTCAAACATTGTTCAGTTTGTCGTGGGGTCCCACCCCCACGACCTGTACCTCGCGACCCTTGTCGCTCGGCGTGTTTCGGCTCAACGAGCTCTAAGTGAAGCAGCCCCTGGCCCTTGGGCGCCGAAGCCTTGGCGAAGGTGGCCCACCCCCATGCACTGCCGGCGCCCTTCGACTCCGCTCAGGACGACCCGAGCGTCGTCGAGGGGTCGCTTACGCTCCGGATCTTGATCTGCGCGTTCACCCGGTTCAGTCATCAGCAAGGCCATCAGTTCGTTCCTGAAATTGCACTCGGGGTGTTCTGCACGACGGCGGGGGCCGGGGGGACGTCGCTTGGAGGTGCAACGGAAGGCGCAGTCGTCTTGGGCCACACCGGGAGCGGCTGCCCGTCCCTCTTCGCAAAGTAGGTTTCCATCACGTATTTCGCAATGGGAGCCGCGCTCGAGCCATGCTCGGCGTGCTCCGCGAAGATGACACCGGCCACTTCGGGGTTGTCGCGCGGTGCGAAGAACACGAACCATCCGTGGTCTCGCAGATCCTTCGCGGTGCGCCCGGCCGCTGCACGGCCACCTTCCAACGAGATGACCTGGGCCGTGCCGGTCTTGCCTGACACGTCACGCCCGACGATCCGCGCGCGGCCCCCCGTCCCGGCAGCATTGACCACCAGCCACAATCCCTGGTGCACGGCCTGGACGGTCGACGGCGCCATGGACACCTTCGACAGCGGCTCAGACACCGGAAATGGCTTCCACCCCTGCCCTTCGTCGATAGCCTTGATGAGCCGCGGGGCCCAGCGGGTCCCGCCATTCGCCACGGTTGACATCATGACAGCCATCGAAACGGGCGTCACCGAAACGGCGCCCTGACCAATCGCCACCGAGATCGTTTCGCCCGCGTACCACTTCTCACCCGTCGTTCGGCGTTTCCACTCGGTCGACGGGATGATGCTTTGAACCTCGTTCGGCAGATCGATTTCGCTCTTTTCGCTGATGCCCAGCAGTTCGGCCCACTTGTGTATCCGATCGACACCCAGCATGTTGCCGACGGTGTAGAAGTACACGTTGCACGACTGCTCGAGCGCATGTTGCAGATCGACGGTGCCGTGCCCGCCGGCCTTCCAGCACTTGAAACTGCGCCCGTAGAACGTCCCGGCGCCGGAACAGCTCACCTTGAAATCAGGCGTAATCAGCTTTTCTTCCAGCGCGGCCGTCGCGACGACAATCTTGAACGTCGATCCTGGAGAATACCGGCCCTGGATCGCACGGTTCTGCAGTGGCTTCAGCTGATCTGTGTTGAGCGCACTCCACGTCGCCGGCGTGATGCCCGCGCCAGTGAAATCGTTGGGATCGTAGGCCGGCAGGCTGGTAAACGCGAGCACTTCGCCGGTCCGCGGGTCTATGACGACCGCCGCGCCGTAGTAGCCGAGTTGCCGGAACCCCTCCTCTGCGGCGCGCTGCATGTCGTAGTCAATCGTCAACTGCACGCGGCGGCCGTCCTTCGGCTGGATTTCTTCGAGCGTCCGGATCTCGCGACCGACGCTATTGACCACCACGCGCCGGGCGCCATCCTCTCCCATCAACAGGGTGTTGTAGGCCTTCTCCACGCCGGATTGCCCGACAATGGCCCCGAGTGAAAGATTTTCGGCCTTCACCTGCTTCTCGCCGGCTTCCCCGACGTAGCCAATCAAATGCGCGGCAAGCGCATCGGTCGGATACTTGCGCGTCGGCACCTCTTCGACGACCACGTCTGGCATCTCGAAATCCAGTCGGCGGGCCGTGACAGCTGCCACCTGCGCCAGCGTGGCATCTTCGACAACGAGAATCGGCCGATACGCCGGCTCCCGTTTGTACCGCTGTACGATCTCACGCACCTCGTGTTCGTCGAGGCCCGCGATCGTCGAAAGCAGTCGGATCGTGTGATCCATGTTCTTGGTGTGCTCGCGCAGGATCGAAATCGTAAACGAGCTGCGATTTTCGACGAGAACCTTACCGTTGCGATCGAACAGCATCCCTCGTGGAGCCCGCAAGGCGAGCGTCCGCTGATGGTTGTTCGCAGCCAGTTCCTCGTACCTGTCGTGCTGGACGACCTGGAAAAACCAGAATCCCAGGGTCAGCGCCGAGAACACCACGACCACGGTGTACTGGAGAACCCCAAGTCGAAAGGCAATACGGCGGCGATCTTCATTCATAGACTAACCACTGACCACTGACCACTTATAAGTGTCTGCCAACCCGTCCCCGCATGGCACGCCTTCGTTCGAGAAACCCGGGAAACCCTTCAATCAACTGAAATGCGACACCGCCGATGGCCGCGTTGGCGGCCGCCTGCGTCAGAACCGCCGCATAGGGCACCGACGTCAACCGAAAATCGAGCAGCACCGACAACCCCAGGAAAATGATCGCATGGACCAGCGTTGCTGAAAAGAAGACCACCAGGCGTGGCACGAACCCCGTCACGATGAATTGTGTGCCGAGCACGCCGGCACCGAAACCCACGACGGTTTTGGCCAACCCACCAACGCCAATGATCCCTTTGGCAAGCGTAATCGCGCCGGTGGCCGAAACGGCGGCCACGCCGGTTGCCGACAGGCAATCCTGGGTGAGCCCGCCGAGCGCTCCCGCCAGAAGCCCCGCGACGGGGCCGGCAACCAGCGCAACATAAACAACCACCACCAGCACGAGGTCGATTGCACCCGTGCCTTTGATCTCCAATCGCGCCAGCATTGTCTGGACCGCCAGCGCCATCGCGATGGCGAGGAAGACCCCCGCCGTCTTCATTCGTTGCCTTCGGGCGTCACCACCGGTGGAGCGAGGACGACCAGGACACTTTCGAGGTCACGTGCATCCACAGCCGGTCTCACCGTGATGGTCTTGTACGCCCCGCCTCTGCGCTCGACGGTCGCCACCTGGCCGATCACGAAGCCCTTGGGATAGATCCCATCGACACCAGAAGTGACAATCGTATCGCCCGGTTGAACGTCACCGAGTTCCGCGACGTATTCCATGCGCAGAATCGCCTCGCCCGTGCCCAGCACGACACCCTGGGCTCGACTTCGCTCCACGAGAGCTCCGGCCGCCGCGTTGCGATCGACCAGTAACTGGACTTTGGAGGCTCGCCCGCTGGGCGTGACGATTCGGCCCACCACGCCCGCAGGCGAGAGAACCGCCATGTCGCTTTTCACACCATCGGCAGTGCCCTTGCTGATCGTCACCGTCTGAAAGTCAGGACTGGCGCCCAGCCCGATGATGTCGGCCGCCGTCGTGGGAAGGTGGACGCGGTCGCGCAGGTCGAGAAGCTTCTGGAGCTGCTGGGTCCGTTCCGCGAGGGCGCGCTGCTCCTGAAGCTGGATTTGAAGCTGATCGAGACGCGTCTTGAGTTCGGCGTTCTCCGCCTGAACCCCTCGAAGAGCCACGTACCCGGTCCAGCCCCCCTTGAGGAACGTGGCGGTCCCGGACGCCGCCCGCTGGACCTCGGCAAAAATCCCGAACGTCACTTGTTCGAGCACGGGCACACCAGCCCGCGAATTGACCTGCGCCGAGATCAAGATGATCTGCGCCAGCACAACGGCGCCAAAGAGAAATCGCCCGCGCTGGCGAATATCAGGAAGAGCCATAGGAGCCGTCAGCCATCAGCCTTCAGCCATCAGCTGTCAGCTGTCAGCTGTCACCCACGTCCAGCTACAGCCGGACGCTCGACGAACTACACGATCTGACATGTGTCTCAAGTAGCGTCCGGCTTCAGCCGGACGGGTTGACGATTAATCAATGGAGATCTTCCTCAACAAATTGAAGTCCGACAGCATTTTGCCCGCGCCCAGCACGACCGACGACAACGGATCTTCGGCCATCGCCAACGGCAGTCCTGTCTCTTCGCGAAGGCGCTTGTCGAGATTCTTGAGCAACGCTCCGCCTCCCGTTAACACGATGCCGCGATCGACAATGTCGGCTGACAATTCTGGCGGTGTCCGTTCGAGCGCCACGCGCACCGCATCGACAATCACGTTGACGGTCTCGGCCAGTGCTTCGCGAATCTCTTCGTCCGAAATCGTTATCGTCTTGGGAACGCCCTCGATCAAATGCCGTCCCTTGATCTCCATCGTCATCCGCTCTTCGATCGGGAAGGCAGAGCCGATTTCCATTTTGATCTGCTCCGCCGTGCGCTCGCCGATGAGGAGGTTGTACGTCTTCTTGATGTACTGGATGATCGCTTCGTCCATTTCGTTGCCGGCCACACGCACGGCTTTGCTGTACACGATCCCGGCGAGGGAGATCACCGCGATGTCTGTCGTCCCGCCGCCGATATCGACAATCATGTTTCCCGACGGTTCCGTAATAGGCATCCCGGCACCAATGGCCGCCGCCATGGCTTCTTCGACGAGGTGAACCTCGCTCGCCTTGGCTCGGTACGCGCTGTCCTTGACCGCTCGCTTCTCGACCTGCGTGATCTCCGACGGGACACCAATGACGATGCGCGGGCGCACCCAGACGTTGCGGTTGTGCGCCTTCTTGATGAAGTACGTCAGCATTTTCTCGGTCACTTCAAAGTCGGCAATGACCCCGTCCTTCATCGGTTTGATTGCAACGATGTTGCCAGGTGTGCGTCCCAGCATCTCCTTGGCATCTCGTCCGACCGCCTCCACGCGACCGTTGATTTTGTTGATGGCCACGATGGACGGCTCGTTGACGACGATGCCCTTGCCACGGGCGTACACGCAGGTATTCGCGGTTCCCAGGTCGATCGCAAGATCGCTCGAAAAAAGCGAAAACAGAGAACGAAGGCTCATCGATCCTCGCTGCTGACGACCACGCCGTCGGCGAAGGCTACCAGAATGCCGTTCTTGCCTGCATCTTTTACCCGATACATGGCCTGAT
>DATBJG010000327.1:0-3235 GCA_036556585.1 Vicinamibacterales bacterium
CGTGAGGCCGGACTTGCCTTTCACCGAGGAGGCGAAGAAGAAAATCGCGGCGTATCGCGCGCTCGTTGACCCGCGCGGCGACACTCCAGGCGGTTTTTGTCTGGGCACCGGAATGCCTGGATCGATGCTGGGCTCTGGCGGTTATCCGATGGAGATCCATCAACGCCCCGAGCAGCTCATCATCGTGTATGAAGCGCACAGCGAGATTCGGCGGGTTTACCTTGGCAGCCGGATTGTGCCGGAGGCCGATCGCCTTCCGGGCCGGAATGGCCATTCGAGCGGTCGCTGGGAAGGAGACACGCTCGTGGTGGAGACGACGCATCTGGTCGAGCAGGTTGATCAGCAATACGCGCACAGCGATCAGGCGCACATTGTCGAGCGATACCGGCTGACGACCGGAGCGGACGGTCGGAAAGTTCTGGTGGCCGAGATGACCATGACCGATCCGGTCTTTTACACGAAGCCTGTTGTGGTCGAAAAGAAATGGGCGCTCGTGCCCAACGGCCATCTGCTGCCGTACGAGTGTGCCGAGGAAGGATGGCGGAAGCATCTCGAGCAGCTGGAAGAAAAGGCTAAGAAGTAGCGGCGGGTCTTCCGCCTAAGAAACGTAGCGGCGGGTCTTCCGCTCAAGAAACGTAGCGGCGGGTCTTTAGACCCGCCGACACGAGGAGTTCAGACATGACACCCGTACGTATATTGCTCGTCGCAGTCGCGATGGTCAGCGTCTTCGGTTCATCTGCTGCGGCGCATCACTCGGCCGTCCAGTTCGACTTTACAAAATCGGTGACGATTACCGGCGTGGTCAAGAAATTCCAGGCCATCAACCCGCACATGAGACTGGTGCTGCAGGTGAAGGACGCGAAGGGAGAGCGGGAAATCGAGTTCGAAGGTCACAGCACCAACAACATGTATCGGGCGGGTTATCGCGCCAACATGATCAAAGTCGGCGACACGATAACCGTTTCCGTCGCGCCGCATCGCGACGGATCGGAGGGTGGTTACGTCACGTCTGCGGTGACCGCCAGCGGAGCGCGATTTGGTCCGCAATCGCGCGCCGAGCTTGCGCGCGAGCGCGAACGGGCCGAGGGTCGCTGAGGCGTCAAAAAAAGTCGCATGGCAACATCAAGACGTCGGCGTTGGCCGCGCGGGTTGTTGGCGTTTGCGCTTGCGGCTGCGGTATTCCATTCCGCCCAGGCCCAGCATGGAGCGAAGACCAACGGTGAGTGGCCTTTCTACGGCGGAGACCTGGGCAACTCGAAGTACTCGCCGCTCGATCAAATCAACGGGAACAACTTCAGCCAACTGAAAATTGCCTGGCGATGGAAGTCTGCTGACGCTTTTCTCAGCATGACCGTTCCGGGCGGGGGAGAGGTGTGGGCGAACTCGAAGTACATCTTCGAGCAGCTGACGAAAGACGATCCCAAACGTTGGCGAGACGGTGCCGCACCGTTCGTGACGAACTTCAAGGCAACTCCGCTTATGGTCGGCGGGAAGCTCTACCTCAACACGCCAACCTCGGTTGGTGCTGCCATCGACGCCCGCACGGGTGAGACCATCTGGATCTATAACCCCAAAAGCTACGAGAAGGGTACGACCACCATGAGCGCGCGCTGGAATCAGCGCGGAGTGGCCTACTGGACTGATGGCAAGGAAGAACGTGTCTTCTGGGGTACAGGAGATGGGTATCTGGTCGCCGTTGATGCGAAGACCGGCTATCCCATAGAGAGCTTCGGAACCCGCGGCCGTGTCGATCTCATGGACGGGCTGCCGCAGGCCGTTCGTGGTTCCCGGGACTGGCTGAACGCACTGACCTATTCTGTGCAGTCGCCGCCGATTGTCGTGCGAAACACGATCGTCACGCCCGCCTCGATCTCGTCATACAACATTACAAAAGAACAGATTCCCGGATGGACGCGTGGCTGGGACGTGCGTACCGGCAAGTTGAAGTGGGTGTTCAAGACCATCCCGCCGCCGGGCGAGGCAGGAAATGAAACCTGGCAGGATGATTCGTGGGCGTATACCGGCAAGGTAAGTGGATGGACGATCTTCAGCGCCGATGAAGAGCTTGGATATCTCTACCTTCCGCTCAACACGGCCGCCCCCGACTATTACGGCGGTCATCGGCCTGGCGATAACTTGTTTGCGGAGACGCTGGTGTGTCTCGATGTCGAGACGGGCAAACGGATCTGGCACTACCAGTTCGTCCACCACGGTCTCTGGGATTACGACCTGCCTGCCGCCCCGAATCTTCTCGACATTACTGTTGACGGCCAGCGGATCAAAGCCGTCGCGCAGGTCACCAAACAGGGCTTCGTGTTCACGTTCGACCGTGTAACGGGCAAGCCCATCTGGCCAATCGAGGAGCGACCCGTGCCGCCGTCGGATGTTCCAGGCGAGCGAGCATCGCCGACGCAGCCCTTCCCGACCAAACCGCCGCCGTTCGAGTATCAGGGTGTGAGTATCGACGATCTGGTTGATTTCACGCCCGAGATTCGCGCGCTTGCGGAAAAGGCTGTCAAGAATTTTCGCATCGGGCCGTTGTACACACCGCCGTCTTTGGTCGTCCCTGGCGGTACGCAAGGCACGCTCGCGCGCCCGAGTGCCGGTGGTGGCGCAAACTGGTCGGGTGCGGCCGTCGATCCCGAGACCGGTATTCTTTACGTCCCCTCTCGGAACGCCCTTTCGGTATTCCGACTGCGTGCACCTGGTCCCACTGAGAAGACCAACTTGCGCTATCTGGAGGTGAGGGAAGGTGGCGCATTTCCGTCGATGCCTCAGGGGTTGCCGCTGTTCAAGCCCCCTTACTCGCGTATGACGGCAATCGACATGAACACGGGCGTGCATACCTGGATGGTGCCGCTTGGTAACGGAAAAGGTGTGCGGAATCACCCCATGCTGAAAGGCCTCAATCTCCCTCCGCTGGGTGGTGACAGCGGCACGAGTGGACCGTTGCTGACAAAGACGCTACTAATGAGCGCGTTGTCGTCCGGGGGCACGAACGATGGTCCGAGACTGGTCGCACGTGACAAGACGACCGGCCGGGAACTCGCGTGGGTGGACCTTCCAAGCATGGCAATCGGGACGCCGATGACTTATCTGCTCGGCGGAAAGCAGTACATCGCACTGACCGTCGGCGGCGACCCCGTACCTGAGCTCATAGCTCTTGCACTGCCCTGAACGATCCGAACGATCCGAACGTCGTCGAACGTTCCGAACGCCCCGAACGATCCGAACG